>DPJL01000098.1:0-10452 GCA_003543035.1 Micromonosporaceae bacterium | reverse complement strand
CTCGACGGCGTGTCGGTGTTCCTACCGTCTTGGTCAACTGGCGGGGGTTAGCAGACGGAGCTCGATGCCGGGGAAGTTCTGTGCGTCGAGCACGGTGAAGCCTGGCGGTGTGGTGGGAGCGCGGTTGCTGACGAGCCACACCCTTTTGGCGCACGTGCTGAGATTGGGACAGAGCCTGGGAGTCGGCCTGTCCCGTAACTCGTAGGCGAATCCGAAACGCTCGCGCTGGTCCGGGTACCCGTCAAAAAGCACTTCATCCCCGGCCGACATGTGGCTGCTGAGATAGGCCGCCGCCGCCTGATAGTCCTGATCTCCGATGCCTGGCGACTTGCGGAGGGCGAGATGGTCGCGCCCGCCGAGGAGAAGGATCGCGGTGCACATCGCCGCCGCCGCTACCTTTTGCCGACTCCCACTCAATAGGCGAACGCTCAACGCCGCGAGCATGGCCCACGCCGGAAGGGTGAAAAGCAGGTATCGGTGGTGGAAGAACTGCGGCGTGACTGCGAAGACGACCAGTGGCGGGGCTGCGGCCCAGACGATGAGCGCGACGACTCTCCGGTCGAGGCGGCTCGCGAGCAGCCCGAGTAGCGCGAGCGCAGCGAGGATGCCAGCCGTTGCCGCGGAACGGGTCAGGGACAACGGCAGTGTGACAAGGCTCTTCCAACTCGAACTGATCCAACTCACCTGCCCGGCCTGCCCCGCGCCCACAAAAGCCAACGGCAGCACCGGCAGCAGCCCCACTCCCACGGCCATCGCCCAAGCCCTCACCGCACCGTGATCCACATCCCCATGCGTCTCAATGTCGGCCCCCGATTGAGACGTATGGGGATGTGGATCATCCGCGGAGGAGGCGGAGGGAGTCGGGCGACGCAGGAGGGGGAGGTGGGCGAGGAGGACTAGGAGGGCTATCAGGTGAGACAGGCCGGTGAGGGTAGTGAAGACGGCGAGGAGGACCCAGCGGCGTGACAGCAAGGCGAGGAGGGTGGCGACGGCGAAGCAGATCGCGAACGCATATGGCCGTGCCTCCTCGGCGTAGCGGCTGACGCTGGGGATCACGGCGAAGAGGGCTCCCGCGGTGAGGCCAACCCAGGGCTCGAATAGCCGCGCGCCAAGAACTCCGGTCAGACCGGCCGCGATCGCCATGGCCAGCAGCGAAGGCACTCGCATGGCCACAACCGAGTCGCCGGCCACAAAGATCCAGGCGCGCATGAAGAGGTAATAGGGCGCCAGCACAATGTCCACATGCGACATTTGCGAGGCGAACTCGTGCCACGGAATCGTTGCGGCCCACCAGGTTGCGTGCTCGTCCCGCCAGGCCTGCCTGGTGATGCCGATGGCGCCCACCAACAGCGCCAACACAAACGGGACCGCAAAGATCACGCCTCGACGACCTCCTTGTAGGCCCGCAATGCGTCGCTCATCGTCCCGTTCACCGCCAACCCGCCCTCGTTGATGAATAGGCCACGGGTGCAGAAGCGGGTTAGGTCACTTTCGTTGTGCGACACCAGAACCATGGTCCGGCCCTGGGCCAGCAGCCGTTCCATGGTGTCGTAACACTTGGCGCGGAACTCGGCGTCGCCCACCGCCATTACCTCGTCCACCAACAGGATCGGGTGTTCGAGTTGCGCGATCACAGAGAAACCGAGCCGCACTCGCATACCCGAGGAGTAGTGCCGCACCGGCGCGTCGATGGATCGCTTAACCTGTTCGCCGGCGAAGTCCACGATCTGGTCGAACTTACGGCGCATCTGCGAGGCTGAGATGCCATGCAGCGCACCAACTAGATGGACATTCTCCCGCCCGGTCAGGTCACTGGCGAATCCGGCCGAGAGCTCGAGCAGTGGAGCGACCCTCCCCTTTAGACGGACGATTCCCTCGTCGGGAATGAGCACCCCGGCGATGAGTTTTAAGAGCGTGCTTTTGCCGGTACCGTTTCGGCCCACCACCCCAACGGCTTCCCCGGCCGCGATGTCAAAGTCGAGGTGCCGCAACGGCCAGAAGGTGCCCCGATGCGGCGACCTCTTGGCACCGTGGAAAAGCAGCTCTCGCACGCGCAGATTGCGCCGCTGTCCCTGGTGGAAGCGAATCCCGAGCTCGCGTACGTTGATCACTAGAGCTCCTTCAGGACGGAGGGCTCGAGCCGGCGAAACACCCAGATGCCCAGCAGCAACACGGCAAGGGTGCCGACGACGGTGGTGGCCAGCAGCTCATTGGACGGCCACTCCCCCGGAAACCAGGCGGCGTGGTAGAGCTGGAAGATGCCGACCATGGGATCGGAGAGGTAAATGCGTTTGGCCCACTCGGGAAGACCGGTGGATTCGTAGACCTTGCTCAGCGGATAGATGATCGGCGAGGCATAGAACAGCACTCGCACCACCAGCCGCACGAAACGCTCGACATCGCGCAGCATCACGGTCACTGCCGAGAGCAACAGCGAGATCCCTATTAGCAGCACAAATTGCAGCAGCACCGCGAGCGGCAGCGCGACAAAGGTACGCCACGTGATCTGGGCCTTGAACAGGTAAGCGGCGCCGGCCAGAATCGGCATGCCGGCGACGAACTCGGCGAAGCGGCCGAGCACCTTGCCGACCGGGAAGACCTCGCGCGGCAGATTGATCGTCGTGACGAGCCGCGATTGTGAGGTGAGCGCGCCGGTGGATTCGTTGATGGCGCTGTTGAACCAGGCCCACGCGAAGATGCCCGAGATGATGAACATCGGGTAGGAGCCGCCGTCGACCAGGGTGGTGTTGAAGAGCAGCCCGAAGATGAACCAGTAGATCACCGCCATGGTCAGCGGCTCGATCAGCGACCATAGATAGCCGAGAATGGACTGCTGGTACTTCAGGGTCAGATCGCGGTAGGCCAAAACCCACAGCACGCTGCGATGACTCCACACCGTAGCGACGCTGTGACCCATAGGGTCACCCTACTAACACTCGATTACGTTGACAGCCAATCCGCCACGAGATGTCTCTTTGTACTTGACCTTCATGTCGGCGCCGGTCTCCCGCATGGTCTTGATGACCTTGTCGAGGGAGACGAAGTGGCTGCCGTCGCCGCGTAGGGCCATGCGCGCCGCGGTGATCGCCTTGATGCTCGCCACCGCATTGCGCTCGATACATGGGATCTGCACCAGACCGCCGACGGGATCGCAGGTGAGCCCGAGGTTGTGCTCCATCGCGATCTCGGCCGCATTCTCGACCTGTGCCGGAGTCCCACCGAGTACCTCGGCCAGACCGGCTGCCGCCATCGAACAAGCCGAGCCCACCTCGCCCTGGCAGCCGACCTCGGCGCCGGAGATCGAGGCATTCTCCTTGTAGAGCACGCCGATCGCCCCGGCGGTCAACAGGAATCGCACCACCCCATCGGGCGAAGCGCCTGGCACGAACCGGGTGTAGTAGTGCAGCACGGCCGGGATGATCCCGGCGGCACCGTTGGTCGGGGCGGTCACGACCCGGCCGCCGGCCGCGTTCTCCTCGTTCACCGCGAGCGCGAAGAGGGTCACCCAGTCCATGACGCGCAACGGATCGGTGGCGAAGTGCTCCGACTCGAGCTGCTTCTTCATCGCGGCGGCCCGCCGCTGCACCTTGAGCCCACCGGGGAGGGTGCCGTCCGTGTCCAGACCCTTGCGCACGCACTCCTGCATGACGTCCCAGATGTGGAGCAGACCGGAGCGGACCTCAGATGAAGGGCGCCAAGCGATCTCGTTGGCCATCATCAGCTCGCTGATGTCCATCCCATGCGCGAGCAGCTGAGCACCCGTACTGAAGGGATAGCGCACCGGGGTGTCATCCGTCTTGAGCTGACCGGTGGCCTCGTCGACGACGAAGCCGCCGCCGACCGAATAGTAGGTGCGCTCCCGGATCGTGACACCCGACGCATCGAAGGCGGTAAAGGTCATACCGTTGGGATGGAAGGGCAGGCTGCGCCGCTTGTGCAGGATGAGCTCGACATTCTGCTCGGCTTTGATCTGGGCGACGCGTTGCTCGACGGTCGAGATGTCGACCGTTTCCGGCTCCTCGCCCGCCAGGCCAAGCAACACGGCCTTTTCGCTGCCGTGCCCGTGGCCGGTGGCGCCGAGCGAGCCGAAGAGCTCAGCGCGGATGAGCGCCGTGTCAGCCAGCCTGCCGTCCGCCTTCAGGCCGGAGGTGAAGACGTTCGCGGCTCGCATCGGCCCCACGGTGTGTGAGCTCGACGGCCCAATACCGATCTTGAAGAGGTCGAAAACGCTGATCACCGGGTCAACACTAACTGAACGTCACAGTGACGCTGGTATAGCCGAGGGAGCGCAGGATGCTCTCAAGCGTCTTGCGGGTGTTCTCCTGAGCCCGTTCGACGAGCACGCTCGCCGCGGCCGCGGAAGCTATCCGCTGCTCGGCTACCAGGAGAGTTTCCCGCTGGCGGTTGGAGTCACTGCCGAAGAACTCACCGATCTTGTTGAAGAGCCCCTGCTCCTCGGCGAAGACATAGCTGCGTTCAAGATTCAGTTTGGGCGAGGCCAGCTGGGGCTTGGGCAGCTCGATCGCCACCGTCTTGTGGTCCGGCGAATCCTTGATCTTTTCCTGCGTGAGAGTGCTGAAGTCGACATAGGCCTCGACCGTGCCCGCGGCCACGAAGAGCGTCCGCTCGTTGAGCAGCCAATCCGGGACGTACTTGCGGTCCTTCTTTAGATCGATGACCACCTCGAAGTTGCCCTCGGCCGCCACGAACCGGGCCAGATCCTTGATGGAGAGCAGGATCGGCGGTTGCGAGCGATCGGTTGTCTGCTCGGCGAACGGATTCTTGAGGAAATCGGGCAGCAGCCGGGCCGCATTGAGCCCGATCACCATCGCCCCGATGAGGGCGATGATCAGAAGCGTCCAGAAGACCCGGCGGCCGAAACGCGAGCGCTCGATGCGCTGCGTCGGCTCGTTACTCGTCTCGATCTTCTTGGTCTGCTCGGTCATCTCGTCCTCCTGAAAGACATCCACAACACGGTACGGCTAACCTGCACCCTGTGAATAGCGCTGTTTCATCGCTCGAGTTACTCCAGCTTGACGACCTGCTGTCCGAAGAGGAACGCCAGATTCAGGGCGTCGTCCGCAAGCTTGTGGACCAGCGGGTACGCAGTGAAGTCAGTCACTGGTACGAACAGGGCGTTGCCCCGGTCCGCGAGCTGGCAAACGAATTCGGGAAACTCGGACTTCTCGGTATGCATCTGACCGGTTACGGCTGCGCCGGGTCGTCCGCGGTTGCCTATGGCCTGGCCTGCATGGAGTTGGAGGCGGCCGACTCCGGTGTGCGGTCGCTGGTCAGTGTGCAGGGCTCACTGGCCATGTTCGCCATCTGGCGCTTCGGATCCGAGGAGCAGAAGCAGCAATGGCTGCCCGGGATGGCGGCCGGCCAGTTGATCGGGTGCTTCGGCCTGACCGAACCCGATCACGGCTCCGATCCCGCGTCGATGTCCACCCGGGCCCGTCGCGACGGCGACGACTGGATCCTGCACGGCGGCAAGATGTGGATCACCAATGCGCCGATCGCCGATGTCGCAGTCATCTGGGCGCGCGCTGAAGAGGGTATCCGTGGCTTCGTCGTTCCAATGACGACACCCGGTGTCACCACCCGCGAGATCAAGCACAAGATGTCGCTGCGCGCGAGCTCCACCGGGGAGATCGTGCTCGACGAAGTCCGGCTGCCTTTTGAGAGTGCATTGCCCGGCGTCACCGGTCTCAAGGGCCCCTTGAGCTGCTTGACCGAAGCCCGATACGGGATCGTGTGGGGTTCACTTGGGGCGGCACGCGACTGCCTCGAAACCGCGATCGACTATGCCCGCACGCGCGTGCAATTCGGCCGGCCAATCGCCGGATTCCAGCTGACACAGGCCAAACTCGCCGACATGGCACTCGAGGTGCAGAAGGGCTTCCTGCTCGCCCTTCACCTCGGGCGCAGCGCCGACCAGGGGAAACTGACCCCGGAAATGGTCAGCGCGGGCAAGCTGAACAATGTCCGCGAAGCCATCAAAATTGCCCGTGAGTGCCGCACAATCCTTGGTGCAAACGGCATTTCGGGGGAATATCCGGTGCTCCGGCACGCGAACAACCTGGAGAGCGTGCTGACCTACGAAGGGACTTCAGAGATTCATCAGCTGGTACTGGGCCAGAAGCTGACCGGGATCTCAGCCTTCAGCTGAGCACTAGCACCCGCACGTGGATCTGGTGGCGTTGTTGCAAAGCCGCGCGCAAGGCGCGGTGCAGACCGTCCTCGAGATACAGCTCGCCTTCCCACTCGACCACGTGCGGGAAGAGATCACCGTAGAACGTGGAGTCGTTGGCCAGGACGCGGTCCAGGCCCAATTCGAGCTTTGTCGTGACGAGCTGGTTGAGATGCACCGCTCTGGGCGGAATGTCCGCCCATTGTTTGAGGGTGTAGCCGTGCTCAGGATAGGGACGCCCATCCCGCACTGCCTTGAAAATCACGTCTCCCCCCAACTTCGGCCTCAGGACAGACTAGCCCGCCCGCTCCACTCTCCGTAGTGCACGACCTCATCCAGGGGCCGCCGCCCGCGCTTGGCGGAGCTTCGCAAACTGTCCTTCCTGCGGTAACCCACGCTCACCGCGCCGATCGGGGTGAACTGATCCGGTACACCGAAAGCGGTCTTGAAAGACTCGATCCGGGCCGGCATCACGCCGAAGAAGCAGGCACCCAAACCCTCATCGACGGCCGTCAACAGCATGAGCAACGAAGCCATGCCGGTGTCGATGTCCCAGTAGGGAACCGGCCAGCGCGACTCGTCCTTGTCGGTCCAACCCTTGTCCGGCTCGGCGTAGCGATCGACATAGGCCGACTTGTTGGAGAGCGCCACGATGATCAACGGCGCGGTACGCATATTGGCCAGCCAGTTACCCAGCGTGGGCTCCGGTGGGGTGGTCGAGGCCCAGAACCTCTCCCGTTCCTCCGCCGTTTGAAGCACCAGGAACGCCCAGCCCTGCGAGAAGCCGGCCGAAGGGGCGTGGGTGGCGTGCCGCAGGATCCGCTCCACCACCTCGGGCGGGACTGGGCGATCGGGGTCGTAGTTGCGCACCATTTTGCGCCTGCGCACCACCTCGGCGAATTCCAAGCTGGGCCTCCTATCGGATGATCATCGCCATTTCGGGGAAATGGCGCGATCCTTTTCGCGGGACGGGACCACTTCGGGGAAATGGCGATGATCTAGCGGCTAGCCCAACTGTTCCAGGAGACGGTCTGAGTCGAGGCCGGCGGCGGCGGTGATGCCCCATTGGCCGGTCCAGGTGTCGCCGGGCGAGATGGTGATCAGGTCGCGGCCGGAGCGCAAGGCATCCGGCGGGCACGTCATCGGCTCGAGGGCGATCGAGCGTCGTCGGCGCTCTCCGGCCAGCGCATCCCCGGTGTAGAGCTGCCACCAGCCGAAAGAGCTGTCCGCCCAGACCTTTACCGAGCGCCCGTCCGGACCGCTGATGATGGCCTCGGACCTGCCCTCGGGGTCGCGCCAGACACCACCGAACGCGACATTGAGATTGGCCGCGCCGATCCGGCGAGGCGTGGAGTAGTCGAACTCCCCACCGGCAACCCGCGCCGCACCGATCGGCAACAGCCTTCCGTCGACGAGCAGCCTGGTCCGAGCCTTGATACACAGCTCGAGGTCGGCGAGGGGGACGCCGGGGATCCGCACGTACGGATGGGTGCCCAGGCCGAAGGGGGCCTTACGATCGCTGAGATTCTGCGCCGAGTGGACTACCCGAAGACCGTCGGGCTCCACGGTGTACTTGCTGCGCAACAACAATCGCCACGGATAGCCCGGCTGCGGGTGCAGGATGTACTCCATGGTGACGGAGTCGGCCGTATGGGCCACGGCTCGCCAAGGCGCCCAGCGCACCAGACCGTGTAAGGCGTTGTGCAATGACGGCTCGCTGAGCGGCAGCTGATGCTGCTCGCCCTCGAAGCGGAATGCGCCGTCGCGCAACCTGTTCGGCCAGGGCGCGAGCACCTGACCCGCGGCGCCCGGCGCGATCTCGCCCTCGGCGTAACCGTCCAGGATCTCGTCGGCTGCTACCCGGTACTCCCGGAGACCGCCCCCGACTTCGACCACGACGGCGGCCTGATCTCCCCGCCCGATCGTCCACTGCGCGCCACTAGCTGCCACGCACAGGGACATTATCGGAAAACGCTTAGGGCGCGAGGCGCTCGATGGTCCAACCGCTCTCGACCTTGCGGTATCGAAGCCGGTCATGCAGCCGACTCGGCTGGCCTTGCCAGAATTCCACCGTTTCCGGCAGCACCCGGAAGCCGCCCCAATTCTTTGGAGCCGGCACGTCGTCGGGGAACTCTGCCGCCACCTCGGCGTAAGCGTGATCGAGAACGGCTCGACTCGGCAGCACCTCCGACTGCGTGCTCGCCCACGCTCCGAGCTGCGCACCCTTGGGCCGAAGCCGGAAATAGGCCTCGGTTTCGGCCCGGTCGACCTTCTCCAGCGCGCCGCAGACCACCACCTGCCGGTGCATGGCAAACCACGGGAACACCAGGCTCGCCACCGGATTGGCGATCGCCTCCTGACCCTTGCGGGAGTCATAGTTCGTGAAGAACGTGAATCCTCGCTGGTCAACACCCTTAAGCAGCACCGTTCGCGCGCTTGGCCGCGCATCGGGCGTCGCGGTCGCCAGGATCATCGCGTTCGGCTCGGGCATGCCGAAATCGAGCGCCTCGGCCAGCCACTGTCCAAACTGGGTGTGCCACTCTGCCGCGAGATCTTGCTCAAGCAGCGGCGGGTACCGATACTCCTGCCGCATCCGAGCCAGCTCAGCAGGTGTGCTCATCATCACGTCATCATCCTCGCGCTAAGGTCACAAGCGCAGAATGTCGGGTGTAGCACATCGGGGATGGGTCGCCAAGCGAGATATCAACGGGGCAAGATGTGCACGAAACTCTTCGTAATCCGAAGCTAATAAACCCTGCTGAACACTCAGGAGTAAAAGATGTCCGACTTCAAGCCCGGCTTGGAGGGCGTGGTCGCCTTCGAGACCGAGATCGCCGAGCCCGACAAGGAAGGCGGCGCGCTGCGGTACAGGGGTGTCGACATCGAAGACCTGATCGGTCAGGTGTCCTTTGGCAACGTCTGGGCGCTGCTGGTCGACGGCAAGTTCGGTCCTGGGCTGCCGCCCGCCGAGCCGTTTCCGGTACCGGTCCACTCTGGAGACATCCGGGTGGATGTGCAGTCCGCCGTGGCCATGCTCGCCCCCTACTGGGGCCTCGGCCAGCTGCTGGACATCTCCGATGAGCAGGCTCGGGAAGACCTCGCCCGCGTTTCGGTGACCGCGCTCTCCTTCGTCGCCCAGTCCGCTCGCGGGCTTGGCCTGCCGGCCGTGCCGCAGAAGGAGATCGACAAGGCGGCCACGATCGTCGAGCGCTTTATGAAGCGCTGGCGTGGCGAGCCCGATCCGCGTCACGTCAAGGCGGTGGACGCCTACTTCATCTCCGCCGCCGAGCACGGTCTCAATGCTTCGACCTTCACCGCCCGGATCGCCGCTTCTACCGGCGCCGACGCGGCAGCCTGCATTTCCTCCGGCATCGGGGCGCTGTCCGGCCCGCTGCACGGTGGTGCCCCGTCGCGGGTGCTGCACATGATCGAGGGCGTGGAGCGCTCTGGCGACGCCGAGGGCTACGTCAAGGGTGTCCTCGACCGGGGCGAGCGCCTGATGGGCTTTGGCCACCGGATCTACCGGGCCGAGGACCCGCGGGCGCGAGTGCTGCGCCGTACGGCCAAGGAGCTCGGTGCCGCCCGTTTCGAGGTCGCCGAGGCACTGGAGAAGGCGGCTCTCAAGGAGCTTCGGGAGCGCCGCCCGGACAGGGTGCTTGAGACCAACGTCGAGTTCTGGTCTGCCGTGGTGCTCGACTTCGCCGAAGTGCCCGCCCACATGTTCACGTCGATGTTCACCTGTGCCCGGGTGGCCGGCTGGTCGGCGCACATCCTCGAGCAGAAGAAGCTCGAGCGACTCGTCCGCCCGGCAGCCCGCTACGTCGGCCCGGAAACGCGCAAGCCTTCCGCGGTCGAGGGTTGGGATTCCATACCTCACGGTCAATAATCCTGGCGCGTGCAAAGCAACGCGCACTCGCAGCCTCCGTGAGAGGGAGTTACGCAACCGTGAGGACCGTCACGGTCCAACCAATGAGCTGCATCGCATGGCGGCCATGCCTGTTCTGGCAGGATGGCCGCCATGCGCATTCCAGCCGAGCTCCTGCCCGCTGACGGCCGATTCTGCTGCGGGCCGTCGAAGGTCCGCCCGTCCGCCGTGGAGGCATTAGGCGACGTTGCTCAATCGTTCCTCGGCACGTCCCACCGGCAGAAGACGGTCAAGGATCAGGTCGCCCGGCTTCGCTCCGGCATCTCCACGTTCTTCGGCCTGCCGGAGGGGTACGAGGTGATCATCGGTAACGGCGGCACCACTGCCTTCTGGGAGG
>DPJL01000017.1:10664-37026 GCA_003543035.1 Micromonosporaceae bacterium | reverse complement strand
TTGAGGAAGCCGATCAGCAGCCAGATCGACACCGGGATGGTGATGGTCGGATAGATCAGCACTAAGGACCAGGTGGAGTCCTGCAATCCGACCCCGACGACGATCCGGGACAGGGAAAGGAAAAGCAGGCTGGGGGGTACCAGGTACACGAGGAAAATCGCGATGCCGAACCAGCCCGCCCACGGCCGGTCCAACCGTGCCAACGCATAGGCCGCGGGTAGTCCCAACGCGAGGGTGATGAGGACGACGAGCACACCGACCCAAAGCGTGTTCCAGGCGAAGGTGCCGAAGGCTGCCCGCTCAAAGAGATAGGTCACGTGGTCCGGTGTCGGCGGCCGGTTGTAAAGGAACGGATTGTTGGCCGGGTTGTAGAGATCCCGGTTCTGCTTGAAAGCAGTGATCAGACTCCATAGAAATGGCGCGGCGCTACAGAAGGCGACCATGATTGCCGCGAGATACAGGGGCAGACGTCGCATCAGCGCACCTCCAATCGTTTGACCGCCCGCAGGATGGCGATCGCGGCTGCCAGCAGCAGCGGGAAGAGGAAGAGCGCCACGGCCGCGCCCTGGCCCACGTCACCGCCGTCGATGCCACGGAAGAAGGCCCAGCTGGTGAGCACCTGAGTGGCGTTGTTGGGGCCGCCGTTGGTGAGCACGTCGACCACGGCCATGTCGGTGAAGGTGAAGATGGCCCCGAACAGCGCCGCCACCGCGATAACGGGCATCGTCAACGGGATCGTCACTTCGAACATGCGCCGCCAAAACCCGGCACCGTCCATGCGAGCGGCCTCGTCCATGTCGCGCGGGATGGAAACCAGCCCGGCCATCATGATGACGGCCGCCAAAGGCGTTAACCGCCATACGTGTACCGCGATCACACTCGCCATTGCCAAACCTGGCTCGCCGAGCCAGTACATGTTGGAGCCGCGGCCGAAAAGCGCGCCGGGTGAGCCGAGCAGCCCGAGCTGGCGCAGCATCCAGTCGATCGGGGAGAAGATCGAGTCGAGCAGCCAGAGCCAGGAGATCGCGCCGAGCGTGGCCGGAGTGGTCCAGGGCAACAACACCAGGAACCGCACGAACCACTTGCCCTTGAAGTCGGCGACCAGGATGTTGGCCACCACCTTGCCGAGCACGACGATCAGGAGCATCGAGACGCCGGTGAACAGGAAGGTGTTGCGCAGCGAGCGCCAGAACACCGGATCGTCGAAGACACGCTCGAAGTTAAGCGTGCCAACGTAATTGAAGCTGGGGTCTCCCGCGGTGACATCGGAGACCGCCAGCCCTACCGCCAAGACGAAGGGCACCCCGACCAGTGCGAGGATGTAGACGATGCTGGGCATGAGGAAGATCCATGCCAGCGCGCCGTCACGGTCGGCTATCTTACGTCGGCTCTGCCGAGCATGTTGCTGCTTCATCTCTGGATCCGCAATCCGGTGCCGGCGTCGAAGTAGCGCAGCCGGTCTTGGCTCACCGCGAAGTCGTAGGTCTCTCCACTGTGGACCTTCTCGGTAACGGTCGCGGGGAGCCGGGCGATGACCCGGGTCGGCTGACCGACGCCCAATGCTGTGCCGTAGATGTGCCGGTCGCCGGAGAGGTATTCCATCCGGTCGACAGCCAGCTTGATCCGCATCACGTCCGGCCCAGCCACCGAGATCGGCAGCAGGTGCTCGGGACGGAAACCGACCAGCTCGTCTTCGCGGGGCACCAGGTTCATCGGCGGGGAGCCGATGAAGGTGGCGACGAAGATGTCGGCCGGGTCGTCATAGACCTCGGTCGGCGGCCCGAGCTGCCGCACTTTTCCCTTATTCAGCACCGCAATGCGGTCGCCCAGGCCCATCGCCTCCACCTGGTCATGCGTCACGTAGATCGTGGTGGTCGCGACCTCCTGCTGAAAGCGCTTGAGCTCATCACGCGCCGATGCTCGCAACTTGGCATCCAGATTGGACAGTGGCTCATCGAGCAGGAACACCTGTGGGTCACGCACAAGCGCCCGGGCGAGCGCGACCCGCTGCCGCTCACCACCGGAGAGCTGGCGAGGTTTGCGATCCAGCAAGTGGTTGATGCCCAACAGTTCCGCGGCCCAGCTCGCTTTGCGAAGCCGCTCGATCGGGGGCAGCTTGGCCGCCCGCAACGGAAAGACGATATTGCCACGGACTGTCTTGTGTGGATAGAGCGCATAGCTCTGGAAGACCATGGCAATTTTGCGAGCGCGCGGTGGCAGATCCGTCACGACCCGACCGTCGATCAGCACATCGCCCTCGGTGGGCTGCTCCAACCCGGCGATCGTGCGCAGCAGCGTCGTTTTGCCGCAGCCGGATGGGCCGAGCAGGACCAGGTACTCGCCTTCCTTGGTGGCAAGGTCCACACCATCGATGGCGCGGACCTTGCCTGAATCGTAATCCTTGATGAGCCGGGCGACCTCGACGATCGCCATCAGCCACCCACCAGGCCCTTAGCCCGCCACTTGGCGAAGATCGGAGTGATCTGGCCCTCGGCTTCGAGGACCGCCTGCTTGGCGGTCATCTCACCGCGAGCCGCCTTGGCGAACATGTTGGGAATGATGAAGGTGCTGAACACCTCGCCCTCGGCCGGGCTGGCCGGGCCGGGATGCCCGATGTTGGTGCTCCACTTGGTGCTGTCGCTCAACAACTTCAGCTTGTCGGCCGGCTTGGAGCCGAACGGATCGTTGGCCAGCCAGCCGTTGAGTTGCGGGGTCAGCTTGTCCCACGCGCAGAAGTCGTAGAGCTTGGAGGCATAGGTCGCCGCGGCGTAGTTGGCCGTGTAGTGCAACAGGAATTCCTTTGCCGCGTCAGCGTTTGTCGCGTGCTTGGGAACGATCCAGTTGTACATGACGTGTTGCGCGGCCAGGGCGCCCGACGGCCCGCGAAGAGCGGGCACGAAGTGGACGTCGTCGGCCACCTGCGGGCTCGTGCCCTGGGCAGTGCGGTAGGCCGAGATCGAGTTCACCACGTACGACAGCTTCCCCGCGACCAGACCCTGGTTGTTGCTCGCAGCGTTCCACGAGAACACCTCGTTGGTCATGGTCTGCTTGAACAGCTTGGCCATGTATTCCACGGCGGCCACGGTCTGATCCGAGTTGATGACGACCTTCTCCCCGGCATCCTGGATGCCGGCGCCGAAGGACCACATCAGTGCCCTGAGCACCATGTTGGAGTCGATCTCCTGGGACATGCCCAGGCCCATCTGGACGTTTTTCGACTTCATGATCTCGGTGCCGCCGGTGAGCAGTTCGTCCCAGGTGGTCGGCCCGTTCGGGAAGCCCGCGGGCTCCCATAGTGACTTGCGGAAGTTGCCCGGGTCGGGCACCCAGCCCGGCGAGTAGGCGTAGAACTTGCCCGTCTTCGGGTTGGAGCTGGATTTGCGGCACAGCTCGAGCTGTGTGCCCCAGCGCTTGGCCGCTTCGTCGGTGACGTCCTTGAGGTCGAGCACGCCCTCCTCAAGGTGGGAAAGTGTGGCGATGAACTGGATCAGGTCGTGTCCCTGACCGGCCGAGATCTCCGCCGCGATGCGGGTCGGGATTTGGGCTTGATCTATATGATCGACGGTGACCTTGACGCCGGTCTTGCTCGCCCAGTCAGCCGCGAACTTGTCGAACCACGTGTCATGGCTAGGCACAAAATGGCTCCACAACAGGATTTTCAACTCACCCGAGATCTTGCGGGTGGGTGGGGTAAAGGTTTCGGCCGGGGCGCCGGCGGCGGCGGTAGGGCCGCCCGGACCGGCATCCTCTTCGGACGCGCAGCCCGCCAAAGCGGCTCCGAGTCCGACCGCGCCAACACCCTGAAGCACAGCACGCCTAGATATTTCGGACATGGTCAAAAGGCTATCTGTTCTGCTCAGCTTCTACTAGCCGTCCGCCGATCGAGCGATGCGAGTTTCGCCCGGACTTCGCCCGCGCTGGAATGGCCGAGCTGCTCGAAGATCTCGATGGCCTCGAGCCACACGGCGCGCGCGGTTCCTGGATCGCCTGCCGCGACAAGAGTGTCACCGAACCGGTTGAGCGTTCCTGCCAGCCGGTACCGGTCACCGATCTCGTGGCGCACCGATAGGGATTCCTGATAGCGAGCGATAGCCGCTGGGAGCCGCCCGGCCATCTGATGGGCGAATCCGAGACTGTCCAGGGCCGCTGCCTCCGCCTCCCGTGCTTTGAGCTCGCGATTCAGGGTGAGGGCCTGCTGGCAATAGTCGATAGCCTCCTCATAGCGGCCGAGCAGGGCGTGGTACCAGCCGACTCCGTTGAGTGCGTTGGCTTGGCCGGTGCGATGCCCCGCCTGCACATGCAACTCCAGTGCACGCTCGGCGTGGTGCAGGGCCTCGGAATATTCCAGCCGCAGCTCGGCTAACCAGGCAAGGTCGAGGTGCGTGTGCGCCTGGCCGGCGTGATCACCAACTTCCTCGGTGATGGAGAGCGCGTGCTGAAGGTGCGCCCTCGCCTCGTCACGGTGATCCAGGCGGAGATTGGCGCGCGCAACACCCCGGTGGGCATAGGCCTCGGCAGAGCGATCTGCCATTTCCCGTGCGGCGTCGAGGGCCGCTCGATGCGTTCTCGCCCAATCGAGCCAGTGCCCCTGCCGGTGGAAGTACACCGCGAGTGTCCAAGCCAATTGCCATGCGTGGCTGTGAAAGCCAGTCGCGACGGCATCGTCGACGACGCCAACCAAGACCGGACGCTCCGCGGTAAGCCAGGCCGTCGCCTCAATGCGGCCCGTGATTTCCTCAAGGGTGACGTCGGAGCGGACCTCGTCAAGTTTGATGAGAGCCCGCCGAGCCTCCAGCTGAATGGTGGCCCGTGTCGCTGTGTGGAGATAGTGGTCGTGCATTCGGTGTACCGCTTCCCGCTGTTCCTCCTCGGAATCGTGGGCGTAGGCCTGTTCGGTCGCGTAGGCGCGAAGCAGATCGTGGAAGGTGTACCGGCCCGGAACGTGCTCGCTGACCAGGTGGGCCCGCGCCAATTCGGTGAGCAGCAACCGCGTCTGTCCTATCCGGATACCCAAGAGGCTGGTCGCAGCGGGAAGCGAGATATCCGGCCCGGGGTGCAGGCCGAGCAGCCGGAAAAGCTTCGCGGCCGACAGGCTGAGCTGGTCGTAGGACCAGGAGAACACTGCGCGGATCTGCGTGGTGTGGTCGCCGGTGTCGAGCGCGTCGAGACGGCTCCGCGCATTGGCCACCTCCGCCACGAAAGTCGCCAACGGAAAGGTCGGCTGCTCCGCGGCCCGGGCGGCCACGATGGCAAGCGCAAGCGGAAGTCGCGCGCAGTGGGCGATGAGTTCCTCGGCGGCGGCCAGCTGACCGGCCAGGCGTTCCGGGCCGAGGTGCCGGGCGAGCATCTCATGCGCCTCGGCAACGGTAAGCAGGCCCAGGGTCAATGGCCGGGCGCCTTCCGTCACCACGAGTCCGGTGAGCTGACTGCGGCTTGTCACCACCACCAGACAGTTGGCGCTGCCGGGCAGGAGGGGCCGGACGTGGTCGGCGTCGCGAGCGTTGTCGAGGACGATCAGCACCCGGCGATCGGCCAGCAGACTCCGGTAGAGGGCGGCCTGCGCATCGAGACTGGCAGGCAGCTGGGCCACCGGAACGTTGAAGGCATCCAGGAACCCACGGATCGCCTCGGCCACACTCATCGGTGATCCGGTGGGGTCGAAGCCGCGCAGATTCACGTAGAGCTGACCGTCCGGGAAGCGCGGTGCGACCTGGTGGGCCCAGTGCAACGCCATGGTGGTCTTGCCGATCCCACCGGTACCGGCGATGGCCGAGATCACCACGGTCCCGCAGACTTCGCCGGAGTCATCCAGCAGCCGCGTCAGTTCCTTCAGCTCCGGATTCCGGCCGACAAAGTGCTGGACAGCGGCGGGCAGCTGACGGGGCGCGGCTCGAGAGTCCTTCTCCCGCAACGGATCCAGCTCGCCGATCTCGTTGCGCAGGATCGCGGTATGCAATCGTTGCAGCCGCGGGGAAGGGTCGATGCCCAGCTCCTCGGCCAGGTCGGTGCGCAGGCGGTGATAGGCGTCGAGTGCCTCCGCCTGCCGCCCCGAGGCGTGCAGAGCCTGCATCAGCAAACCGACGAGCGGTTCCCGCAGCCGTTGGGAACCGACCAGCTCCACCAACTCGCCGATCACCTCTGTGCTTCGGCCCAGCAGCAGCTCCAAGCTGAGACACTGCTCGAGCACGGCCAGCCGGGCTTCGTTCAGCCGGGCGGCGCCGGCCTCGATCGCCTGTCCGGTAAGGCCGTCCAGCGCCGGGCCACGCCAAAGCGAGAGGGCGGATCGCAGCAGCCGCACGGCTTCGGCGGGATCGCTTTCGGTATGCGGCTGCGCTTGGCCGACCGTCTCCTGAAAGACCAGCACATCCAGCTCGTCAGTGGGAACCCGCAGCCGGTAGCCAGGGCCGTCGCTCACCACGCTCCACTTTGGAGGATCGGCAAACTGTTGCCGCAGTGCGGAGAGACTGTTCTGAAGCTGCCGTTTGGCGGTGGCCGGTGGGTTGTCGTCCCACACCGCGTCGATCAGGCGATCCATGGCCACCACCTGATTCGGTGCGAGCAACAGGACTGCCAGCATCTTTACCTGCCGCTGCCCGACCAGGTGCAGTTGCCCGTCTTCGGTGTGGACCTGCAGCGGTCCCAGGATCCGTAACTCCACTCGCCCCCCAAGTGAATGGCAGATCAATGAACGAAGTGATGCGGTTTCGATGAAGGTGTCGGTCGATGCTCCCACAACGAGATTGAACTAATCCAATGGGAGGATCGAGTGAGATCACCAGCAGTTCTACGCCGCGTTGGCCTGCGGGCCGTCGCGGCTCTGGCGATGACCGTCGCCGCCGTCGGCTTCGCGGCCTCGCCCGCCAGCGCGGCGAGCACACCGGGCGTCGACGTCTCGCACTGGCAGGGCAGCATCAACTGGACCAGCGTCCGCTCGGCCGGCGTCCAGTTCGCCTACATCAAGGCGACCGAGGGCACCACCTACAAGGACCCCAAGTTCAACACCAACTACGTGGCGGCCTACCACGCCGGGGTCATCCGAGGTGCCTATCACTTCGCCCGTCCCAACGTTTCCAGTGGCGCCGCCCAGGCCAACTACCTGGCCAGCAATGGCGGAGCGTGGTCGGCGGACAGCCGCACCCTGCCGGCGGCGGTTGATCTCGAGGCGGGCTGCTACGGCCTGTCCCAGGCCCAGATGAGGAGCTGGATCGCCGACTTCCTCAACACCTACCGGGCGCGGACCGGCCGCTACGCCGTCATTTACACCACTACCAGCTGGTGGGTGAGCTGCACCGGCAACTACAACGGTTTCGCCAGCAAGCATCCACTGTGGATCGCCCGGTGGAGCAGCACGCCCGGCGCGCTTCCGGCCGGTTGGACCTTCCACACCTTCTGGCAGTACACGAGTACCGGCCGGGTGGCCGGGATCGCCGGGAACGTCGACCGGGACAACTTCAACGGCACGCGGACGCGACTGATCGCGCTCGCCAACAACACCCCTTAGGAGGGAAGAGATGAACATCAAACGTCTGGTGCGGGCGGGGACTGGTACCACCCTGGCGGCATTGGGAATGGCGCTCGTGATCGCGACGCCGGCCGTGGCGGGGACATACGTGAACCGAATCGCCACCGTGAGCCCCAATCCGGCCGTCTATGAGTGGATCACCCCGAACCTCTACGCCACCCGGGCCGGGGAGAACCTCTACATCCGATTCGACCGTACCCCGGAAGCGATCTACATCCGGTGGGTCAAGTGCGGGTACACATCCACTCAGGACGGTGCCAGCAGCGTTGGCGGGCAAGCCAAGTACATCGGCAAGAACAGCGACTTCGGCGGCGCCCTCGGCACCGGATTCCGGAACGGGACCTGCGTGCGGATCTGGGCTCGAGCGGCACACCAGCTCAGCTATCGGCCGAGCTACCCGATCGAGGCCTACTTCGACGATCACTATCACTTCTGAAGCCTTCCCCAAAGGGGCTGTTCCCACGGGGGACAGCCCCTTCACGCCCGCGAGATGGGCGCCACCGTGGCGCCGGTCAGCCTTACCAAGTCAGCCGGCGCGAGCTGAACCTGCAACCCTCGCTTACCCGCGGAGACGTAGATCAGCGGGCTGTCCAAAGCCGACTGATCCAACACGGTGGGCAGGCGCTTGCGTTGACCCAGCGGGCTGATCCCGCCGCGCACGTAGCCGGTGGTTCGCTCGGCCAGATCGCGGTCTGCCAATGCGGCGCGTTTCCCGCCGATGGCAGAGGCGAGCGCTTTGAGGTCGATGTCGCCGGTCACCGGGACGATCGCCACGGTGAGGCCGCCGTCCACTTCGGTCACCAGGGTCTTGAACACCTGGGCCGGGTCGGCACCAAGCGCGGAAGCCACCACTGCGCCGTAGTTAGGCGTGTCCGCATCCACGGCGTAAGTGTGCAACGTGTGCGCCACCTTCTGTTTGGCGAGCAAAGCCGTCGCCGGTGTGCCCTGACTAGCCATCCGCCGATTCTATGGAGCGGGCGATCACCGCGACGGGAGCACCCTTTACCCGGGTCAAAATCAGCGACATTTCGCGAGTACCGGAGAGCCGCAGCTCTTTACGCAACGTGTTGACATCCAGAGCCGAGCCGCGTTTGAGGATCTCGAGCCGGCCCACTTCACGGGTGCGCAGAGCGGCCCGAAGTCGTTTGAGCGAGAAGGGGAGTACCTCGTCAACCTCGAAGCAGCGCCCAAAAGGTGTCCGGGTGGGACGGTCGGACCAGATATAGGCGATGGTCGGGTCCCCGAGCACACCTTCAACCGTGGCAGCGAATTCGGCCACCAAATGTGAGCGGACGACGGCTCCGTCCGGGTCGAACAGATAGGAGCGGGGGTTGTCCGCGGGCGCTTGGACGACGCCGGTCCCGG
Source organism: Micromonosporaceae bacterium (assembly GCA_003543035.1). Lineage (GTDB taxonomy): Bacteria > Actinomycetota > Actinomycetes > Mycobacteriales > Micromonosporaceae > Rhizocola. The sequence goes on along the minus strand of DPJL01000017.1, from coordinate 28,139 downwards.
TGAGCTCATGTGCCTGCGAGGAGCGGATGACTGTCGCCCGCCGTGGGGACATCGCCAGCGGCCCACACCACGCGGCTGCCTCGACCACCTCCCCGTCCACGGACACGAGCTCGAGCTCGGATCCGGGCGGCAGCAAGGATTGGTCGATCCCGGGTGCGAGTTTGAGCACAGTCATCGGCACCTTCTCAGGAAGCGAACTGACCCACTCCCAGGGCGGGGAATAGTCGGATGGCTTGAAGATCCTACGGTTGCCCGCGCGCCGAGCTGGATCGCAGAAGACCGAGTCAACCGTGCTCAGGTCGAAGTCACGAGCATCGGCACAGGTCACTGCTGCGGAAGGAACGTTGATCGCGGCGCACGCGGCCGTGACCGGATCGGCGTCGACGCCATAGGCGCGGATTCCCGCTTCCACAAAGGCGCTCAGGTCGGCGCCCAGCCCGCACCCCAGGTCGGCTATCGCGGTGGCTCCGGCCGCACGCAGTCGCGCAGCTCGCCGCCTAGCGACTAGGCCCCGCGTGGCCTGCTCCAGCCCGGCTCGCGTGAAGTACATGGACTCCGCCACCGCCCCGAATTTGGCCCTTGCCTTCTGACGCAGCTCAGCCTGAGTCAACGCCGCCGCCGCGAGCACGGGATCGAACTCGGCCCGCAGGGCGGAGATCGCGGCCAGCCGCTCGTCGTTCACATGGCGAGCAGCAACCCGCAACGCCTCCTGACCTAAAGGAGTTCGCAGCAACGCAAGCTGGACCAAATCCACATGAGCCATTCTTCCTGTCGCCAGGGGCCGCAAAGCGAGCCCCTGGCGATGCAGCGCTGCACAGACCTGTGAGCCGCGCTGAGCCGCGCGGAGTAACGATTGGCACTCGCCTTGACGGAGTGCTAAAGCCGACCTAGTCTGACGATTAGCACCCTGGCTAGTAGAGTGCTAATACAGACCGCCCGTGCAGAGCCGACACCCGCGACGACGGTGCTGCTCAGGCGGTGAATAAGTCAGATGTTTTCGATACCCCAGGAGGGTATGCTCGTGACTACCGCGACGAAGGTTGCGATCAAGCCGCTCGAGGACCGCATCCTGGTCCAGGCAAATGAGGCTGAGACCACCACAGCGTCGGGTCTTGTTATTCCCGACACCGCCAAGGAGAAGCCGCAGGAGGGCACCGTTCTCGCTGTCGGCCCGGGCCGCATCGATGACAAGGGCAACCGCGTCCCGCTCGACGTGGCAGTGGGTGACAAGGTCATCTACTCCAAGTACGGCGGCACCGAGATCAAGTACGCCGGCGAAGAGTACCTGGTGCTCTCTGCCCGTGACGTGCTCGCGGTCATCGAGAAGTGACCTGATGCTCTGCCCCGGATCCAGCAATGGAGTCCGGGGCAGCGCTCTATAAAGGAGATTATGAATGGCGAAGATCCTTAGCTTCTCCGATGAGGCCCGGCACCTGCTGGAGCACGGTGTCAACGCGCTCGCGGACACGGTGAAGGTCACGCTTGGCCCGAAGGGCCGCAACGTGGTGCTGGACAAGAAGTTCGGCGTCCCGACGATCACCAACGATGGGGTCACCATCGCCAAGGAGATCGAGCTGTCCAACCCTTACGAGAACCTTGGCGCTCAGCTGGTCAAGGAAGTGGCGACCAAGACCAATGACGTGGCCGGTGACGGCACCACGACCGCGACCGTGCTGGCTCAGGCCATGGTCCGGGAGGGTCTGCGCAACGTGACCGCCGGTACCAACCCGGCCGGGCTCAAGCGCGGCATCGACGCGGCCGCCGCGAAGATCAGCGAAGCGTTGCTAGAGAAGGCTGCCGCGGTCGCGGACAAGTCCGATATCGCACACGTCGCCACCATCTCGGCTCAGGACGCCACCATCGGCGAGCTGATCGCCGAGGCGATGGAGAAGGTCGGCCGCGACGGTGTCATCACCGTCGAGGAGGGCTCCACCCTGGCCACCGAGCTCGAGGTGACCGAGGGTCTCCAGTTCGACAAGGGCTTCATCTCGCCGCACTTCATCACCGACCCCGAGTCGGGCGAGGCAGTGCTCGAGGATGCCTACATCCTGATCACGACGCAGAAGATCTCCTCGATCGAGGAGCTGCTGCCGCTGCTGGAGAAGGTGTTGCAGGCCAACAAGCCGTTGCTCATCGTGGCCGAAGATGTGGACGGCCAGGCGCTGAGCACGCTCGTGGTCAACGCGATCCGCAAGACCGTCAAGGTCGCCGCGGTCAAGGCGCCTGGCTTCGGCGATCGCCGCAAGGCGATGCTGCAGGACATGGCCGTCCTCACCGGCGGTGAGCTGGTCGCGCCCGAGCTCGGCTACAAGCTGGATTCGGTCGGCATCGAGGTGCTGGGCCAGGCCCGGCGCATCGTGGTTACCAAGGACACCACCACGGTCATCGAGGGTTCCGGCAAGGCGGAGGAAGTCCAGGCCCGGGTGGCTCAGATCCGCAAGGAGATCGAGGCCTCCGACTCCGACTGGGACAAGGAGAAGCTCGCCGAGCGGCTCGCGAAGCTCGCCGGCGGCATCGCCGTTATCAAGGTCGGGGCAGCGACCGAGGTCGAGATGAAGGAGCGCAAGCACCGCATCGAAGACGCGATCGCGGCCACCAAGGCGGCTGTCGAAGAGGGCATCGTGCCCGGCGGTGGAGCTGCCCTGGTGCAGGTCACCTCGGCGCTCGACGGCGACCTCGGCTTCACCGGGGACGAGAAGGTCGGCGTTTCGATCGTGCGTAAAGCACTGCTCGAGCCGCTGCGCTGGATCGCGCAGAACGCGGGCCACGACGGCTACGTCGTGGTGCAGCAGGTCGCCGGCTCCGCCTGGGGCAACGGCCTGGATGCCGAGACCGGCGAATATGTCGACCTCACCAAGGCCGGCATCGTCGACCCGGTGAAGGTCACCCGCAATGCGGTGCTCAACGCCGCTTCGATCGCCGGTCTGCTGCTCACCACCGAGTCGCTGATCGTCGAGAAGCCGAAGAAGGCGGAGATGGCCGGTCACGGCGATGGACATGGCCACGGCCACGGCCACCAGCACGGACCGGGTTTCTAACGAAATCTGCGCTACACATACGACAGTGGGGTCCATTCGGGCCCCACTGTCGTTTATGCTCCGGCGCGTGGTGCGGACTCGGGGCCTCGGATGGTCCATGTTCTGGGCGATGGTCAGCTATCTGGTGACCACCCTCGGCACCGTGCTGACCAACTACCTGACCTCGGCCAACATCACCCCATTGCAGGGCACGTTGATATCGACCGGTGTCGGTCTCGTGGTGGTGCTGATCGGGGTACTCATCGATCAGGCCAAACAGGGCGGGGTCAAACAGGTTGGGGCACAACAGCTTCCGCTTCCGCCTCAACCGGAGCAGCCTTATCGGCAGCCGCGCCAGCGCGGCACCATGTCGTGGGTGGCGGCAGTTCTCGTGATCCTGCTGCTGTGCGGTGGCGGTGGGCTCGCTGTCGCCTATGGCGCCCAGTGGGTCGGCAGCAAGGTGCTCGGCTTCGTCGACCCCACCCACGGCCCGAAAACACAGCGGCTCGCGTCGTCCGTGACGAAGAAGAGCGGCGGACTGACCGTCACTGTGTCCAGCGTGGAGCTCACCGAACGGGCCACGCTGATCACAGTGACAGCCACCTATGTGGGTAAGGCGTCCGTCACGATGCCGACGTGCCAGCTCACCGTGCCGGGCGCCAATAGCTTGCAACACCTTCCGCTCGATGGTGACTGGGAGGAAGGCACTGTGCCTGTCGGCGGCGAGCGGACGGGTGTGATCGTCTTCGACGGGGTCATCGGCCCGAAGGTCAGTAAGGTGACCTTGGCGTTCACCCAGATTTTCAGCCAGGACTTCGATGCTCCGCGAAACATCGCGGTTGACCTTGTCCTAACCACTTCGTAAGAACTTTTCGTCCGTCCGTGGCGCAGACTGGGCGCATGGTCTCCAAGGGTCGAGCCGCGATCGCGGGTGTGGTGGCGGCAGCGGTTGCACTGGGTGTGGCCGAGCTGGTGGCGGTCTTCACCGGGCCCCGTTCGGCGCCGCTGATCGCGGTCGGCGGAGTGGTGGTCGATTCGGCGCCCGAGCCGGCCAAACAATTCGCCATCGCTCTGTTCGGCGTTCATGACAAAACCGCTTTGCTGGTGGGTACCGGAATACTGCTGGCCCTGTTCGCCGCCTTGATCGGCATCGGGGCGAATCTGGACCGGATGTACGGCTACCTCGGCATCGGCCTGTTCGCGGCGATCGGGGTGGCCGCGGCGCTGACTCGCCCGCATGCGACCTGGATCGCCGTCCTACCAACGCTGATCGGCAGTGCGCTCGCCCTGTTCGTTCTCGTCCGCCTGCTCCACCTCGCCGTAGCCGTAGCCGAGTCACCTCCCCGCGATCTTGGAGTTGTGGTGGGCGACTCGCCGGATTCGGGTGTGTCGTCCCCACCAGAACTCCAAGATCGGCGGGGGTTTGTGAAGTGGACAGCCGGGATCGCTGTGGTGGCAGGGGTTGTCGGGCTCGGCGGGCGTTGGCTCGCCAGTCGCCGAACCGCCGAGCTGGCGCGATCGGACGTGAAGCTGCCCGCGCCCGCAAATCCCGCGCAACCGTTGCCGCAGAACGTGGATCTGGCCATAGCCGGGCTCGCTCGCTACGTAACCTCCAATCGCGACTTCTATCGCATCGATACCGCTCTGGTGACACCTCAGGTCGATCCGGAGAGCTGGACGCTGAAGATCCATGGGCGGGTGCGCAATCCGTTCACCCTCACCTTCGAGCAGCTGCTGGCAAGGCCGATGGTGGAGCGCTACGTGACGTTGGCGTGCGTGTCCAATGAGGTCGGTGGGGACCTCATCAGCAATGCGCGCTGGCTCGGGGTACCCGTCAAAGAAATTCTTGCCGAAGCAGACCCGGAGCCGGGCGCGGACCAGGTGGTAAGCCGGTCTGTCGATGGCTGGACCTGTGGCACGCCAACGGCTGTGCTCAGCGACGGGCGTGATGCCTTGCTGGCGGTCGGCATGAACGGCGAGCCGTTGCCGGTGGAGCACGGGTTCCCGGTGCGCATGGTGACACCGGGTCTCTACGGCTATGTCAGCGCTTGCAAGTGGCTGACCGAGCTGGAGCTGACCTCATTCGCCGACTTCGACGCCTATTGGATCCGGCGGGGCTGGTCTGCGCAGGGGCCGATCAAGACCCAGTCGCGCATCGATGTGCCGAGGTCCAATGCCAAAGTGCCGGCGGGCGAGGTGGTGGTGGCGGGCGTGGCCTGGGCGCAGCATCGCGGCATCACCGTGGTGGAGGTGAGCACTGACAACGGTGTCAGCTGGCGGCAGGCTGAGCTGGCGGGCACTGTCTCGCCCGACACCTGGCGCCAGTGGATGCTGCGCTGGCAGGCCACGCCCGGCCGGTACACGCTGATGGTGCGGGCAGCCGACACGACCGGGATGGTGCAATCAGAGCAGAGGGTTCCGGTTGTTCCGGACGGGGCTGAGGGATGGCACACGATCACCGTGACGGTGACGTGAGGCGAGCCTCGAGCCTGCGCACGTCCATCTCGCCGGTCCAGCCTTCACGCAGCAGGCGCAGCCGCTCGTGCTCAGTAAAGCCACCCCAGACCCCGTAGGGCTCGCGGGTGGCTAAGGCGTAGGCCGCGCATTGGGTTCGTACCGGGCAGCGTTGGCAGACTTCTTTGGCCGCCGATTCGCGTCTTCCACGGCTTGCTCCGCGTTCTCCATCTGGATGGAAAAACTGGGTGCTGTCACGGTCACGGCACGCACCCCGGTGCTGCCAGGCCCATATGTCGGCTATCGGACCGGGAAGTCTATGGAAGTGAGCCACCTGACCTCCTTGGGGGATGGGAGGCTGTTTTTGCGCAACGTAAGCACGTTACTCCTCGTACGTCCAGTTGTCGTCACCCGTTGGATGATCAGGTAGTACTAGCCCAAGTTTTCGTACACATTCCCCGAAAGTGCGTAATGATCTGGCTAACTCGTGGTCTTCTTCGCAGGAGAGAGGGGGATCACCGTGCAGACCGTCCTCGTTTGCGTCCGGACAGCGCAGAGCGCGGCAACGATCGCTTCGTGCGCTGAACGGCTTGGCGTGGGTGCGGGGGTGCGGACGGCAGTGACTGCCGCCGACGCCGTCGCACAGCTCGGCACGTTCCCAGCAGGAATTGTCTTCGCTGACACGGCGCTTACCAAGCCCGACACCGTGGGATTCACCCGCAGGGTGCTGGCTGCCGCGCCGCAGACCCAGCTGGTCCTTTTCGGCCCGGAGGAGCCTGCGGTGGCGCAGGCGGCCATCCGAGCGGGGGCCCGTGGGCTGATTGGCGGGACAGATCTGGACCCGGCCAGCGCGGCGGCAAAGGCGCTGTTGCTCGTGGCCAGGCTGGCCGCGGCACCACCACCGTCGGCCGCGTCACCGCCCCCGGCGCCCAAGGGCAGAGCGGGTCAGGTGGCGACCTATGCCGCGACCGCGGTGGTCCCGGCTCAGCGTGTCGACGTCCCGATCGTGGCTTCCCGGCTCGGCCCACTGGCCCGTCCGGCTCGCTCGGTCACTCTCACCGAGCGCGAGCTGCAGGTGTTACGCGGGATGGCGGACGGGCAGAGCAACGCGGAGATCGGGCGGGAGCTCTTTGTGTCCGAGGACACCGTCAAAACCCACGCCCGGCGGCTTTTCCGCAAGCTCGGCGCCCGTGACCGCGCTCACGCCGTGGCTGCTGGTTTCCGGGCTGGCCTCGTCTCGTAACCGCAACTCCACAGGAGTTGCGGCTATACGGGCCGCCAAAGCGACAACTCCTGTGGAGTTGCGCCCGGGTGACGTCTCAGTTGGGTGTGTCCTCGGCTAGGTCGTCGATCGCGTCGGCGTAGCCGCGGGCGTATTCCCAGGTGACGTAGTGGTCCGGGTCGGGATCGTAGGCAGGCTCGTGGACCCGCGGACGGCCGGAATCGAGCAGGTGCTTGAGGTTGCCCCGCAACAGATCCCAGTCGAAGTAGTGCGGCTCGCGGCAATCCTCGCAGTCCACGACGAGGCCGCGGACCCCCTTGGGGCTCAGCAACACCTGGTAGATCTCGAGCTCGGACAGATCTGCGAGCAGGTCCGCTCGCTCCTGGGTACTGAGCTCGCCGTAGCCCTCACCGTCCAGGTCGTCAAGATCGGCGGTGGGGTCGGTGGGATCACCGTGGAACGGGTCAATCGGCTCGTCGTGCACCCCTTCACGTTAGTACCCATCGCGGTCCGTAGCAGAGTCACCTGGGTAGGATTCGGAAGATGGACAGTATTCCACTTGGCCTGACCTTCGACGACGTTCTCCTTGTCCCGGCTGAGTCGGATCTGATCCCCAGCCAGGTCACCACCGCCACGCGGTTGACCCGCAACATCAGCCTCAACATTCCCCTCGTTTCCAGCGCGATGGACACCGTCACCGAGGCCCGGATGGCGATCGCCCTGGCCCGTCAGGGCGGGATCGGGACGCTACATCGCAATCTCTCCATCGAGGAGCAGGCGGCTCAGGCCGATCTGGTCAAGCGCTCCGAATCCGGCATGATCACCAACCCGATCACGTGCTCGCCCGAGGACACCTTGCGGGACGTCGATGCGTTGTGTGCCAAGTACCGGATCTCCGGTGTGCCGGTCGTGGACGCCACCGGCACGCTGGTCGGCATCGTCACCAACCGCGACATGCGCTTCGTTTCGGACATGTCGATCCGGGTGCTCGACGTTATGACCCCGATGCCGCTGATCACAGCGCCGGTGGGAGTGTCCAAAGACGAGGCTCTCGATCTGTTGCGCACGCACAAGGTGGAGAAGCTGCCGCTGGTCGACGACGCGGGCAAGCTCCGCGGGCTGATCACGGTGAAGGACTTCACGAAGAGCGATCAATACCCGCATGCGAGCAAGGACGAGGCCGGGCGGCTCCTGGTAGCGGCGGCGGTCGGGGTTGGCGAAGACGGCTACAAGCGCGCCCGCGCGCTGGCCGACGCCGGAGTCGACGTGATCATGGTGGATGTCGCCCATGGACACAGCAAAGCCGTCATCGAGTTGGTGGCCCGGCTGAAGAGGGACACCTCAGCGGACATCGTGGGCGGCAATGTTGTCACCCATGAGGGTGCCAAGGCGCTGGTGGAAGCGGGTGCCGACGCGGTCAAGGTGGGTGTGGGCCCGGGCGCGATCTGCACCACCCGGGTGGTCGCCGGCGTCGGGATGCCCCAGATCAGCGCGGTCATGGAGGTCGCCCGCGCGTGCCGGCCGGCCGGAGTCCCGATCATCGCCGACGGCGGGATTCAGTATTCCGGGGACATCGCCAAGGCGATCGTGGCCGGTGCCGACACTGTCATGCTCGGCGGGCTGCTGGCCGGGTGCGAAGAGTCGCCCGGCGACCTGATCTTCCACAACGGCAAGCAGTACAAGACCTATCGGGGCATGGGCTCGCTGGGCGCGATGATGGCCCGGGGCCCGGCGGCGCAGAGCTATTCCAAGGACCGCTACTTCCAGGCCGACGTGACCAGCAACGACAAGCTCATCCCGGAGGGGATCGAGGGTCAGGTGCCCTATCGCGGTCTACTCGCGACGGTTGCCTACCAGTTGGTGGGTGGCCTGCGCCAGGCCCTGTTCTACAGTGGAGCGGAAAGCATCGCGGAGCTGCAGAGGCGCGGCAGGTTGGTGCGGATCACGGCGGCCGGGCTCAAGGAGAGCCATCCGCACGACATCCAGATGACGATCGAGGCTCCAAACTACTCATCGAGGTAAGCATGCGTGACGTCGAGATCGGCCTGGGCAAGACCGCGGTGCGGGGCTTCCACCTGGACGACATTGCCATCGTGCCGAGCCGCCGCACTCGCGACGTCGACGACGTTTCGACCGGCTGGCAGCTGGACGCCTACAAGTTCGGCATCCCGTGCGTGGCGCATCCCTCCGATGCCGTGATGAGCCCGGAATCCGTGGTGGCGCTTGGCAAAGCGGGCGGTCTTGGGGTGCTCAACGTCGAGGGGCTGTGGACCCGCTATGAGGACCCGAGCAAGATGTTGCTGTCGCTCAAGGACAGCGACAACCCGACCGTGCAGCTGCAGGAGCTCTACTCCGAGCCGATCAAGCCAGAGCTGATCGCCGACCGGGTGCGTGAGATCCGAGCGGGCGGCGTGACCGTGGCAGTCCGGGTTTCCCCGCAGCACACCCTCAAACTCGCCCCGGTCATCCTCGACGCCGGTGTCGACCTGCTCGTCATCCAGGGCACCCTGGTCTCGGCCGAGCATGTGTCCACTGTGGACGAGCCGTTGAACCTCAAGGAGTTCATCGCCGACCTCGACCTGCCGGTGATCGTCGGTGGCTGCACCAACTATCAGACCGCGCTGCACCTGATGCGCACCGGCGCGGCCGGGGTCATCGTGGGCATCGGGGCCGACTACCTCTCCAGCACCGACAGCGTGCTCGGGATCAGGGTGCCGATGGCGACCGCGATCGCCGACGCCGCCGCGGCCCGGCGTGACTACCTGGACGAGACCGGCGGGCGCTACGTGCACCTGATCGCCGACGGTGATGTGCACACCTCCGGCGACATCGCCAAGTCGCTCGCCTGTGGCGCCGACGCCGTGATGCTCGGCATGCCGCTGACCGTCGCCACCGGCAGCCCGGCCGCGGGGCTCTGGTGGCATCCGTCGGCCAGTCACCCCAAGCTGCCGCGTGGGCACGTGGGGGCCATCGAGGATGCTCCCTCGGTACCCCTCGAAAAGCTCTTGTTCGGTCCTTCGGACGACGCGGGCGGAGGGCTCAACCTCTTCGGTGGCCTCAAACGGGCCATGGCCAAGTGTGGCTATCGTGATCTGAAAGAGTTCCAAAGGGTTGGGTTGATGTTGGACCGCTGAGATAGGTTTCCGGGCATGGGCAAGTCTCGGTGGATCCTGATCGGCACAGCTTTCGCGTTGGTGGTTGCCTGTTCGACGGAGCCGACCAAGCCGTTGTTCACGCAGGAGACCTCCTCCCCCTCGCAGCGGCCGTCCAGCCTTGGGGGAGCGGGCGATCCCTATTTCCCGGCCTATGGCAACTCCGGCTATGACGTGCAGAAGTATGCGCTGAAGGTCAAATATGAGCCGGCGACCGACACCCTCACCGGCTCGGCGACCATCCAGGCCAAGGCGACCGACCAGCTGACCCGCTTCCACCTCGACTTCCACGGCATGACCGTGAGCCAGATCCTGGTCGACGACCAGAAGGCCGAGTTCTCCCGCGACGAGGATGAGCTGATTGTGATGCCCGCCAAGGCTTTGGCCAAGGACGTCAGCTTCACAACAGTGGTCGAATACGGTGGCGTGCCAGAACCCTTTAACCAGCCCGCCCTTGGCGCGACCGGTTTCTTCCACACGACCGATGGTGCCTTCGCGATGGGCGAGCCAGAGTCGGCGACGACCTGGTTCCCGGTAAATGACCACCCGCGCGACAAAGCGCTCTACACCATCGACCTCACCGTGCCGGCTGAGCTGAGCGCGATCAGCAATGGCCTGCTCGCCGGAAAGTCCACAAAGGATGGTTGGGCCACCTGGCAGTGGCAGGTGAATTCGCCGATGGCGCCCTATCTTTCGACGCTGGCGATCGGCAACTACCGAGTGGTGGAGACCACGCATCAGGGCAAGCCGATGCTGACCGCGGTCGCCGCCTCGATCCCGGCCGGCCAGATCGACAAGGACGTTGCCCGCACCGGCGAGATCAGTGACTTCCTGGCGCAGAGCTTCGGCCCGTACCCATTCGACGCCTACGGCGCCATCGTCATCAACGACGACCGGGTGGGCTTCGCGCTCGAGACGCAGACCAGGCCGATCTATTCGGACAACTTCTGGCGCGGCAACTCAAGTAACACCGTGGTGGTCGCACATGAGATCGCCCATCAGTGGTTCGGTGACAGCGTCAGTGTCGATACGTGGCAACACATCTGGCTCAACGAAGGCTTTGCCACCTATGCGCAGTGGATGTGGGCCGAGCACCAGGGCGGCACCACGATCCAGTCGGAGTTCGACCGCCGCTACAACGATGCCGGCAACCGCATCTGGGATGTCCCGCCGGGAGCGCCCGGCCGGGCAAACATCTTCTCCGGCAGCGTCTATCAGCGCGGCGGGATGACGCTGCACGCGCTGCGCAAAGAGGTCGGCGACGCCAAGTTCTTCGAGATCCTCAAGACCTGGGCGACCGAGCAGCGCGACGGCCTGGCCACCACGGACGAGTTCATCGCGCTGTCGGAGAAGGTGTCCGGCAAGCAGCTGGACACCTTCTTCGAAGCGTGGCTATTCACCAAGGGCCGCCCTTCCTGATTCCAGCAACTCCACAGGAGTTGCTGGAATCAGGACCCTCAAAGCCGCAACTCCTGTGGAGTTGCGGCAAGAGGGCTAGCGCAGGGTCAGCGTCCAGGTGTTGATATAGCCGATGTCGATCGAGGCGGCGTCACGGGCGCGCAAACGCCACGTGCCGTTGGCGACCTCTCCCGACAGGTTCACGGTGTAGGTCTGGATGATGTTGTCAGCGCTGCCACCTGACCGGTTGTGCAGGTTGTAGACGGAGCCGTCCGGCGCGATCAGGTCCACCACGAGGTCGCCCTTGTAGGTGTGGACGATGTTCACCGCGACCGTGCTGCCCGCTGCCGCATTGCCCGAGCAGCCGGAGATGGTGATGTTGCTGAACACGTTGGTGTTGTTGTCCGGAATGGACACGTCGGTGCCGTTGGTACCGGAGCACGATCCGCCGGTCGGGTTGACCGTCCAGCTGAAGGTGGCCGAGCCCGATCCGCCGCCGGTGGCCGTGATGGTCACGTTGGACGTTCCGGCGGTTGTCGGGGTACCGGTGATCTGGCCCGTGCTGGAGTTAATGGACAGACCAGCGGGCAGACCCGAGGCCGACCAGGTGTAGGGCGGCGTGCCGCCGCTCGCGCTGTTGTTCAGCGTGACCGCGGTGCCGACGGTGCTGGTTTGGCTACCCGGGTTGGCGACGACTGGCGTGCCAGGGGTGCCGCAGTACTGGGATTCCTTGCCGATCGCGCGGTAGGGGCAGTCCGCGTATTCGGACAGGATCAGCACAGCGGTCTTGTTGCGTGAGGTTTGCGCCGGGATCACCTCGTCGGGCGGGTAGAAGCCGCCGCCGCCCGAAGCGGGATACATCTCGAAGGTGTAGGTCCAGATCTGCTGGTTGCCCCACATCCAGTCGGTGATGTCGCCGTCGGTGATGTAGAGGTCGCTGCCCTGCATCGGGTCATAGCCGTTGGAGTTGGCCATCTGGATGCCGATGGTGCGGAAGGTCGCCTCCTGGTCGGCGTTCAGCCCGGGAGCAGTGTTTGCCGTCGTGTAGCCGTAGGGCCAGAGCACCAACTCGGAGTAGGTGTGGAAGTCGATGTTCGCCTTGATCTGCTGAACTCCGCCGATCCTTCTACTTAGGACAAAGTCGCGGACCCTTGCCGTCTCCGGTGCGGAGAAGGCCGACGGACCCCGGTAGGTGTCCGAGGACGGGCTGCCACTCGAGCCGCCGCAGCAACCCCACTGGTAGCTGAAGTTGCGGTTCAGGTCGGTGCCGATCGCCGACGAGCCCGAGTTGGGCTGGCGATTCTTGCGCCATGACCGGTAGGAGCCGGTGGCGATGTCGTATTCGCCGCCGTCCGGGTTCAGGTCCGGCAGGATCCAGATTTCGCGGGTGTCCACTGCGTTGCGCACCCGGGAGTCGGTGGCGTACTGACCCGTGAACGTGTTCAGCAGGTACAGCGCCATTTCCACGGTGAGGTGCTCGCGTGCGTGCAGGTGCGAGTTGAACAACAGCTCCGGCTCGTTTTCGTCGGTGGCAACGTTGTCCGAGATCTTGATCGCGTAGATGTTCCGGCCCTCGTAGGACTGCCCGATGGTCGAAACGCGCACCAGGTTCGGGTAGGCGTTGGCCGCGTTATTGATCGCCGTGACCATCTCGGCGTAGTTGTGATAGGCCGAGTCCGCCGGGGGGAAGTCCTGGATCCCGATCTCACCCGTGGTGGCGGGTGGCGGCAAGAGCTCCAAGCCGAAACCGAGCTTCTGGATGGCCTGTGCTTCGGTGCGGGTGGCACTGACGTAGATCTTGCCGTGCTCGATGTAGTCGACGGCCGCTCCCGTCCGAGCGACCGCATTGCGATCCGCCCACGTCTTGGGGCCGACGATCCGGTACTGAGAGACGGTGTTTTCCGCGGCATCATCGGGTGCCCCGGTCGCGGGCCCGGTCAGGACCAACGCCGCCCCGATGGCCAGTGCGGAGATGAGAACTGCGACTTGTCGTCGCATAGAGACCTCCCTATAGGTGAGCGAGTCTCACCAAGGGGATCACGAAGCCTTGGTCATATCAATACATCGATTTAATCGAGGCCTCTGGCGCTAAGTTAACTGGCCAGTAATAATGCCCGCATGCGGTTTGACGTGGTGGTCATTGGGTCGGGCTTCGGCGGGAGTGTCGCCGCGCTCAGGTTGGCCGAGAAGGGCTACTCAGTCGCCGTGCTCGAAGCGGGCCGGCGTTTCGAGGACAAGGACTTCCCCAAGACGAGCTGGCGGGTGCGCAAGTTCCTTTGGGCCCCGGCGCTCGGGTGCTACGGCATCCAGCGGATCTACCTGCTGCGTTCGCTCTCCAAAGACGGAAGCGTGCTGGTCCTCTCCGGGGCGGGGGTCGGCGGTGGCTCGCTCGTCTATGCCAACACGCTCTACCGTCCGCTGCAGGACTTCTACGACGACCCACAGTGGAAGGACATCGCCGACTGGCGGGCCGAGCTCGCCCCGCACTACGACACCGCCGAGCGAATGCTTGGCGTCACGACCTACGACCGGATCACCCCGATGGACGAGGCGATGCGCAAGGTCGCCGTCCGGATGGGTGTCGGCGAAACCTTCCACTCCACACCGGTAGGCGTTTTCCTTGGTACGCCTGGGGTTCGCACCGAGGACCCCTACTTCGGTGGCGAGGGCCCGGCCCGCAACGGCTGCCTGCACTGCGGCGAGTGCATGACCGGCTGCAGGCACAACGCCAAGAACACGTTGATGAAGAACTACCTGTACCTGGCCGAGAAGCTCGGCGTAAAGATCTTCCCTCGCACCGAGGTGACTTTGGTCAAACCGTCGGGCAACGGTTACTTGGTACAAGCGAAGAAGACCTCCTTCGAAGCCGATCAGGTCGTCTTCGCGGCCGGAGCCCTTGGCACGCAACGGTTGCTGCACAAGATGAAGGCGGCCGGGGTGTTGCCGAAGCTGTCGGATCGAGTAGGTGCGTTGACTCGCACCAACTCCGAATCTCTTGTTGGCGCAACGGTTCTGCCGCGCGCGGCCCGCAAGCGCGGGCTGAATTTCACCGAAGGCGTCGCGATCACCAGCTCCTTCCACCCAGACGAGCGCACTCACATCGAGCCGGTGCGCTATGGCAAGGGCTCGAATTCGATGGGGCTGCTGCAGTCCGCACTCACCGACGGTGGCAAGGGCCGATTCGGACGCTGGCTCAAGGCGATGTTCAGCTGGCCCTTCGCCTATCTGCGGGCGATGTCGGTGCGCGGCTGGTCCGAGCGCACGATCATCGCGCTCGTGATGCAATCGCACAACAACTCGCTCAACGTGCACTACAAGCGGGGCAAGCTGCGCTCGACGCAGGGGATCGGGGCGCCCAACCCCACCTGGATTCCTGAGGGCAACACGGCGGTCAGGTTGCTTGCCGAGGAGATCGGCGGGGTACCAGGTGGGTCGTTGACCGAGATGGCGGACATCCCCATTACCGCTCACATCCTCGGTGGGGCGGTCATCGGCAAGGATCCGGACAGTGGCGTCGTCGACCAGTACCACCGGGTCTTCGGCTATCGCGGCCTGCACGTGGTGGACGGGGCGGCGGTCAGCGCCAACCTGGGCGTGAATCCCTCGCTGACCATTACGGCACAAGCGGAACGGGCCTTCTCGCATTGGCCGCGCAAGGGTGAACCCGATCCCCGCCCAGATCCGATGTTTACCTGAACTTGACCTAAGAGCCCCAACCTTATCTCCATGCCGGACCGGGCTCGCGTGGTCTTCGTGCTCCTCTTGATCCAGGCTGGGACGATTCTCCTGGCCATGCTCGGGGAGCTGCTCTTCATGGGTGGGCTGTTCTTCTACGCCTTGATGCCCCTGGCCAGAGTCGCGATGAATGTCGTGTTTGGCGTGCTGGCGATGCGTGGTCATCGCGGCGCGCTGATCTGCCTGATCGTGCTGGAAGGGTTGTCGCTACTGGGCTTTCTGCTCAGCGCGGTGGTGGGGCTGCTGCCACAGCTCGACTTCACGCCCAACCTGACCGGTCTGTTCACCAGCGGGATACTGCCCATCGTGGTGATCGTCTACTGTGCGCAACTCCTGTCGCTTCGCCGGACAGCGGTGCCCGCATCATGAACACCCTCCTGATCGGCATCGCGCCCGAGCACGTTTTTGCTTTTGTGGCCGGTCTGATCGCCCTGATCGTCATTCCGTTCATCAAGGATGGCTCACCGTCTCATGTGGACAGATGGGCGGCCGCGCTGCTCGGCTACTCGGCCGCGGTACACCTCTTTCTTCCCATCGGCCATCGCGACGGCGCTCTGCTCACCATCGGGATGGTGGCGAGCGGGCTGGCCTTCGGGGTGCTCGCCTGGCGGGCATATCTGGGCCGCGGCTGGCGCATCGGCACCGCGATCCTCGCCCCGCTGACCGTGCTCGCTTATCTGATCAACGGCGAGGATGCGGACCAGGTGGGCATCCTCACCGCACTGTTGGAGCTGACCGCCTTCGGGTTGGCGATCGCGACAACTCGTAAGGTGGGCAAGGTTTTCGGCTCGATCGGCACCATTCTGGCCGTGCTGGTCGTCGGCGCGGTGATCTGGGTGGAGTCCTTCCAGGCGCATCAAGCGAGCTCGACGGACACCGAAGCACCTTCGGTGGGTCACAGTCATGAAGATGGGCACGAGCATCTTGCCCGCGCTCAAGCGGGCGTCATCATGCGTCCCCTGATCGGCGATCACCATGCCAGCGCTGAGGAAACCGCGGCGGCGATCGCGCTCACCGCCACGACGAAGGCGGCCGCGGCCAAATTTGCCAAGCTTTCCGATGCGTTGGCGGCCGGCTACACGTACCCCATGGGTTCCCGAGTGGGCATGGACATCCACATGGAACACAAGGAGTACAAAAAGGACGGTCGTGCCCTTGACCCCGAGCGGCCCGAGATGCTCGTCTACGCCATCGAGGACGGCAAGGCAACGCTGCTGGGCGTGGTCTTCGTGATGGAGAAGGCCGGCGACCCGGGCGTGGCCCCCGGCGGGCCGATCACCCGGTGGCATGCGCACAACCTATGCGTTTCGCTTACCCCGCCCGGCATTGGCATTGTCACCCCCTTCGGCGGGTGCCCGGCGTTCTCCATCACCATCACGATCGCCGAGATGATGCACCTGTGGACAGTCGAGCCACCGGGCGGTCCCTTTGCCGAAGGGGTGGACGAAATGTGGGCCCGCGAGTACCACCGGGGGCACGGTATCGTCCTCTGAATGCGTGCCGTCCTCGCTTTGCTGTCGTGCCTTGCCTTAGCGGCATGCGGCACGACGTCGGCACCTACTTTTACCGCGCCCTCGGTGGTGCCGGCCCCATCAGCCGTGGCGTCCCCTAGCGCACCTCTCGTTGTGGCACCGCCGCCCGCGTCGCCCTCAGGGATCTTTAACCAAACCGCTTCGGGGGGTACCGGCATCGCCGGCACCGCGGGCTCACTGAAGAGGTACTGCGTTCAGGTCGAGGACGGGATCACCGCGTTCACGGCGGACGAATTCGCGGCGGTGGTCGACCCGATCCTCGCCAACCACCGCAGCTGGATCGCCGGTAAGAAATACATGTTCCAGCGGGTTCCCGACTGCGGCGGTGCCCACCTGCGGATCCGGCTTGCCGTGCCCCCGACTGTCGACCGGTTCTGTGCTCCGGCCGCGGACACCCAGGGCAAGTACTCCTGCCGAATCGGGACTGACGTCTTCATCAACCTTGATCGATGGGCGAGCGGAGTGCCGCACTTCCCGGACCTCAGCGTGTACCGGAATATGGTGATCAATCATGAGGTTGGCCACTTCTTGGGGCATGGTCATCGACCTTGCTCGGGGAAGGGCAAGTTGGCGCCGGTAATGCAGCGGCAAAGTGCGTCCCTCGATGGTTGCCAACTCAACCCCTATCCCTACCCAGATGGGTCCCGCTACCTGGGCTGAAATAAAGTTGAGTGCATGACCGCACCGCGCCCTGTCCTTGTTGTTGACTTCGGAGCCCAGTACGCGCAGCTGATCGCGCGCCGGGTCCGGGAGGCGCGGGTCTACTCGGAGATCGTTCCGCATTCGATGTCCATCGATGAGATGATGGCGCGCAACCCTGCCGCGATCATCCTCTCCGGTGGCCCGTCAAGCGTTTACGAGGCCGGCGCGCCTCAAGTCGACGCCAAACTCTTCGACGCCGGAGTGCCGGTTTTCGGGATCTGCTATGGCTTCCAGGCCATGGCTGCGGCGCTCGGCGGGACAGT
>DPJL01000017.1:0-10316 GCA_003543035.1 Micromonosporaceae bacterium | reverse complement strand
GCCGGTGCGCCGGTGGCCGCATTCGAGCACGTTGCCCATGGCTTTGCCGGGGTCCAATTCCACCCCGAGGTCGCTCATACGCCCTACGGCCAGCGCATGCTCGAGGCCTTCCTCTATGACGTCGCCAAGATCGAGCCCACCTGGACCATGGGCAACATCATCGAGGATCAGGTGGCGGCGATCCGCGAACAGGTCGGCGACGCTTCCGTCATCTGCGGGCTCTCCGGCGGAGTGGACTCGGCCGTGGCAGCGGCCTTGGTACACAAGGCAATCGGGGATCAGCTGACCTGTGTCTTTGTCGATCACGGGTTGCTGCGAGCGGGCGAGGCCGAGCAGGTGGAAAGGGACTACGTCGCCGCCACCGGCATCAAGCTCAAGGTGGTCGAGTGCTCCGACCGATTCCTCGGCGCGCTCGCCGGAGTCACCGATCCGGAGCAGAAACGCAAGATCATTGGCCGCGAGTTCATCCGCGTCTTCGAGGACGCCGTTCCTTCCGACGTGCGCTACCTCGTCCAGGGCACGCTCTATCCGGATGTGGTGGAGTCCGGCGGTGGAACAGGTACGGCCAACATCAAGAGCCACCACAATGTCGGCGGCCTCCCCTCCGACATGCAGTTTGAGCTGGTGGAGCCGCTGCGCACGCTCTTCAAGGACGAGGTCAGGTCGCTCGGCACCACGCTCGGCCTGCCCGAGCCGATGGTGTGGCGGCACCCGTTCCCGGGCCCGGGCCTAGCGATCCGCATCATCGGCGAGGTGACGCGGAACAACCTCGAGATCCTGCGCGCCGCCGACCTCATCGCCCGGCAGGAGCTCGCGGCCTCCGGATTGGATCGCAAAGTCTGGCAGTTCCCCGTCGTGCTGCTGGCTGACGTGCGCTCGGTGGGAGTGCAGGGCGACGGGCGCACCTATGGACATCCGGTCGTGCTGCGCCCGGTGTCCAGTGAGGACGCCATGACCGCCGACTGGTCGCGCCTGCCCTATGAGCTGATCGCGCGGATATCGACCCGCATCACCAACGAATGCAGAGACGTGAACCGGGTGGTGCTCGACGTGACGTCGAAGCCGCCGGGGACCATTGAGTGGGAGTGAATCGACAGTAATACCGGACATCTTGTTCGGATCGACGCGGTCGGGGAGAATCAATACCTGTGACCGCGTCCGAGCCCAAGGAGGCACTGCGGCGCATCGCAGCGTACGCAGTGATCACCGACGAATCTCAGCAGGTGCTGCTGGTCCGGGCTTCACCTTTGTCCGGAACACCCGGGATCTGGTCGTTGCCGGGCGGGGCGGTCGCTCACGGCGAGCACCCCAACGAAACCGTGGTCCGCGAGACGGCTGCCGAAAGCGGCCTGAGCGTGGCCGTGACCGGCCTCAAAGATGTCCTGGCAGACATGCGATCAATGCCGCATCGCGGGCTGACGATCCACACCGACCGGGTCATCTATTCGGCCAGAGTCCGTGGCGGATCCCTGCGCGATCGAGTGGATCAGCCCACCGACCTGGTTCGTTGGGTCGATCTCGGCACCGTGCGGCAGATGGCATTGCGCCCCTTCACCGCAACGGCGCTGGGTTTGCCTGCCACCGCCGAGGTGGTGCCGGACGAGGTGCCCGAGTTTCCTTCGTTCCACGCCGCTCTAGGCCCTGACGGGCTGCACCGTGCTCAGCGCTTCGCCGCATATGCCGTGGCCACCGATGGGCGTCAGCGGGTTCTGCTGACCCGGGTCGCGCCTAACTACCCGGGTGCGGGCCTCTGGCACCTGCCCGGCGGCGGCACAGACTACGGCGAGCAGCCAGGTGCCGCCCTGATCCGCGAGCTCGTGGAGGAGACCGGCCAGCGGGGCCGGCTCGTCGAGCTGCTCGGCGTCGCAAGCCATCGTGATCCGGCCTCGTTGGGCCCGGAGGGGTACCCGATCGACTGGCACGGCGTGCGAGCCTTCTACCGGGTACAGGTGGACCGGGCGACCCGTCCCAAGGTCCACGACCGCGGCGGATCCACCTCAGAAGCCCGGTGGGTGCCGTCGAGCGAGGTCTCCTCACTCGGGCCGGATGATGTCACCGAGGTGACCGCGGAGGCCATCCGGGCGGCGTTCCCGTAGCCTTGCCGGAGTGGAAAAACGACGCCGGATAGGTGCCTACGGCATAGCTCGCGACGACCAGGGCAGGTTTCTTCTCGTGCGTTCGTCCGTGCGCTCCAACAATCCCGGCTTGTGGGTGCTACCGGGCGGCGGCCTCGATCACGGCGAAGACCCGAATCTTGGCGTGGCCCGCGAGTTTCGCGAGGAGACCGGGCTCGAGATCGAGATCACCGGGCTGCGGGAGGTCTCCTCGGATCTGGTCGAGTTTCCTTGGCGCGGCGTGCTGCTCCACCACGATCGCATCATCTTCGATGTCCGCGTGATCGGCGGCGAGCTGCTGAGTGAGACCGATGGCACGACCGATCTGCCGATGTGGGTCGAGCCGGAGCAGCTGGCGGCGCTCGAGCTGAATCCCTTTGCCCGCCGGGCTCTTGGGCTGTCCAATGTGGATGACTATGAGATCAACGATCGTCCGGCAACTCCGGATGAGAACGGGGAGATGGCGCCCAACGGGCTCGCCCTGGGCGGCGCGAAACGGGTGATGAGGTTCGGGGCGTACGGCATAGTGACCGACGCGCACGACCGGGTGCTGCTTTCCCTTATCTCCGAGGGCTATCCGGGCGGCGGCAACTGGCATCTGCCGGGTGGCGGCACCGACTTCGGTGAGCAGCCCGCGGACGGCCTGATCCGGGAGATATATGAGGAGTCCGGCCAGCACGGCCGGGCGACCAACCTGATCAGGGTGGGGGTGCGGCACAACCCGGCCGCGATGGGGCCCGAGGGTGAGGCGTATGACTGGGCCACCGTCCGGGCAATCTTCGAGGTATCGGTCGATGAGCCGACAGAACCATCGGTGACCGAGGCGGCCGGCGGCTCCACCGCCGCTGCCAGGTGGTACACCCGGGATGAGCTCGCCGGCTTGCCGCTCAGTGATCTCGCACGTCGTGAACTGCTTCACATCGATCAAAGTGACCGTGGGGTAAACTAGCCAACTGACTGGATTGCGCAGGCAGTAAATTTTTGCGCGTATTGTCCGTTTACTTGGGTATCGCCAAGGCACATGTTCTTGTGCGATGGTGTAGGCCGCAAGAGCCGGACGGTCCGCTGAGGCGGCGGAAAGGAACCGAGCCGGCATGGAGGGACGACACGTGCCGAGAGCCATTTGGCGTCGGCGTCGATCGACGGATAGCCCGCGACCCGCGGGCAGGCAATGGACCGGCCGGCTTCGCGCCGGCGGGACCAAGGCACGGCAGATGTTGCTCGTGCCGGTGGGGCGTCTGCGCCGCACCAGCCACCCCGTCGACGCGCCCGTTCTCCCCGGTCTGGACGCTGCGGAAATCCGTGCGATTGAGGCGGCAGCCAGTTCACCCGAGAGCACACCTGCCACGCCCAGCACCATCCCCCTACTTCCCGGCGAGCGGACGATGGGCCGCCGTCTCAAGTTCGGCCTGGTACAGGCTTGCACGGTAAGTAGCCTGCTGCTTGGCATGACCGCGATCTTCCTGGCGGTGACCGGTAACGACCCGCGCCTTGGGGCGCTCTGCCTGCTCGCCTGCATCACCTTCGACGGCCTGGATGGCGCACTAGCGCGCAAATTCGGTGTGGCCAGCCCGTTCGGTGTGCAAATGGACTCGCTCGGCGACATGACTTCGTTCGGTGTCGCCGCGCCTGTAGTGATCTACTCCGCGATGGCGGGCAAGGTCGCCACCCCGTTGCTGGTGCTGGCCTGTGCGATGGTCGCGGCCTGTGCGGCGATCCGGCTGGCCCGCTTCAATGTGTCGCCAAAGGACGGTCGCTTCTTCTGCGGCGTCCCGACCACGATGGCGGCCACCGTCCTGGCCGTGAGCGTCCTCATTGGACTTTCGCTGCCCCCGGCGATGATCGTGCTGGGTGTGGTGCTGCTGGCCATCGCCATGGTGTCGAGCTTCCCCTATGCCAAGCTGGCCAAGGTGTTCAAGCTCCCGCCGTGGCTGCTGGCCATCCCGGCCCTGGGTGTTGTCGCCAACCTTCAGATCACCTTCGGCCTGATTGTGCTGGTTTACCTGCTCAGCGGCCCGATCCTGTGGGCCCGGCAACGCAAAGTGGCCGCATAATTCACCGAATGAACGTTTGGCCCGCCGGATAGACCGGCGGGCCACTTTCTGTTTGCCTCAGATCCAGCGAGCGATGACGGTTGAACCGCCGGCCACGCGATCGCCGGGAGCCACAGCTGCCTCCGCCTTGTCAGCCGGAAGGTAGACGTCGGTGCGCGAGCCGAAGCGGATCAGGCCGAAACGCTCGCCCTTGGCCAGCAATGCACCGATCGGCGCCCGTTGGACGATGCGGCGGGCGATGAGGCCGGTGCGCTGTGCGACAACAACCTTGTGGTGTTCCGGCGTCTCCAGGACCGTGTAGGCGGCTACGTTGTGCTCTGCCGCGGCCGTCATGGCGTTGGCATAGCCGCCGTCCTCGACGAAGTAGTCGACGACCTTGCCGGCGACCGGCGAGCGGTTGACGTGAATGTCGAGCACCGACAGGAACACCGCTATCCGCAGGAACTCCTCATCGGCGAAGCGCTCGTCGTGGATGTGCTCCACGCTAAGCACTTTGCCGTCGCTCGCGGCGACGATAGCCGTTGGGTCGGCCGGGATTTCCCGCTCAGGGTCCCGGAAGAAGGCTGCCACCGGCGCGGCTGCCAAGGCAGGGATCAGCCACGCCTTCGACTTCGGGCGGACAAGCCTGAGCAGAGCCGCAGCGCCCAAGGCGATCCCGGCGGCCGCAACGCCGTTGGAGTCGATGTGCATCGACTCGGTCACCGGCACGCTGGATGGTCGCGTAGCGGGGCTCAGCTTGGCCGCTACGGCCGGATCGGCCTCGGAGAAGCGGAGGCGGTGGATCCGCACCGGCGGAGTGTTACGCAGCACCAGATCGGTGCCCACGCCCTGCCGGGCGGCTATCCGGTCCAGCTCGTCGGTCGCGCCGCCGGACAGACCCGGCAGGGCCACGGCCGCGATGACCAGCAGGCCGCCTTCGGCGACCAGTTTGCTGAGCTGATCGACGGTGTTGCGGGCTTCCTCGCCCGAGCCCACCACCGGCTCGGCCACCACAACGAAGTCGGCCGGCTCGGCATCGGCGAGCTCGACGACGACCTTGACCCGCTCGCGGATAAAGCTGCCCATCGTGGCCACCTGATCGGCGACGGCATTGTCGGCCGCGACCACGGTCAGCCGATCACCGGGAAGGAGGGCGTCAAGCGCCTCGGTCAGCACCAGCGAGTCGGCTCCGGCGCCGACCAGCACGGCGGTCTTGGGACCGGCGTGCCTGGCCAGCTCCGTGGTGAGCGTCTTGGCCGCGCGGTCGCCGATGCTGATCTGGCCGAGTGGGCCCAGTGGCGTGGTGGAAAGCTGACTCATTCCGCCAGCATAGGCCGCGCCGGTCAGGGCTTCTCGGCGACCTCGGCCTCTTCGTCCACCTCTTCGTCTATTTCTGCCTGCTCAGCTTGTTGCTCGAGATCCGGCTGCTTCGGCTGGCGATCCGGAACGAGCGCGGTGACCGCCATGACCATGCCCAGGAAGATGATCCCGGCGGCGATGAACCAGCCGACGGCGGGCAGCTCGAGGTCGAGTTGCCGCTGCAGCAGATAGCCCCCGGCCACCAGCAGGAAGAGCAGTCCAAAGAAGAGGGACAGGTTGTCGGTGCGATGCGCTTTCATCGGGTTACCTCCGCGTGGCCAAACTTCACATCAAGGCGCAGCCGCAGCGTTCCGCCGCCCGGCCCGTCCGCCCCGTCGTTGCGTTCCACGTGTTCCACGCCGGCCCCGCTGGATTCATAGCCGAACACGCTGGCATCGCCCAGGTTGACGTCGGAGTTGACCGTGACGTCGACATTCGGCGGCACGATGATCTTCAGGTCGCCGAAGCTGATTGCCACGAATACCTCGGCTTCGCGGTTGCTGAAGTCCACATTGGACAGATCCAGGGTCGCCTCGCCGAATCGGTGCTCATAGCCCTCCGCCAGCTCCTCGTAGCTCATCGGCACCCACGCGACGGTTCCGGCGCGGGCACTGCGTTCCCGGTTCTCCTCGTCCGCGGCGATCGGCAGCATCAGGCTCAGCACGATGCCGATGAGGATGAAGAAACGAGCTCGCCCGGCCCAGGCGCCGACGATCAGACCGGCGCCGGTGACCGCCAGTGCGGTGGCGATGTAAACCGCCGCTGGAACAGAGCTGCTGCTGAGGTCGGCGATGCCGAGCGCACCGAGCGCGATCAGGATCACCCCGAAGATCAGCCTGCCCAGGCGAGACGGCTCTCGTTTGGGCTTCGCTGCTTTATAAGGCGGCGGGGGTACCGGCGCAGGAGCGCTCACATAGGGACCGTGCGGCGCGAATGGCGGCTGATATCCCGGTGGCGTGACCGGAACCGTAGCCGTTGGCGCGGTCGCGGTGGGGTCGCCGGGCGGTGGGCTCGGCTCCATCCGGGCGGGGATGGGTTGCCGGTTCTTCGGGTTCGCCGCTAGCGCCGCCACGATCAACCCGACCGCGGCGATGACCGCCACCACGAAGCTGTTGGTCAACGCGCCCAGCAGGATGACCGCAACGATGGCCAGACCCAGGGTGAGCGCGGTGGAGGTGCTGGAGTAGCCGCGACCGAATAGTGCCTCGATCGGTGAAGCGGTGTCTCCCTCGGCCGGCATGAGCAGCCAGCCTGCGAGATAGAGCACAATCCCCACGCCGAAGATCGACAGCACGCCGATCAGCACCCGCCATAAGAGTGCGTCAGTGTTGGTCGCCCGCCCGATCGCGGCACACACCCCGGCAACGTAGCGGCCGTGCCGTGGTCGGACCAGCCCGAAGCGCGCTGCCCACGGCTGCTCCGCCGGGTCCGGGGGCGCCTGGGTGACCGGGGCTGAAGGTGTCTCGTTGCTCATGCTTCGATCCTGCTGTCTCGATGTGCTGATCCGCCTCAGGACTGGACCCTGACCCGACCCTGAGAAACGTAGTGGTCCAGTCTCCGGGGGTTACCTGTGGGCGATGGGCGTCCGAAGGTGGAACGATCTATCCGTGCCCGAAACCGTACCCAAAACCCGCCTCACCCGCTCCAGGGAAGATCGACTGGTGGCGGGTGTCGCGAGTGGCATCGCCGCCAACGTTCGCCTGTCACCCACTGTGGTCCGGGCGATCTTCGTGCTGCTGATGCCGATCAACGGGCTCGGTGCGCTGCTGTATGCCGTGTTCTGGGCGGTGTTGCCGTCGGCCGAGGGCGAGAAGGTGCCCCGCCGCGACCCGATCCGGCTTCTTCCCTTCTTTCTGGCCGCTCTGGGCCTGATGACCGCGGCGACCCTGTTCAACCGTGAAGATCCGGTTTCGATGGCGGTCGGATGGCTGGTGGCGCTCATCGCCATTGGCGCGGGCATCATCTGGCATCAGACCCAGCGTCCCGCCACGCCAGGCTCGGCTGAGACCGGCACGGCCACGTCGTGGCTCAAGCCGCTGACCGAGCCGGAGAACCGCCGGGCTTACCTGGTGCGCTTCCTGGGGGGTGGCGGGCTTGTGGTGGCCGGGGTGATCGGCCTTCTTGTCGTCTATTCCCCGGTACGCGGGGTGACGTGGACGGATCTGTGGCAGGCGTTGGCTTTTGCGTTCGTGGCCCTGGCCGGTGTCGGGCTCGTCGCGGCACCTCTACTTTGGCGCACGATGAACGCCCTGCGTTCCGAGCGCGAGGGGCGAATCCGGGAGCAGGAGCGAGCCGAGTTGGCAGCGATGGTGCACGACCAGGTTTTACACACACTCGCCCTGATTCAGCGCAATGCCGCCGACCCGGCCGCGGTGCAGCGGCTGGCGCGGGGCCAGGAGCGGTCCCTGCGAAGCTGGCTCTATCAGCCGACCGGCTCACCGAACGAACACTTCGCCGCGGCGCTCGAGCAGGCCGCGGTGGAGGTGGAGGACACCTTCGGCACCGCTGTGGACGTGGTCGTGGTGGGTGACCGCTCCTATGACGAAAAGGTGGCAGCTCTCGTCGCCGCCGCACGCGAAGCCATGGTCAACGCGGCCCGCCACTCCGGTGCCAAGACAATCTCGCTCTACGCTGAGGCAGAGCCGACGCAGCTGAGCGTTTTCGTCCGGGATCGCGGGGTCGGGTTCGACCCCGACTCATTGGACGGCGAACATCGCGACAACATGCGGCACGGAGTGCGCGGCTCCATCATCGGCAGAATGGCAAGACACGGTGGCGAAGCGGAAATCCGCAGCGCGGCCGGAGAGGGCACGGAGGTCCGGCTGACCCTGCCGGTCGCCCTGGTGAAGGAGGAGTCGAGTCGTGACTGAGCGGTTGAAGGTCTTCCTCGTGGACGACCACGGGATGTTCCGGGCCGGTGTGCGAGCCGAGCTCGGCGCCCACGTCGACGTCGTCGGTGAGGCCGCCACGGTCGCCCAGGCGATCTCGATGATCGGCACCACCGAGCCGGACGTGGTACTCCTCGATGTGCACATGCCTGATGGTGGTGGACGCGCGGTGCTCGAAGGCATCCGCCGCTCCCACCCACAGGTCAAATTCCTCGCGCTGTCCGTTTCGGATGCGGCCGAAGATGTCATCGGCCTGATTCGGGCCGGCGCCAGGGGTTACGTGACAAAAACGATATCGCCCGATGACTTGGTCGACGCCATTCGCCGGGTCGCCGACGGCGATGCCGTCTTCTCGCCCCGGCTCGCCGGCTTCGTGCTTGACGCCTTCGCGGCGAGGCCGGACAACGCCTTGGCCGATCCAGAGTTGGACCAGCTGACTAACCGTGAGCGTGAAGTGCTGCGCCTGCTGGCGCGCGGATACGCCTACAAGGAGATTGCCAAGGAACTATTCATCTCGATCAAGACGGTCGAAACGCATGTGTCCAACGTGCTACGCAAGCTTCAGATGTCGAACCGCTACGAGCTTTCACGCTGGGCAGCCGATCGCAGACTCCTCTGATCCTCTCATTTTGTGGGAACGGATCATCCGTGCCCGACCCATTCTGGATCTTGAATGCCTTTAGTGAGTTGTAAACGGCCTTGTCAAAGCCACCTTCTGCGATTTGCAAAATCCACTTGACGGCGTATCGACATCACCGCGAGTAAGTAACGGGTTGATATCAGCCCCTTCCGGTGCGTGCCCGGGAGTGCGAGAGTGTGGCCACCTCACACCCCCTCCGTGAGCGCCTGAGGAGGCATTCGCATGCGCGGGATTTCCCCGATGAAGGTGGCTGTAGCCGCCACTGCTGTCGCGTTATTCGCGGCTGGCTGTCAGACGCCGGAACAGCCGGAAGCCCCGGCAGCCGGCGGAACGATCCGTGCCGGCTCATCCGAGCCAGCCGGTCTGCTTCCCGGATTTGACGACAGTCCATCGATTACGGTCATCCGGACGATCTACAAGGGCCTTGTTGACAACGACAACAAGGACGCCAAGGTCGTCAACGTGATCGCAGAGTCGATCAAGTCCGACGACAACAAGGT
This sequence comes from Micromonosporaceae bacterium, assembly GCA_003543035.1. Taxonomy (GTDB): domain Bacteria; phylum Actinomycetota; class Actinomycetes; order Mycobacteriales; family Micromonosporaceae; genus Rhizocola. The sequence continues at coordinate 782 of DPJL01000017.1, read as the reverse complement.
CTGGACGGTCAAGCTTAAGAACAACTTCAAGTTCCACAACGGCGAGGCGGTAAACGCTGACTCCTTCATCGACGCGTGGAACTGGGTTGCTTACGGGCCGAACGCGGCTCCCAACGCGCCCTTCTTCGCCAGCATCGCGGGTTGGGGCGACCTGCAGGCCGAGGACCCGGACGCCGACGGCCCGCTGAAGGCGCCGGACCCGAAGGCCAAGACGATGTCCGGCCTCAAGAAGCTTGACGACTTCAGCTTCCAGGTAACCCTGGACAAGCCGTTCGTCGGCTGGCCGGCGACCGTTGGCTACTCGGGCTTCTTCCCGATGGCGAAGGCCTGCCTTGCTGACACGAAGGCATGCAACGAGACCCCGATCGGCAACGGCCCCTACAAGATCGAGGGCTCGTGGAAGCACAACGTCGGCATCACTGTCGTTCGCAACAACGACTACCCGGGCACCAAGGGCAAGGCCGACAAGATCGAGTTCAAGCTCTACGACAAGATCGACACCGGCTACGCGGACTTCGAGGCCGGCGAGCTGGACATCTGGGACGGCGTTCCGCCGGCGAAGTACAAGGAGGCCAAGGGCAAGTACGCCGACCGCCTCTTCGAGAAGCCGGGTAACTCCTTCACCTACGTCGGTCTCCCGCTCTACGTGGACACCTTCAAGGACGCCAAGATCCGTCAGGCTCTGTCGCTGGCGATCGACCGTCAGGCGATCATCAACGCAGTGTTCGACGGCCGCTTCTCGGTCGCCGAGGGCGTCATCAGCCCGAACTTCGAGGGCTTCC
>DPJL01000079.1 GCA_003543035.1 Micromonosporaceae bacterium | reverse complement strand
GACTTCCCATGGCGGCAGGTGACCGACTGTTTGGAAGGTGTGAAGGTCCCAGTCGGGCCGCCGGGCAATGAGGTGGTCGATCACGGCCTGTTCGATCAAGGGATCTTGGTCTCCCCACAGCAGAAGTGTGGGTACGGCGAGCCGGTCGATCGCCAGCTGGGCTGGGTGCCGGTTGATGTACATCGCCGAGACTGCGGACGCGAAGGCGATCATGCCGCTGTGCAGGCGCGGCTGGGACTTGATCTGGTCAAGCTGCTCGATGATCAGCGTGGCGAGCTCGGGTGAGCACCGGGACACCTGTTGGTTGGCGTACTTGCGTTTCGTGTCGACCAATGCGGGCCCGAGCACGCTGATGAGTCCGCCAACGAGGACGGGGCCGATGAGCAACGCCAGCCGTCCCAGGGTTTGCCAGGCTGCTCGCGCTGCTGTGCTCATCGGACCGGGCAGCGTCGGATCGGTGAACACGAGTCGTTGGACGCGTGCCGGTTCAAGGTCGGCGAACAGAAGCCCGACCAGGCCTCCGAAAGACCAGCCGTGCACCACGAGGTGGTCGAGACCAACGGTGGAGGTCATCGCGCGGAGGAACAGCGCGCCGGGCTGCGCGCGGGCGGCATATCTGTGCGGTGATGCTGTGTGACCGAACGCGGCACCAGGCAGGTCGGGGGCAACGACCGGTCCATACGCGGTCAACGGTCGCATCACGTCTAGCCAGAACATCGCACCGCTGGCCATGGGGTGGATCAACAGCTGGGTCGGCGCATCAGGTGGTGCGTCCGGGCGGGCATCGGCCCTGAGCAGGTGAACGCTCGTGCCGTGCACGTCGACCAGCTCACTGCGGATGCCCGCCCACCGGGCAGACCGTTCGCCCCAGTCCGCGTACCGCACGTCGGCCCTCTCCTCGCGCCCCACGCCGAACCTACCCAACGGCAACCTCGGCGCATCAAGCATGGGAGTGCGTCCGGGCGGGGAGATGGTGGCTACGTGCGACAGCTCCCGCCGCGCCGCACGGTGACGGCCCGACCGGTAGAGGACCGATGTGAGCCCTTCGCGGTCGCGCTCCACGCGGTTGTGTGCTGCCATGTCTGTGACGAAGGAGGCGAGGAGCAGTGGCTGGCAAGGGTGGGAAGACAAGGGCGGCCAGCCCCGCCGGCTCGCGGCCGGCACGGCTGCCGCGCAGGGTGTATGAGACGGAGCTGTTCCGGCTGCAGGCGGAGCTGGTCACGCTGCAGGAGTGGGTGCGGGTCGAGGGGGCGCGGGTGGTGGTGGTCTTCGAGGGCCGCGACGCCGCGGGCAAGGGCAGCACCATCAAACGGGTCACCCAGTACCTCAACCCCCGGGTCGCGCGGATCGTCGCGCTGCCGGCACCGACCGAGCGGGAACGCACGCAGTGGTACTTCCAGCGCTACATCGAGCGCCTGCCCGCGGCCGGTGAGATCGTGCTGTTCGACCGCAGCTGGTACAACCGCGGCGGAGTCGAGCGGGTGATGGGATTCTGCACCCGGCACAAGTACCAGCGGTTCCTGCACCAGTGCCCGATCTTCGAGCGGCTGCTGGTCGAGGATGGCGTGCTGCTGCGCAAGTACTGGTTCTCGGTCAGCGACGCCGAACAGGAGAGCCGCTTCCGGTCCAGACTGGAGGATCCGATGCGCCGCTGGAAACTCTCCCCGATGGATCTCGAGTCGATCACCCGATGGGAGGACTACTCCCGGGCCAAGGACGAGATGTTCGTCCACACCGATATCCCGGAGGCGCCCTGGTACGTGGTGGAGAGTGAGGACAAGCGCCGGGCGCGGATCAACATGATCGCCCACCTGCTCTCCACCATCCCCTACCACGAGGTGCAGCGGCCCCCGCTGGAGCTGCCGCCGCGTCCGCCGTCCACCGGCTATGAGCGGCCGCCGCGCGAAATGCAGACGCCGGTACCCGACCACGCGACCTCGTTCCGCAACCCGTCGGGATAGTCGGTTGCCTTGGCCGAAACGCCGCTGACAGGATCTTCGCCATGCCCGCCTTGTCCGCACCTGATGGAACCGACCTCGCCTACCACGTGTTCGGAGAGGGCATCCCAGTGATCTGCCTGCCGGGCGGCCCGATGCAGGACTCCGTTTACCTCGGTGAGCTCGGCGGCCTGTCGGCGCATCGGCAGTTGATCATGATGGACCATCGGGGCACAGGCCAGTCCGCGATACCGGAGGATGCCACCTCCTACCGCTGTGACCGACTTGTCGATGATGTCGAGGCTCTCCGTCAGCACCTTGGTCTTGACCGGCTGGACCTGCTCGCCCACTCCGCCGGTGCGAACCTCGCGGCGCTGTATGCGGCCCGGCACCCAGAACGCGTCGGCAGGCTCGTTCTGATCACTCCGAGCACCGGGGCCGTCGGCATCGCGGCCACCGGGGATGCCCGACTTGAGACCGCGCGGCTCCGCAAGGACGAGCCCTGGTTCGAAGCAGCCTTCGCAGCTCTTGAAGCAATCGTGGCCGGCAACGCCACCGACGACCGCTGGAATGCCATCGAGCCCTTCTTTTACGGCCGATGGGATGCGGCGGCACAAGCCCACCAGGCGGCCCAGGACGGCCATCGGAACAAAGAAGCCGCAGCCGCCTTCGGCGCCGAGGGCGCATTCGACCCGGACGCCACTCGCGCGGCACTCGCCGCATTCAACGCGCCGGTGCTGCTGCTTGCCGGAGAGGTCGACCTGAACACGATTCCGAGCGTCGTGGCCGAATTCGCCGAGCTGTTCCCGAACGCCGAGCTCGTCGTTCAACCAGAAGCAGGCCACTTTCCGTGGCTCGATGACGCAGACCGATTCGTGGCGACGACCGCGACGTTCCTGGGATGAAGGTTGCCTCGCGAGGGAGCCGATCGAACGCCGACCTGCTGCCCAGGCCCAGGCTGACATGGCTCAGCCGCCGGTGTGACCCGAAGCTGGAGCCCCGGACCGGCTACAAGCTCAAGACCAGCTCGGCGGCGATCACGACGTCGAGGACGCCGCACCACTCGGCATGGGAGCGCGCCACGACCGTGTCGAGCTTGAGGTAGACGAAGTCCCAGATGCCGTGGACGAGGAAGCCTGCCGCCACCAGGTAGCGGCCCAGGTCAGGGTCCACGACCAGCCCGGCCAGCGAGAGCGCGCCGAACCCGAGCATCCCCAGCGCCTGGACCCGGAACGGGTCGGGCCGGCGCAGCTGCCCGTCGATCGCCCCCCAGACCAGGACGATCAGCGCCATGGCGGAGAGGACAGCGGCCGGCGCGATCACGTCCAGCACCCGCAGGGCGGCGATGGTGATGAACCCGACCGCGATGGTCGGCCATGATGCTTGGCGTCGTCGCAGCTTGGCGATCACCAGGTACCCCAGCTGCAGGAGCAGGAGAGCGTCCGCGAGGGATGCCACCCCCTCGGCCGACTCGCTCCCGCCAAAGGTCAGGACCGACATCCCCAAGGCCAGCGCGGTCGGCCAGCGCCGGACCAGCCAGCGCGCCCAGCTTCTGCGGTCGGGTGTGGTGCTCGTGGTGTTATCCATGATTGGAACCCTCTCGGTACTGGGGTGGGGTATCTGCTCGCGTCCAGCCTGGGGACGCGGGGAGCCGCCGGTATTGCCGAAACCGCAGGTGAGAGCATGGGTCTGTCACGCGGTCAATGTGAGTCGCCGTCGATGCCACGTGGAGCACCCGCCAGGTGCAGGTCGACCAGGCCCGGGCTGGACAGTGAGGGAGATGATCTGTCAGCCCGGGGCTAGCCGTCGTCCGAGGTCGTCAACGAGCACGCCCCGGGAGGCTTGCAGCCACGGGCCTCCACACACCGTGGCCTTCCTGGTCGAACTGCTCAGCGGCGGTTGGGGGGCCGCCACCGAGATCTGCGGCACGGCCGCAGCGCCACGCCTCGACCACTGTGGTATTCACACCGCGGTATCGATGAGGTGGTCAGGGTGGTCATCTGCGTTCCGCCAACTTGTGTGCCGATGACCGCGAAGTTCGCTGCCGCGGGTTGATCCCTCCGTACTGTCACAAGGTGCTCAATGTGCGTGTCTGTCGTGGAGCAGACCTTGATTGCACCTTGAATCGCCTGGTCACACCGCGACCCCGCTGTCCTCTTGCAACCGCCGCGTGACCGGCTGACCGCTCACGCCCCGACACATGGGGCCGGCGAAGAACCGCATGCAGGTCGACCAGCGGCCTTCGAGGCGGCCTTGGCAGTGGCCGGGATCGTGGTGATGTTGGATCATGGTTTTCGGGGGTTTGGGGTGGTTACGGGCAAACTGAATCGATCCAAAATGTCGTCAACCACTAC
>DPJL01000152.1 GCA_003543035.1 Micromonosporaceae bacterium | reverse complement strand
CGACATCTTCCTCATGTTCTTCATCCTGGCCGCCTTCGGCGCGCTGCTCCTCGATCGCGATCAGCGGCGCCGCCGCTGGGCCAGATTCCTCGAAGGTGGCGGCGACCCGAGTGGGCGCGGAAGGGTGAGCCGGCCGCCTTTCGAGGTGCCCTGGTGGCGACTCGCGGCCGCGGTGCTGCTCGGTTGCGGTGTGGGCGTGAAGTGGAGCGCACTCGCCTTCCTGCCCGCCTTCATGATCCTCGTGCTCTGGTGGGAGATCGGCCTGCGGCGGACAGCGGGGGCACGCCGCCCGATCATCGACGCCCTCCTAGACGAAGCCGGCTGGCTTGCTCTCTGCCTGATCATCATCGTGCTGGTGTATCTGGCGACCTGGTCCGGTTGGTTCCTCACCGACACCGGCTACTACCGGCACTGGTTGCGAGATAGCGGGCAAAGCGAGCCGATTATCCTCGGCCCGCTGCGCAACCTGATGGCGTATCACGATGCGGCGCTTGACTTCCACCTACAGCTCGACGATCCGCACCCCTACGCCGCTCCCGCGTGGCAGTGGTTGCTGCTCGGGCGGCCGGTGGCGTTCTACTTCGTCAAGACCATCCCGTGCGGAGTAGCAGACTGCTCGGCTGAGGTTGTTCTGCTCGGGACGCCAATGCTGTGGTGGAGCTTCCTTCCGGCGCTCGCCGCGACCGTCTGGTTCGGCATCGCGCGCCGCGATTGGCGGGCCGGAGCGATCCTCGTGATGTGCTTCTTCGCCATCGTGCCGTGGTTCTTCTTCTCCGGCCGCACAATGTTCTACTTCTACGCGTTGCCAGCCGAACCCTTCCTGATCCTCGCGGTCGTCTTCGTGCTCGGGTGCCTCATCACCAGTCCACCAGGCGAGCCACGTGACGAAAACCGTGTGCTGGTAGGCACTGTCATCGCGGGTGCGTTCGTGCTTCTGGTCGCACTCAACTTCGCCTATTTCTTCCCGATCTATACCGGCGAGTCGATCCCGACCGCCGACTGGGTCAAACGAATGTGGCTCCACGACCGCTGGATTTGAACGGTCATCGGCTAGTCTCGCCACCGATGCTGATCGGTCTGCTCTCGGACGCTCACGGCAACCCCCTTGGGCTGCGCCGGGCCTTAGCCGCGTTGGAAGCCGCTGGCACGACGCGGAACTACTTCCTTGGCGATGCGGTGGGCTACCTTCCGGGTGCGGGTGACGTGATCCAGGTACTCGCCGAAACCGGCACGATCTGCCAGCGGGGTAACCATGAGGCGATGCTGTTGGGCGACCTGGATCTCGACCCTCAACGCGACGCGGCTTACCAGCTCGGCCTGACCAGGAAGCGGTTGACGTCCGATGCGCTGGCCCTGCTTGAAAGCTGGCCGGGCTTTCGAGAGATCGACGTGGATCGCAAGCGGATCCTGATGGTCCACGGCTCACCCCGCGACCGGCTGCAGGGCTACATCTATCCCGACAGCGACCTCGACTGGATGGCCGAGCTCGGCTATGACGCTATCTTCATGGGTAACACCCACCGGCCGTTCGTGGCCCATCGCGGAGACCTGCTGATCGTCAACGTCGGCTCCTGTGGCCTTCCCCGCGACCAGGGTGACCTCGCAGCCTGCGCCGTCTATGATTCCGTAGCGCATCATTGCGAGATCCTGCGGGTACGAGTGCCGGCCGAGTCGGTACTCGATCAGTTTGATGACGCAATACATCCGGTCGTGTCCGAATGTCTGCGCCGGACGACCGAGGCGCCAATCGGGACCCTTGTCCCCCAAAGAGAACCGTAGGAGTCACCATGTCCAAGCCCACAGTCGTGGTCACAGCCGTCGGAGGCGGCGGCAACGGCGAACAGATCGTGAAAGCCCTGCGCCTTGGCAGCCTGGACTACACGATCGTGGGCACCGACATGTCGGCCTACAGCAAGGGTCTCTACGAAGTAGATCATTCTTATCGAGTACCGGCCGCGAGCGACCCCGAATACATCGGCGAGATCACCCGCATCTGTAAGCGGCACAACGCCATCGCTCTGTTCCACGGCTCCGAACCCGAACTTCGTGCCTTCAGCGAGCATCGTCAGACGTTTGAGGAGCTCGGCATCTTCCTGCCGATCAACCAGGCGCACGTCATCGATCTGTGCATGGACAAGCTGCGCACGAGCGAGTTCCTTGCCGGACAAGGGTTTTCGGTGCCGCGCTGGGAGCGGGTGAGCAGCACCCAAGATCTCGACGCGATCGATTTCTTCCCGGCTGTTCTCAAACCGTCTGTAGGGGGCGGCGGATCGATCAACCTCTTCCTCGCCCAGACCCGGGCCGAGCTCGCGACCTTCGGCCGCTACCTGCTCGACCTCTACCCGGAATTCATCGTGCAGGAATACGTCGGGACGGTCGACTCGGAGTACACGGTCGGCGTGTTGCACACGATGGACGGCGTCTTCGTGAACTCGATCGCCATCCGCCGCCACCTCGGCACGGCGATGTCCAGCCGAATCCGGGTGCGTAATCAGAGCGAGCGGGCTGAGCTTGGTACCAGCCTGGTGATCAGTAGTGGGTTCTCCCATGGCGACATCGGGAAGTTCCCCGAGGTCACCGGAGCGTGCGAGCGAATTGCCAAGGCGCTCGACGTCCGCGGGACCGCGAACATCCAGTGCCGGCTCGTCGACGGTGAGGTGGTCGTCTTCGAGATCAACCCGCGGTTCTCCGGCACCACATCCCTTCGCGCGATGGTGGGTTACAACGAGCCGGACGTGCTGATCCGCCATCACGTCTTCGGTGATCCGGTCGAGGCCGGCTTCTCCTACGGCGAGGGAACGATCCTGCGGGGGCTGTCCGAAACGCTCGTGGACTCGGCGCAGATGAACGCCGTCCAGCGGACGCCGGCCGAGTAGGCCCTGCGTGTAGTCTTCCCGGCCATGGAGCTAGCAAGCCCGCCCGCTGAGCACCTCGCGCCAGAGCAACGCGCCGAGGACCGGCCGCTGCCCAGGGCTGGTGCCTCGCTGCTCCTGGTGGTTGCCACTGCCGTCGGTGCTGTGGCGGCGGCGGTGTGGATCGGCGCGGTCATCGCCACCGCCGGACATGGCCTGGACACCTCTGACGAGGGCTACTATCTCCTGTCCTATCGCTGGTGGGACACCAACTTCCGGACCTTCACCGGCATCCAATACCTCTACGGCCCGGTTTTCGAGGTTCTCGGCTACAACATCGCCGGCCTGCGCCTCTTCCGGCTGTTCACCATCGTTGCCGCGCACCTGCTGCTGGGCTGGACATTCATGGGATGGCTGAGACAGCGCCGGCCGTCGGCCCCGCCGTCTCGCCTATGGGAGTTCGCCGGTGTCGCGGCCATCCTCGCGGCCGGCGGCCTGGTCTACGGATGGCTCCCACTCAGCCCCGGCTACAACGACGTGTCCCTGCTCGGAAGCTTTGTCGCCGCGGCGATGGTGCTCAAGACCGCGACCCTGGCCGACCAGGACAAGCCAATTCCAATGTGGATTCCGGCCGCCCTCGGGCCTGTGGTCGTCAGCATGGTACTCGCCAAATGGGCTTCGGCGATCATCATCCTCGGCCTGGTCGGACTGGCCGGAGCTATCGTCCTGGCCCCTAAGGGAATACGCGGGATCGCACGGTTCATCGGCCTGGTGATTGCATCGAGCCTGGTCACGGTGGCAATCGTCCAAGTCCTGCTCGTCTCTCTCACGACCGCCCTGCCGGAGATGCTCGCGGTCAACAAGCTGGCCGCGGCCAACACGAATTCACCGCGCTGGCTGCTCGGGATGTATTGGGACACCACCTATGCACTCACCGAACAGGTCTTGCGAACCCACGTCGTGCTGCTGCTTGGGGCAGCGCTAAGCCTGGTGAGCCGGCATCGAATCGTGCAGGGATGTGCCGCGATCCTCCTCGCCGCCGGCCTTGGCATATCGGTTTGGCGAGTGGCCACCGACGGAGGTCTTGAGGCGGGGGCCGGAAATCTGGACCTCTATCCGGCCAGTGTGCTCGCGACCCTGTTCGTTGCCCTGGTAGCTGGGCTGGGTGTGGTGCTGGCCGGCCGGCTGACAAAGTCACGCGCCTCATCGGTAACCCGCGAGGGCCGCCGGGGATGGGCAATCCTCGGCATGCTGGCTCTGCTGCCGGCTGCTCAAGCGATGGGGACGGGCAACCCCATCTACATGATGGCCATCAACGCCTTCGCCACCTGGATGGCCATCGTCATTGCCGTACTCACCGGGATCGAGACAGCACCAACAGTGACGAGGATCGCTGTGGCCAGCGCAGCTCTCGCCGCAGTGGTTCTCTCGGCCTGCATCGGCGCGAATGGTGTCTGGCAGAGCCCCTACAGAACTCCCGGCAGGGCTCACACGACTGCCACTGCCGCTGGGGTGGCCGCACTCGATTCGGTGAAGCTCGATCCGGCGACCGCGCAACAATTCAGCCTGCTCTATCAGCGGTTAAAGCCGTACGTCGAGCCCGAAGGGCGGGCCATTATGGCCTTCGATGAGATGGCCGGCGTGGTCTTCCTGCTCAGCGGCCGATCGGTGGGCGAAGCCTGGTACTCGGATCTGGATAGGGAACGCACCGCGACGGGTATAGCGGCCGAATGTACCAAAGGTCAGCCGTGGTGGGGACAGCGCAAACCGATCCTGCTGTTCCATCGTGCCGTTTCCGAGAACGAGGTCAATGCGCTAAGGTCGTGCGGCCTTGTCTTCGCCACCGATTACCGGTTGCTGGCTCCCAAGGAGGAGACGATGGGCCTTTCGGTCTACGTCCCGGCCGCTGAAATCCCGAAGGGGTGACTGTGTCCCGACCGCTGGTGTCTGTGATAGTTCCCGCCCTCAACGAGGCGCAGAACGTGCCCGGACTCCTCAAGAGGTTCGGCCAGTTCTCTGTGGACAATCCGCGCTATGACTTTGAGCTGGTGCTTGTCGACGACGGCTCCACCGACGGCACCGCCGATCTTGTGGTGGACCTTGCCTCGGCTGACGACCGCGTCACGGTGATTCAGCTCTCCCGCAGTTTCGGCTCCCACTACGCGATCTCTGCCGGGATGGCCCGATGCGCCGGTGACTGTGCCATCGTTCTGGGCGCCGACCTGCAGGAACCACCCTCGCTGGTGCAGGATTTCATCGCACACTGGGAGAACGATTCCGAGGTCGTGTGGGGCGTGCGACGCTCACGCGTCGGCCGGTCCGGCCCGCAGGAGTTTGTGTCGAAGGCGTTTTCGTCGATCTTCACCAGATACGCGAACCTGACCAACTATCCGCCGGAGGGCCCGTCGGGTGTACTGATCGACCGTTGCGTCATCGATGAGCTCGCGCAGCTGTCCGAGCGCAACCGCAATGTGTTCGCCCTCATCGCCTGGCTCGGATACACGCAGACGCGCGTCGAGTACGACCAGATCGCTCGCGTGCACGGCAAGTCCCGGTGGACCCGCCGCAAGATGATCAAAATGGCGGCCGATTCGTTCCTGCAGTTCTCCTCGATGCCGCTGCGTCTGTGCAGCCTGATCGGGGCGATTGTCGCGACCGCCGGCCTGCTCTACGCGCTCCTGCTGGTCATCCGTAGCCTCTCCGGCGTCACGACGCCGTCCGGTTGGCCGACCGTTCTCGTGGTCATGCTCGTGCTCGGCGGAACGCAGCTGACCTTGATGGGAATCATGGGCGAGTACCTGTGGCGCGCCGTCGAGGAAACGCGGGCGAGGCCTGTCTATGTCGTTCGTGACGTCCGTGTCGCCGGCGCCGACCCGTCCATCCCGCAGTATCCGCGCCGAGGACAGCGTTCGGGCAGCCCGGCCACCACGCACCCAATACCGACCCACACCGGCATCAGCTATCAGGAGATTCCACGATGAAGACCAAGCGGAGCACTGTTCTCGTCACCGGCGGGTTGGGCTATATCGGCTCACATGTCGTCCCGGAGCTGCTCTCGCGCGGCTGGAAGGTGCGGGTCTTCGACAACTACTACCGCTGTGACCGGGCTGTGGCGACTTCGATCGCCACGTTGGATGGCGTCGAGGTCATCGAGGGTGACGTCCGTTACGCCAACACGGTGGAGAGCGCGATGACGGGTGTCGAGGCCGTCGTGCACCTCGCTGCGGTGTGTATCAACAAAAGCATTTCGGATCCGACCGAGAGCCTGGACGTCAATCTTCTCGGCACCCAGAACGTGTACGACGCCGCAGCGCGAGCATCAGTCCAGCGGATCGTTTACGCCTCTTCGGCCTCGATCTACGGCAACCCCACCTCGTTGCCGATGCGGGAGAGCGACAAGCCCGCGCCCATTACGCCCTACTGCACGGCGAAGCTGGCCGGAGAACACCTGCTCTCCTTCTACGCCCAGCGGACGAAGATGTCATGGCTCGCGCTGCGCTTCTTCAACGTGTACGGCCCGGGACAACCGACCGACGCCTACTACACCTCGGTCATCCTGACCTTCCTGCGCCGGCTGGCGATGGGTGAAGCTCCGATCATCGACGGGCGCGGCGAGCAGTCGATGGACTTCGTCCACGTCACCGATGTCGCCCGCTCGGTCGGTCTGGCCCTAGACTCCTCCGCCACGGGTGAGGCGCTTAACGTTGGTACGGGCCAGCAGACCACGGTCAAGGAACTGGCCGAGCATCTCATCAAGGCCGTCGGTTCGGACGTGCAGCCGGTGTTCAAGCCGCGCGAGGTGCTGGTCACCCAGCGCGAGGCGTCGACCGAACGCATCCACGAGCTGCTCGGCTGGGAACCCACGATCGGTTTGGCGGAAGGCCTCACCTCGGTCGTCGACCACCTGAAGAACTCCGGCGAGCTGGCCTGAGCATGAAGTTCCGTCACCTCGGCCGCTCAGGCATGCTCGTCAGTGAGATCTCCTACGGCAACTGGGTCACTCACGGTGCGCAGCTTGACGAAAGCGGTTCGGTGGCGTGCGTCCGAGCGGCGCTCGATTGCGGGATCACCACCTTCGACACCGCCGACGTTTACGCTGACGGCCGCGCCGAGGAGGTTCTCGGCCGCGCGCTGAAGGGCGAACGCAGGGAAGGCCTGGAGATCTCGACCAAGGTCTTCTGGGCTTCGGGCCGGGGCCGCAACGATGCCGGAATTTCGCGTAAGCACCTGATGGAAAGCATCAACAACTCGCTTCGCCGGCTTCAGATCGACTACATCGATCTGTATCAGGCGCATCGGTACGACGTCTCGACACCACTCGAAGAGACCATGTCCGCCTTCGCCGACATTGTCCACAGTGGAAAGGCCCACTACATCGGCGTTTCCGAGTGGCGAGCGTCTGAAATCCGTGCCGCACAAGCGATTGCCAAAGATTTGCGCATCCCCTTGGTGTCGAACCAGCCGCAGTATTCGATGTTGTGGCGGGTCATCGACGCCGAGGTCATCCCGGCTTGTGAGGAGCTCGGCATCGGGCAGATCGTCTGGTCGCCAATGGCCCAGGGCGTACTGTCCGGCAAATACCTTCCCGGGCAACCGTTTCCGGGTGGCTCACGGGCCACGGATGAGAAGTCGGGCGGCGCGCGTTTCGTCTCACGCTGGCTTGGCGAGGAGACGCTCAACCGGGTGCAGCTCCTTCGGCCGCTGGCCGAGCAGGCAGGGCTGAGCATGGCGCAACTGGCGATCGCGTGGGTGTTGCAGAATCCGAATGTCAGCTCGGCCATCGTAGGGGCCTCACGCCCGGAACAGGTACGCGACAACGTCAAGGCCAGTGGCGTGACGCTGGATGGCGACCTGCTCAAGGCGATCGATGAGATCGTCGAACCGGTCACCGAGCGCGACCCAGCCAAGAACGTCTCGCCCGCAAGCCGACCGATCGCCCTCTGAGATCCACCAATCGCTAGAACGAGTCCTGGAGCAAGTCATGGAGTTTTCCACCGAGCACTATTTCCCGCAGCTTGGCCGTCTCTGGGACGTCGAGGAGAGCACCCTCCGTGAATACTGGTCGCAGCTCAATGACGACCGGCAGTTCATCGCGGCGATCAATGACAAAATCCGGGATGTACCGGCGTTCGCCGGCAAGCAGTTCGACAGTGCCGCCCAGATGCGGGCCTACCGCTGCATGCTCTATCTCGTCACCCGGGTCAGCAAGCCCAGGACATTCGTCGAGACGGGCGTTCAGAACGGGATGAGCAGTGCCTTCATCCTGCTTGGACTAAGGCACGAGAACAACGGCACGCTGTACTCGGTCGATCTCCCCCCGGTCGAGCAGCGCATCCTCGACCAGGGCACCCCGCCGCTTCCGAGTGGCAAGACGCCCGGCTGGATCATCCCGGATTATCTGCGTGACCGGCATGAGCTGCTTCTCGGCGCCGCCGAAGAGCTGCTACCCCAGGTGCTCGCCAAGCAGGATTCCATCGAGGTCTTCCTGCACGACAGCGATCACAGCTATTCACACATCATGTTCGAGATCGGCCTGGCCTGGCGTTACCTGGCGACCGGCGGTCACATTCTGGTGGACAACGTCGAGCAGAACGCGGCGTTCGCCGACTTCGCCCGCGGGGTCGAGGCGCCGTCGGTGGTGGTCTCCACCTTCGACGGGCCGGACCGGGTTTGGCAGCACGGCGTGCTCCGGAAGCCCGCGTGAGTGTTACTGCTCGCTGATCACCTTGGCCAGGACCTCGACCACCCGATCCTGGTCGGCGTCGGTCAGGTCGGTGTACATGGGCAGCGCCAGATGCCGTTCGAAGAGCATGTTCGACACAGGGCAGTCGGCCGTTCCCGAGCCGTAGACACTCTGCCGGTGCAACGCATAGGTGCCGATATTGGAGCCGATTCCCTGAGCCCGCAATGCCACCACAATCGCGTTGCGGTCCAAGGGTTCCTGAACCGTGACGGCATAGGTCTGCCAGGTGGCAAGGCGGTCCGCTGGAACGCGTGGTGCCGCGATGCCGGAAACGCCGGCAAGCAGCTCGGCATACCTCGCGGCAATCTCGCGACGTCGGCGAGTGAACAACTCCAGCTTGCTCAGCTGTACCGAGGCAATGGCGGCCAGAATGTCGGAGAGCTTGTAGTTGTAGCCGAGACCCGGAAAGGTTGGCACAGTAAGGGTGTCGGCCGACTGTCGCGCGAAAGCACTCTGCATGCCGAAGCACGCCTCGGCCCGCACTCTTGCCGCGATCGCCGCGTCATTCGTGGTGAGGACCCCTCCTTCGCCACTGGTGATTCCCTTACGGGCGTGCAGCGAGAAGATGGCCACATCACCGAAGCTGCCGCATGGGCGACCGGCATATTCGCCACCCGCGGCACAGGCCGCGTCCTCAACGAGGAAGAGTCCGTGCCTGCTGGCGACCTCCTGCAGCGGATCCCAATCCGCCGGAATACCAAGGGCATCGACTCCGATGATGCCGCGGGTCTTGGGCGTGATGGCAGCTTCGACAAGAGCGGGATCGATGGTGCCGGTGTCGGCTCGCACATCCACGAAAACCGGCGTGGCCCCGCAATAGAGCACCGCGTGACCCGTGGCCGGGAAGCTGTAGTCGGCGACAATGACTTCGTCGCCCGGGCCCACGCCGAGCGCGGCAAGTGCGAGGTGCAGCCCCGCGGTGCAGTTGTTCAGCGCAACCGCGTGCTCCTGACCGGAGAGGCGCTTGAAGCCCTCTTCGAGCTCGGAGCCGCGCGGACCCTGGCCCGCGAGCCAGCCGGACTCGAAGACCTCGGCCACCGCGGCCAACTCGGCCTGGTCGACCGAAGGGCGGGTAAGAGGGATCTGCGGGTTAGCAGGCATCATGGGTGCGGGTTCTTTCACGACGGGAGCGTACTTGATGGCCGATGATGCCACGGACGTGGCGGTGCTGCCTGCACCTGCCCGCAGCCGGTTTGCCGCCAAGTTCAGCAAGTACTCGCTGCTGTCCCTGATCACAGTCCCGGTCGGGTACACCCTGCTGCTGCTGGCTCACAGCATCTGGGACATCAACGCCGGCCTGCTCAACCTCGCGGTCGGGATGGTGCTCACGCCGCCGTCGTTCTTCCTCTACCGCTGGCTGGTCTGGAAGGGCGGCAGCGGACGATCGATCGCCGCCGAGATGTTCTCGTTCTGGCAGACGGTCCTGGTGGGGGCGCTCGCCTCCAGCGCGACCATCGCCGTGGCCGACGCTCTCTTCGACGCGAACGGCCCGCTCATCATCCTGGCCGGCCTCACCGGTCAGGGCATCATCTTCATCGTGCGGTTCTTCTGGCTGGACAAGGTGACCTTCTCGCGTCAATCCGGCAGTTGAGCATAGATGTACTTAGCTATCTCCAGGGAGCTCGTGGCTGCGGGCGACGGAGCATTGAGGACGTGTACCTGGCGATCCTTGGCCACGATCAGAAAGTCATCGACCAAGGCACCATGCGGCGTCACAGCCTGAGCGCGCACACCCGCCCCGGAGGGCATGAGGTCTGCCCGGGTCACCTCAGGTACCAAGCGCGCCAGACTCGCCGCAAACCGCCTAGCCGACAGCGAACGGCGTACTTCCTCCCAGCCATAGCGCCAATGCTGACGCGCCAGCTGCCATGAACCGGAGTAGGTGGCGGCCTCCGCCAAGTCACGCACGTTGAGCTGACCCCACCGGTAGCCCTCTCGGCGGAACGCAAGTACCGCGTTGGGGCCGGCGTGCACGTTGCCGTCGATCATCTTGGTGAAGTGCACTCCCAGGAAAGGGAACTGCGGATCTGGTACCGGATAAATGAGCCCCCGCACCAACTCCCGCCGATCCGGCTTGAGTTCGTAGTACTCGCCGCGAAAGGGAAGAATCCGCACCTGTGGATCGACACCCGCAAGCCGGGCGATCCGATCGGCGTGCAGACCGGCGCAGTTGACTATCACGTCAGCCTCGACTTCGCCCGCGTTGGTGATCACACGATCCTTGGCAATGCCGGTGACCTTGGTACCAAGGCGGACAACGCCTCCCGCGTTCTCGATCAGCTCGGCCAGCTTCCGGCACACCATGCCGAAGTCGGTGATCCCTGTCGTGGCAACGTGAATCGCGGCGACCGCTGCCACATGCGGCTCGTATTCGAGCGTTTCCTCTGGTCCGAGAAGGCGTACTGCCAGCCCGTTGGCCATCGCGCGTTCGTAGAGTGCGTTCAGCCGGTCCAGTTCGCGCGCCTCGGTCGCGACGATGAGCTTGCCGCAGACATCGACCGGGATCTCATACTCGGCGCAGAACTCGACCATGGAACGGCTGCCCGCTCGGCTCAGCTTTGCCTTCAGGCTGCCCGGCTTGTAGTAGACCCCGGCATGGATGACCCCGGAGTTGTGCCCGGTCTGGTGGGTGCCGACGACCGATTCCTTTTCCAGCACGGTGACTTCCGCATCCGGCCGCATCTGCGTGATCCGGTGAGCCGTGGCAAGGCCCACGATCCCCGCACCTATCACCACGTACCGAGTCGGCATCTCACTCCAGCCCATCCTGTGTCGATCCAAATGGCAGTGGCTGCGAGACTCCAGTTATGAAACCGGCTGAGTATCCGAGCATCAACCACTTCTCGCAGGCTAATCCAGTGGGCCCGGGACAAGATGACGTCCCGGCATTGCTTCGGCGGGTCGCGGCCACCATCGAAACGCTCGGTCAGGTCGACATCCAGGATCTGGTTCTCCACAACGAAATCACCGCCGACGGTTTCTGGTACTCCCTCACGGTCTACTTCGCCGCGGGTTCGGCAGCCGAAAGCTGATACTGATCAAGACATTGGCCGATCTAGTCTCTAACGCATGAACGCTAGCTTGGCTCTGATCCTGCTTGTGCTGTCGGTGCTGCTCGTCGCCTGGGGCGTGACCGCCCTCGTCAGACGATCACGGGCGATACGTGATCCCCGCCCGCGGCAAGCCATCAGCTGGCAGTCGCCGGTTTGGAATGTCATTGGTGTTCTGGCCGGAGTGCTCGGCGCGATCGCGGGAATCATCGGCCTGTTCAAGTAGGCCCCGCGAGCGTGTAACATGTTGAACATGAGTACTCACAGTTTGCGCGATCTTCGGATGAACCTGGGCAACGTGGTACGTGAGGTCGCCGTTTCCGGTCAAGAAGTGATCATCACGGACAGTGGCACCGAGGTTGCCGTGGTGATCAGCATGGAGGACTACGAACGTCTGCACGAGCACGCCGATGTGGCTGACGCCCTGTATCTCCGGGACAAGCGAGCAACGGACTTCCGGACGCTGTCGATGGCGGAAATGCTGGAGATGTTAGGTGTCAATGACGCGCCGCGAGGCATGGCCGCGTGATCATTCGCTTTCATCCCGATGTCTACAAGCAACTCCAACAGCTTCCGCGTTCGGTCTTCCCCGCCGTGCTTAACCAGATCATTGGCCTAGCTCAAGATTCCCGCCCCCATGGCTGCAAGAAGCTCGTGGGCGGGGGCGGCAACGATTGGCGAGTGCGTGTTGGCGAGTACCGCATCGTGTACGAGATAGACGACGAAGGACAATCAGTAACCGTGATGCGGGTGGCCCACCGACGCGATGTTTATCGATAGATAGAGGGGCGTCGCTCCGGAGGTCGCCTCGCGGGTCGCTCAAGGCGTGGTCAGCACTGCCTGACTTAGGATTCGGTCACTACCTTTGAATACAGCAATGAGTCACGCCAGTTGCTGTTGGTTGAAGTCGTCGAGATCGCCGGGGCGAATTCACGTAGCACGACTCGGGGACCTTCGATTCTGACTGGGTACACAGGCGAACTTTATCGGTGTCCTATGGACCACCTGCGTCCCCTCGGAATCGTGCTGTACAACCTCGAAGAAATCGAAACGGCCGGTAGCAGCCTGCAAAAACTCGGCTCCGTCTTGCGTGTGAGCCAGCATGTAGGCGTGGCTAGTGTCGTGACTCCGAAGCCCTCAACGGTTAGAGCCGGACATGCCCGCGTCCCTTCGCCGGATAGCGGATCATCGACTCCCGAATTCGGAAGGTTTGGGGTGCTTCGTAGTTCGGCTCAAAGCCAAGCGATTCGTAGAACTTGGTGAGCCGCTCAATGTCCGAACCCCAGTGCCTGGAGGGTGTCAACTCGAAGGTGACGCGGGCGCAGTTCGCCCAGGCGCAAATCTCGGTCATCACTAGCCGAGCACGTCCGTGGCCAGGACGAACGGCGAGCAACTCGCAGATGGCAACATGATCGGTCGTAGAGGATGAAGTCCCGGCTGACTTGAGGAAGCAAACCCCATGTTCGGCAGCTGCAACGCAATCTGGTCGCGTTCATTATCCGTCTCCTAGATGAAGACTCGGACGAGCAGTTGGTCTTCTTCGACCTCGATAAATTCGCCCGGCTTGACGCTGCTACCGCGCACCAGCACGCATTGAATGAGCCCGCCATCGCGCTGCGCCACAATCCGCCCGACGGCGTCGGCATGATCGAGTACGCTTAATGCCACCAGATCGCCTAAGCTAACTATCTCATTGGCACGCGTTGTCCAAATGCTCATCGGCTGGGTTCTCCTTCCGGATTGGAGGGAGGAGGATGCATCCCCCACAGGTTCAAGCCTCGCGTAAGCAGGGTGTCACCGGGAGACACCAAGACGGTGCCGCAGGTTTAATGGTTTAAGCGAGCAGCGATCGAAAGTGAGCGATATTCATGGAAGTGACCGGCGGCAACGAGCGCCTGCGTGACCTGCTCAAGGAAGCCGGACTGACGCATGACGCCACCGCACGCGCGGTGAATCGCGTTGCCGCAGAAAACGGTGCCTTGTTGCGCTCCAACAAGTCTTCGATCACACACTGGCTCGGCGGCACTCGTCCCCAGCCAGACACCATTGTGTTCCTGGCTGAGGCCATCGCGCGGCGCGTCGGACGCCGGATCCAGCCCGCCGACCTCGGTTACGGTGATATTGGTCAGTACGATCTCACCGAACTACCGGCCGACCCCATCTCGGCTTTGGCTCGGTTGGGAAGGGCGGATATGGATCGCAGAGAAGTACTCACCAGCGCCGCCTACTCGCTGGGTGCCCTTCTGCTGCCTATCGAACAACTCCGCGAGCATTCCGAACGCACTGATGCCGCAATAACAGGCCGCAGCATCGGCCAAGCTGAGGTAGATGTCGTCAAGCAAGTCATCGCCACGTTTGACTTTGCCGACGAACGCTTAGGCGGCGGCTTCGGCCGACGTGCCCTTGTCGAGTACCTCACTACCGACATTGCCGCCTACTGTCAGGCCAACGGACCACAAGTCACCCGTGAAGCCATGTACTCGGCCGCAATGCAACTGGCCTACCTAGCCGGGTGGAAAAGCCATGACCTCATGCAGGAAGGATTGGCACAGCGCTACTACTTGTTCGCCTTCGACCTGGCCATGATGTCCGACGACAAGCGCCAAGCGGCCTATGTGATGCGAATCCTTGCGCACCAAGCCTTTGACCTTGGGCATTACGCCAACTGCCTGGACCTGGCCGAAACCTCAACGCGACTCATCCGCGGCCAAGCCGACCCACACACTGAAGCCTTGTTCACGATGACCCTTGCCCGAGCGCACGCTATGCGTGGCGAGAAACGCCAGGCCCTAGAGACGATCAATGAAGCCGAGAAGATCCACGAACGATCCAGCCCTGGCGACACCCGCCCGACGTGGGTCAAGCTGCGCCACAACTATGGGCAGTTCCACAGCCACATAGCGAAGACCCTCGTTGATCTCGGCGACCTCGACAATGCCGCCAAGCACTTTGAGCTCTCCCTTGATGCCAGGGCCTTCGGGAGCGACCACGATGCACACGCCCTGATTACCGGCCTAAGCCAAGCCTGGCTCGCGGAAGTCCAATTCAAAGCCGGCCGGATTGAAACGGCCTGTGGAAACTGGGCCAGTGCAATCGACCGGCTGGCACCGATTCAGTCGGTGCGCGGCCAGGCTGAGATCAAGAAGATGCGCTCGATGCTGATACCGCTCAAGCGGCGCAACATCTCTGACGTAAACCGATTGCTTTCTATGGCGGCGGTGTAGGTCGAAAGCCAAGGCCTGCGGCACTGCCGGGAAAGCCGACAGTGATTTCGAGCCCGCCGCCCGGCCGGGCGTCGATAGAGATCTCTGCGTGATGAGCGACGACGATGGCGCGCACGATAGACAAACCGAGACCGATGCCGCCGTCGGAGCGAGTGCGGTTGGCTTTACCACGGACGAACGGCTCCAGCAGACCGTCCACTTCGGAGGGTGTGATGGGCCGGCCCGTGTTGGCAATCCCCAGGAACGCTCGGCCACCCTCGGTGCCGGTGCTGACCATAATGTCGCCACCAGGATGGTTGTAGCGCAGCGCGTTATCGACAAGGTTGCCGGCCATGCGTTCGAGCAGGATCACATCGCCGCTGACGGGCGCCGATCGCAGATCGGTCTGTAGCGCGATATTTCGGCCCGCCGCCTCGTCGGCCGCGCGGCCGAGGACCTCCGAGGCCACTACGGCGAGATCGACCGAGCCCTGTTTGCGGGGACCGGCTTGGCTGTGCGCCAGCGTCAGCAAGCCGTCCAGCGTGCGCTGGCTCTGGCCGATCGCGGTCCTGACGTCCTCGGCCATGGTGAGCAGCTCGGCCCGGCTGGGCTCGCCATCGAGTGTGACGTCGATAGCGGTTCGCATGGTGGTCAAAGGCGTCCGCAACTCGTGGGCGGCGTTGGCGGTGAACATCTTTTGGCTGTCCAGCACCCGGTCGCGTTCGGATACGCCAAGTTCGATGCGGTCCAGCATCCCGTTGATGGTGTCGGCCAGGGCGGTGAGCTCATCCCTTGGCGCCGCAACTGGTACCCGCTGAGAAAGGTTCTCTGCTGAAAGGCTTTGCGCGGTTGCCGATATCGCGCGTATCGGCCGCAGCACCCGCCCGGACACCAGCCAGCCCAGCACGGCGGCAAGGACGGTAACCACCGCGAGCGCGACTGCGGACTGCGTCAGCAGATCGGACAGGGTTGTGCCCCGCACCTGCTCAGCGATCTCTGGTAGCAACTCCTCGACCGGCGGGATTGGCTCACTGCCATCGGTTGTTGTGAGCTTGATGTGAACAAAGCGGTGCTCGAGCCTGCTCCGCATCAGGAGGTAGGTCAGCGCGGTCAGCACAAGACCGGCTGCCAGCACCAAAGAGGTGTACAGGATCGTCAGGCGAGCGCGTGCGGTCAGGCGGATGCCCATCATTGCGTGATCCTGTACCCGGCACCGGTCACGGTCTGGATCAGTGGCGGATCGCCAAGCTTGCGGCGCAGCGTGCCGACGGTGATCCGGATCGCGTTGGTAAACGGGTCGGCGTGCTCGTCCCACACCTTGTCCAGCAGCGTCTCCGCGCTGACTATGTCGCCGTCCGCAGCCAGCAACTGCTCGAGTACACCGAACTCCTTTGGAGTGAGGTGCAGCAGCCGTCCGGCACGCTCGACGGTGCGCCGCGCAGGGTCGAGAACCACGTCGGCCCAGCGCAGCACCGGCGGGCGGGCTGGTGTGCTGCGACGCGAAAGCGCCCGCACCCGTGCCACAAGCTCGGAAAAGGCGAACGGCTTGCCTAGGTAGTCATCGGCGCCCAAGGTGAGCCCCTCGACCCGGTCCTCGACCGTCCCGGAAGCGGTCAGCATCAGCACCCGGGCTGTACCCTGCTGTGCCAACTGCCGGCACACCGCGTCACCGTGCACGACCGGCAGATCGCGGTCAAGCACCACCACGTCGTAGGGCGTCACGTCGCTTTTCTCCAGCGCGGTGCGGCCGTCCAGCGCGATGTCCACGACGAAGCCGTGCTTGCGCAGCCCGGCCGCGATGTACCCGGCCAGCGGCTGCTCGTCCTCCACCAGCAGCACCCGCATTGGTCAAGTATCCCGGTCACCACCTATGGATTTTGTATGAGCCGCCGATCGGCTCCCAATCGGTGCCTACCGGTAGACGTTATTGCCATGACGACTCGACGATCAATGATCGGGATGCTGGGCGCTGCCCCCCTTGCCGCGAGCGCTGTGCTTGCGGGCGAAGTGCCCGCCTATGCCGAAGCCAATCCACCGCAGTTTGGCCGGATACCAGAAAGTCTCAAACCCGGTGGTGAACTTGACCAGTTCGTCGCGGCACAGGCCGCCAAGGACGAGTTCTCCGGCACCGTACTACTGACCTACCGGGGCCGGCCGATCTTGAGCCGCTCGCACGGCATGGCCAACAAACAACTGTCCACGCCAAATGGGCCCGGCACCATCTTCGCGCTCGCCTCGGTGACCAAGCTGTTCACCGCCGTCGCCATCGCCCAGTTGGTACAGCGGCGAAAGGTGGCCTACAACGGCAAGCTCGGCGCATATCTCGGCGGATTCCCATCCGAAGTCGCTGACAAGGTGACCATCCACCACCTCCTCACCCACACCTCGGGCCTGGGAGACCACCACATGACGCCGGGATTCTGGGAAAAGGCCGCCACCTGGACCAGTGCGGATGAGGTCATGGAGGGCATCAACGCGATCATCCGGCAGTCCCCGTTGGCTTTCGCTCCAGGCGCCGGATCGAAATACAGCAACTCCGGGTACCACCTCCTCGGCGCGATCGTGGCACAGGTGTCGGGACAGTCCTATTACGACTATGTTCGCGAGCACATCTTCGGCCCGGTCGGCATGAGCAGTACGGACTTCTACACCAGGCCGCAGTGGCGCGACGACCAGCGCATCGCCCGCCCGTATAACAAGCTGCCCTCAGGCGAGCGGATCGACATCTACAACCGAAGGCTTTACATCGGTACTCCCGCAGGTGACGCCTTCTCGACCTGCGCGGACATGGATCGCTTCGCCCACGCCCTGTTAGGAGAAAAGCTGCTCACCCCCGCCTTCACCCAGCTCACCCTCAGCGGGAAACTGCCCATGCCACCACCAATGCAGGGACCTCCCGGAGCCCCTAGCGGAACACCCCCTCAGACCGCCTTCCAGTGCTATGGACCGATCGCGTTGATGGTCAACAACCAATGGACGCTCGGACACGGCGGCGGTTCCCCCGGCGTGTCGACCACAATCGATATGTACCCGGACAACCGCTGGGTGGTGGTGATCCTCAGCAATTACGACATGGGGACTGTGCAACCCATCGCCGGTTTGGCGCGCCGACTCATCACCGGGACCGGCTAGAACAGACGCGGGAGCGACCGCCTTGCCGAGGTTCTTCCCCACATGGAGGCGGCGCTCGTCATGGGAGGCCATTTCATCGATCCCGCGCACCCCACGGCGCTCGACTTCAATGCTCCTGTCGAGTGGTGCCATGGCGATCGCTGAATCTCATTGAATACCTGCGGGATGCGGAGCCCGGGTGCTAGACGACCGGCGATCCGGGTGACGCAACCGTTGTGTCATCCGGATCGTTGGCCTGCGTATGCGGGCTTCTCTCTTCGCCCGGCGTCTTGGCGAGCCGGCTGTGGTTTCGCTCGCTGCTCTGGTTCTAGCCATAAGCATTATTTGGCTGGTACCTGTCCTGAGCGGACGGTCCGCATTTCCTGACCCGCTACACACCATCCCTGGAGACATCTGGGATCCCACGTTGCAAGCGTGGCAGATCGCGTGGGTTGGGTACGCGCTCCTGCATGACGTAAGCAACCTATGGCACACCAACGGGTTCTACCCGCAGCCGTACACGCTCGCGTATTCCGACAGCAATCTCGGCTACGCCCTCTTTGGGATGATCGGCTCCGGGCCGGAGGCGGCAGTCGGCCGCTACAACCTCATATACATCTTTGCCTTCGCGCTCGCCTCGATCGGGGCCTATGCGCTGGTTCGCCAACTGGGCGCGGGGCGGATCGCCGCGGCCGTGGCGGGTGCGACATTCGCCTACGCACCTTGGCGATACGCGCACGAAGGGCACCTTCAGATCCTCTCCACCGGCGGAATCGCCCTGTCGCTCGCGATGCTCGCGCGTGGCCATGGCTGGTCGTTGCGCGACGGCTACCGGCCGGACAGGGTCCGCCCCGGCTGGGCACTCGCCGGCTGGGCCGTCGCCGCATGGCAGCTCACCCTCGGCTTCGGCATAGGCGTGCCGTTTGTCTACGTGCTCGTCTTTGGAGCCCTCTCCGCGGTCGTGGTGTGGTGGCGGCGCGGAAGACCCGCGATCTCGCGGCGGTTGCTGTCATTTGACCTCATCGGGCTCGGCGGCCTCGGCGCGGTCGCGGTAGCGATGGCCTATCCGTACCTCCAGGTGCTCACCCTGCATCCAGATGCGCGCAGATCGTGGGAATACGTCGCGCTGTACTCTCCGCCCCTGTCCGGATTTGCCGTCGCCCCACAAAGCTCCCTGCTCTGGGGCGAACTCCACGAACCGGCCCGCAAGATGCTCGGTGACTCGGCGAACGAGAAGGAGCTGTTGTGCGGTCTGGTCCTGTATGGACTCGCCACCGCCGGTCTTTTCATCTCCGTGTGGACGGTGCGCCAGCGCATGCTGCTGTTGCTGGGAACGGTCGCCAGCGTCCTGCTCGCCCTCGGGACCAACGGCCCGCTGTACCTGTTCGCCTACCTCCTCCTGCCCGGGATTGACGGCAGTCGCACTCCGGGGCGTCTCGTGCTCTGGACGACGCTTCTGCTTGCGGTGCTCGCCGCCGGCTTTGTCACCGCCGTGGCCCGGTACCGCATGCGGCGGCCGATCGTGCTTTGGGTGCTGCTGGCCGCGGTGCTCATCGAAGGCCTGCCCAACATCGACCATCCACGAGTACCGGCGGCACCCGCCGCCTTCGCCGCCGCGTCAGGTCCGCGAGTGGTCTTGCCCTCCGATCCGCTCACCGATCAGAACGTCCTGCTGTGGTCGACAGCCGGCTTCCCCACGATGCTCAACGGCGGCAGCGGCTTCGAACCACCCGATCAGCAGGCCACCCGGGAGCTGTTGCAGCATTTCCCCGACGAGGCAAGCGTGAACAAGCTTCGCAGCCTGGGCGTCCGCAGCGTTGTGGTAGTTCGCGATCGGGCAATAGGCACGCCTTTTGAGGGTGCCCTCGATGCGCCCGTTGAAGGCCTCGGTCTGACCCGCCAAGAGGTAGGCCCCGACGTCCTCTACACCATCGCGGCCACGGAGCCACAGCCTCGATGGTGACCGCCACTCCGGCCACAATTGACACCGAAACACCTTACGCGATAAGGCTTCGGGACGGCCTGCCCTTCGCGCTGAAGGTCTTCGGGGCGGTCTGGGTAGGCTGGGCGATCCTTGGATTGTTGGTACCGATAATCCCAGGCGAGAATCCGGTAAGCGTGCCCGGCCTTGGCTCCGAGCCACTTTCCGACGGTTGGCACAACCTCCTTGACAGCGGCCAACGTTGGGACGCCCTTTGGTATCAGCGGATTGCCATGGAAGGCTACCGCCCGGACGATGGCAGCGCGGCATTCTTCCCGCTCTATCCCCTTGCCACCCACCTGCTGTCAGCGTTCACCCACACGACCGTGCAAACAGCTTCCGTCATTGTGGCGCAAGGATCCTTCCTGGCCTCATTGATTGCGCTGTATGCGCTTACCGCCCGCGAGTTCGGCCCACTCACGGCCCAGCGGGCCACGAAGTACCTGGCAATCTTCCCCACCGCGTTCTTCCTCATCGCGCCCTACGCCGAAAGCCTGTTCCTTCTCTTTGTCCTGCTGGCATTCTGGTTCGCCCGCACCAGCCGGTGGGCGCTCGCGGCCGTGTTCGCAACCGGGGCAGCGCTGACTCGCAGTGTCGGCGTCATGGTCGGAGTCGCGCTGATGGTCGAGGCCGTCATCCAATGGCGCACAAGGAAAGGCAAGGATCTCGTGCCAGGGCTGGCCGCAGCCTTTGCCCCACTGGCCGGCCTCGGGCTGTATTGCCTCTATTGGTTGGTACAGCATGGCGACTTCTACGCGCCGCTCAGCGCCCAACGCGGCTGGGGCCGCGAACCCATGCTCCCCCTCATGACCCTCTATCACGCGGTGCAGACTGCCTTCCAACATCGCAGCTTCTGGCTGATCGATCTGACCATCGTGGCTATCGCGGCGGCGTTCATCATTGCCGGCGCCCGGCTCATCCCTGTGTGCTACTCCGTCTTCGCAGCCGCAAGCCTGCTTCTACCACTAGCCAATGTCTGGCCGCCTCGGCCCTTGATGTCCGTCCCGCGTTTTGTCGTGGTCATCTTTCCCATCTTCTGGGCGATCGCGCTTCACACGCAACGCCGTTGGCTCCCGAACTCCCTTGTGGTCGGCGCCTTCACCGGCGGCTACGTCCTTCTCGGCATGCTCTTCGCGCGCCACTACGGCATCTTCTGAACGGGGTGGTCTCGATGCGCTTCATGACTGGCACCGCAACGCTCGTCACAAGCGTTGCCGCGTCACTGGGCGTTGGCGTCGTTGTCGCCGACGTGCCACCGCCATACCCCCGGAAGATCACAGGAAACATCACCAACTGCCGTCAGGCCGGGCTATCGGGTGGCGTCCTCTTCGGCAGCAAAGGCTATCCAGCCAACGGGGCAGTCGGCGGTGCCACGACTTCGAAGGACGGCCGCTCAGTCACGGTCGTCATCAAACCTGGCCACAGTGCTACGGCCATCGTGGTCAAGAGCGGACCCCATGCTTACGTTTACCGGGGCTTCTACGTGGGCCCGCTGGCAAGCGAAAAACGAGCCGAGTCAGGGATCAGCCACTGGTTTGTGTGCTCAACTTCAGTTCTGCCGCGAAGCGGATGAGCCGAGGGGCAGCTGGGCGATGACGCTCTGGTCTACTCCCACGCCTTAGACAGCAACCGCCTTGTTGACCGCCGGCGCCCGATTCCAGGGCTTGCGCCCCGGCATCATCGCGGCAGCCACTAGTCCTGACGCACCAAGGTAAAGGCGCCGTCGTGGATCTGTAGCAAGATGAAGGTCGGGTTGATTTGTGTCCCGTCGGGGGTGAATTCGGACGGACCTGACAGCAGCTCTACATCCCCGGGTTTGGTGTTGGCGATCGCCTTGCGCACGGCGGCCCGGTCCAGGGTGCCAGCGCGCCGGATTGCGTCAAGCGCGAGGCGGACAGCATCGTAGGCCTGCATGGTGAACGGGCCCGGCTCGTTGCCATAGGCCAACTTGTACCTCGCTGCCCACGCGGCCGCGCGCGGCTCGAACTGGGCCACAGGCAGTGTCAGACCGTAGACACCTTCGGATTCTGCGGGGCTGAGCAAGCTGAACAGGGTGGGATCCGTGCCGGCGTCAGAGAGCATGATTAGTCCGCTGTAATTGGCGGCGCGCAGGTCACGGATCAGCGTGGCGGCCTCCGGGTAATAGCCGGTGAAGAAGACCACATCCGCACGTTCGTTTAGCACGATCTCGACGGCGCGGGGGTAGCTGGTCGCGCCTTGGGCGAGTCTGTGCTGCGCGGCCACGGAGATGTTGCTGCCGGGCTGGGCGACGCTCGCGACGGTGGCCGAGGCAAGGGTCTGCGAGAAGCTGGTGCCGTCATGAACAACAGCCAGGCGGCCCACGCCGAGGTTGGCCAGCACGGCAACCGCGCGTTCCGCCTCGATCTTGGTGGTCCCGGAGAGCAGGAAGACACTGTCATAGCCCGGCGCCAACAGATCTGTGGAGTTGGCGGCTGGGATGATCATGGGTATGCCGGCGTCTCGGAAGATCTTGAGTACGGGTACGGCCGCCACGCTGCACCCTCCGCCCACCGACACCGTGATGTCCTTAGCGACCAGCTCGTTGGCCTTAACGACGGCGGTTCCGGGATCACAGGCGTCGTCGTCGGTCAAGATTTCGACCCGATGCCCGAGCACCCCGCCGCCGTCATCGGCCTCCTTGACCGCCATCTTGAACGCATCGATCATGCGGTGGCCCGTTGGCCCGTTATCACCGCTGAGCGGCAAAAGGGCGCCAAGCCGCACCACCTGCGGCGCGGAGGCAGGTTTGTCCGGCCTGCTACAGCTAGCCAGGCCGCTGGCAACCAGTGCGACGGCCAATAGGGCACGAACGGCGTGAATTCGTCGGCATGCGATTCGCCGGCCTTGGAGAGTCCCCATACCATGAAATATCATCACGATTCCGGAGGTAAGCGAAGAGTTCTGGTCAAGTCCTCTACCTCGCCGCCCGAGCAGACAGGATGGGATGGCTGCCAAGGCGGCCTGGAGAGGGGGAACGCTCAAGCCATGAAGTGGCCTTTCTGGGGGCCGGCCGCGGGCCGCGCCCGCCTGCCTGGATCAGCTGGCAGGCGCTCCGAGCTGTTAACCCAACCCCGTCGTAGCCTCGTTATGACTGCGGCACTGGCGGTTGTGCTATGTGGGCTAGGAGCCTTCACACTCTGGGGCACCCTTCAGGCCACCGGGGCCACTGAGACCCAGAGCCAGGCACTCGTGCTCGACTCGATCTTCAGCGAGGCCCGCGCCGCGGTGGCAGTCGAAGAGATGAATGCCCGCCACTACCAACTCGAGCCGTCGGTCGCCAGCCGGGCTCGGTATATGGACTCGGCATCCGCTGCCGATGAGGCGCTGCGACGCGCGGTGGAGCTCAGCACGGGCCCGGCTCGCGAGGACGCATTGCGCCTGCAAGCCGAGCAGTCCGCCTACCGCCAGGCAGCTGACCGCTTGATCGCCATGGTTACCGATGGCAATCCGGAGGCGATCAAGCAGGACAGGCTGGAGGTGACGCCCGCCTACTACACGCTTCTGCATGACATCGCCGGAGTCTCCCGAGCTCACCACAACGAAGCACAGCGGCTGGTCGCGGAACTGCGCAACGTGCAGACGAGGACGTTTGCAGCCACGAGCGTGGGCTTCGTGCTGGGCCTGGCCCTGGTGGCGATGATCTGGCGCGTCATGCTC
Source organism: Micromonosporaceae bacterium (assembly GCA_003543035.1). Lineage (GTDB taxonomy): Bacteria > Actinomycetota > Actinomycetes > Mycobacteriales > Micromonosporaceae > Rhizocola. Next base: position 18,827 of record DPJL01000152.1, on the reverse strand, counting down.
GGATACCAACGCCGGCTGGTCGAGCACGCCGAGACCAGCCAACGTCAGGCGCTGCACGATCCGCTCACGGGGTTGGCCAATCGCCTTCAATTCGAACGGCGGCTGGATGCTGCGCTGGAGGCCACACGGGCCTCCTCGGACCAGCGAACCGCGGTTATGTTGATCGACCTGAACGGGTTCAAAGACGTCAATGACACGCTCGGGCACCAGGCCGGGGACGACGTTTTGATCGAGACCGGCCACCGGCTTCAGAAGGTGTGCCGGGAGGGCGACACCGTCGCGCGCATCGGTGGCGACGAGTTCGCGGTACTGCTTCCGACAGTCGCCACACCCGAGGCCGCGACAGAAATCGCAGAGCGGGCAGCGGGCGCACTACGCCGCAACTACGTCCTGTCGGCCGGATCCGCGGCGGTGAGCGGCAGCGTCGGGATGGTGCTAGGCATCCATGGCACCGGCACCCAGAGCATGCTCCGCCACGCTGACGCCGCGATGTATCGGGCCAAGACAACCGGTAAAGGAGTTGCCGTCTACGACCCGAAGATCGACACCGATCAGCCCGACCGGATGGCGCTCTTCGGTGACCTGCGGGCGCTTCTTGACGCAGGCGACCCCAACGGCGAGCTGGTGCTTTACTACCAACCCCAGGTGCGCATCGCCGACGCCTCCGTCGCCGCTGCCGAAGCGCTGGTCCGGTGGCGGCACCCGCAGCTTGGGCTGCTGCGGCCGGCCGCGTTCCTTGGCGTTGCCGAGACCGGCGGGCTGGAGATCCCGCTTACCTACCATCTGCTACGGATCGCCGTGGGTGAGGCCTCGCGTTGGTATGCCGAGGCCCGCCCCCTGATCGTGTCCGTCAACGTCTCCCCCAACTGCCTTCTCGATGAGGCGTTTGTCGCCCAGGTGCGCTCCGTGCTCGCCGAGGACCGGCTACCAGCGTCGCTGCTGCGGCTGGAAGTGACCGAGAGCGGCATGACGACCGATCCTGACCGTGCCCTGGCAGCACTGCGCAAACTCCAGGGAGACGGGGTCCAGGTCTCGATCGACGACTACGGCACCGGTTTCAGCTCGCTGCACCAGCTCAAGCGCCTCACCGCCGACGAATTGAAGATCGACCGGACGTTCATTCAAGATCTGGCCACGGATCCTGGGGACGCCATCCTGGTACGCAGTGCCATCGATCTCGCCCACAATCTCGGCCTGTTCGTGACGGCCGAGGGCGTGGAGGATCTCACCACTCTCACCATCCTGCACGACCTCAGATGTGACCAGGTCCAGGGATTCGCGTTCGCTGATCCGGTACCGGCCGAGGCCCTGCTAGCTGAGTGCCTGAAGGCTGAACAGATCGCGCGGTCCGTGCTCATACCCGCCCGGAGGGGTAGCACCCTATGGGTAGGCGGTGGACAAGAATAACCACCGCTATGTCGCTGCAGATCTTAATGTGCATCCGCGGATCTCAATGGCACGGCGAAGTCTCCAAGTGAGGATCCACTGCTGCCATAGATAGCAGTCAGCGGCCACCTTGAATCAAACAAAGTGACCGCTGAGCTAAGTGGAGATGAGGGGACTCGAACCCCTGACCCCCTCGATGCGAACGAGGTGCGCTACCAGACTGCGCCACATCCCCAAGACCGGACAACGTTAACACACACGCCTCAGGCGGCTGGGCCGACGTCGTATGCGCGTCCCCGCACTCCGGCGGCGGGCCGGTAGGAGATGGTTGCGACCCGCTTGCCCTGTTCTGCGATGGCGGTCGCCGCCGCCTTTTGAGCCAGTTCCCGCATCGCTTCCTGGGCCCGCAGGAGCTCTTCCTCGAGCAGTCGAGCGGCTTCGCGGCGGGCCTGGGCGCGACGGCGTTGGGCCAGCCGGACTTGAGCCTGCTGCTGCGCCAGCCAAGCCGCCTGGCGGGCTTCGGCCCGGCGGTGCCGAGCCATCCGAAGCGCTTGCCCGCGTAGGTGTCCCAGGTAGAGCACGAGCATCGCGGCGGTGACGGTGAAGCTGATCCAGAAGCCGGGGCTGACCGCGGCAACGCCGATCAGTTGTACCAGGTTCAGCAGCAGCAAAGCGGATAGCACCCGCCGGCGCCGGTATACGCCGGGCCGATGCTGCGTTTTGCGCCGCGGCGACGGCCGGTCGTGCTCGGTAACGAGGTGAAGGTGGGATTCCGCCGGGGCGAGCCACGATGGCGGGTTCACTGGCCGCCGGCCGGGAGTGGTGCGAAGGCGCCGGCGCCGGGAGAGCACCCGGGCCGTGGAGAGTGCCCGCTCGGCTATGAGCCGCTCGGTGGCGTCATACCTGCGCACCAACGCGGGCGCCAGGGCAAGAAGCCCGGCGGCGGCGAGGACGGCGAGGAGCACCGAGGTGGGCACGTTCGCAGGCTACTTGCGTGATCACGTGTTGAGCGCGCACCACACCGTTACGAGGCGTTATCAGGTATTGGTCCGAAGGCGACGCCATCTGGCTAGGAGGCCACCCTCACGGGACACGTCTTCCCAGGTCATGGCATAGCCGACGTGATCACGCCAGGCACCGTCGATGTACATGTAATGCGGGTGATAGCCCTCTTCGCGGAAGCCGAGCTTCTCCACGACCCGTCGCGAGGCCTTGTTTTCGGGCCGGATGTTGACCTCGACCCGGTGGAGCCGCCCGGCATAGAACGCATGATCGACGATCAGGGCCAGGGCGGTCGGCATGATGCCGTGGCCGGCCACCCGCGAGTCGATCCAGTAGCCGCAGTAGGCGGAGGAGAAGGCGCGGCGCACGATGTTGCCCAGCCCGATGTGGCCGACGAGCCGATTCTGGTAGCAGACTGCGAAGGGCATCGATTCACCCGTTCGGGCGGCGGCTTTGAAGGCGCGGCGCACCATCCGGAAGGCGGCGGTCGAGTTGCTCTCCGCCCATCCGCCCGCGGGCGTTACTTCCCAAGGGCGCAGCCAGCGTTCGTTGAAGAGGCGCACGGCCGACCATTGAGCCGCGTCACTGCGCTGATAGGGCCGTAGGAGCACGTCCCCCTCGGACAGGATCGCCGGGAATCCAACAGCGGTCATCGACGGCGGTCTAGCAGGAGAACGTCCACTGTGGAGCCGGCCGGCGCACTGGTCACCCTTTCCCCGAGGACCAGCAGTGCGTTTGCGTCTGCCATGCCCGCCAGCGTACGAGGGCCGCCCGGCAACGGTTGCACGGTATATCCCCCGCCCCGGCGTTCGGCGACGATCGCGGGTCGGAATTCGCGCAGACCGGCCGGGGAGACCACGGTCTCGAGCAGGTGGCCGCGCACGGAGGGCCGGAAGACCGGCTCGGCCCCGGAGAGCACCTGGATCACCGGCCGGGCCAGCACCTCGAAGCCAATCAATGCGGCTCCCGGATCGCCGGGTAGGCAGACTATGGGTACCTCATGAGCACTCCCCACCGTCCCAAACCCCAGCGTCCCGCAGGGCGCAAGCGAGACATCGGTGAAGGTGACGTTCCCGGAGCGGCTGCCATCGCGGCGGGAAAGGATGCGCCGCACCATATCCCCGGGTCCGGTCCCCGAGCCACCGGTCGTGATGATCAGGTCGGCGCGGCTGGTCTGATCCTCGAGGAGGGCCCGCAACGCTTCCGGATCGTCGTCGCAGATGCCAACTCGGTACGCATGAGCCCCCGCTTCAGCCGTGGCAGCGGTCAGCGCATGCGAGTTCACATCGACCACCTGACCGGGCTGAGACACCCGGCCCGCTTCCACCAACTCGTCACCGGTCGAGACGATCACCACCCGCGGCGATGGGCGTACGACCACGTGCCCGATCCCGCTCGCCGCAAGGACTCCGACCAACGCCGGGGTAACCGTGCCACCAGCTTTGGCGAGGATGCTGCCCTCTGCCATTACCTCGCCGATGCGCCGGATTCCGAAGCCCCGCTTGACCGCCTGCTTCACCTCCACCGAAGCCATGCCCTGATCCGTCCACTCCGGAGGGATCACGACATCGGCGGCCACCGGCAGCGGTGCTCCGGCCGCAACGGAGAAACAGGTGCCAACCGTCAGTCTGGCCGGGCGCCAGCTGGAGGCGGCGAGATCGCCGACCACGCTGAGCCGGGCCGGCCGGCCCTCGGCAGCGTGGGCGATGTCCTCCGAGCGGGCCGCGTACCCGTCTATCGCCGCCTGATCAAAAGCCGGATACGGATGCGGCGCAATGACATTCTCGGCCAGCACGTTGCCGTGCGCCTGGGTCAGGTCAAGGTCCAGCGCCGCCAATGCCCTGAGTCTGCGCAACACGCTGCCGAGGTAGTCGGCTAGCGGGGTGAGCTCAGAATCGGGTGGCATCGCCGGTTCCAGGGCCCCGACCGTCGCAGTCATGCAGCATTCCCTCCGGCAGGCATCGATCCCACAAATTCACGAAGCCACTGGCTGAATGCGGGGCCTAGGTCCTCCCGCTGGCTGGCAAGCTGCACGATGGTCTGCAGGTAGCCCAACGGCATGCCGGTGTCATAGCGGACGCCGCGATAGATGATGCCGTGCACCGGGGTGCCTTCGGCAAGCATCAGTGCCATGGCATCGGTGAGCTGGATTTCGCCGCCACTGCCGGGTTTCGTACGCCGGATGGCGTCGAAGATCCCGGCGGGCAGCACGTAGCGGCCGACGACAGCCAGGTTGCTTGGCGCCTCGCCGATCGGCGGTTTCTCCACCAGCCCCGTCACCCGGACCACGTCGTCGCCGAAGGAGGGGCCTTCTTCTGGCGGCTCGACCGACGCGATGCCGTACCGGTTCACCTCGTCCCACGGGATCTCGATGAACGCGAGCACGATGCCACCGGTCTGCGCCTGCAGATCGATCATCTGCGGCAGCAGCTGTGATCCCTCTTCGGTGAACTCGTCACCCAGCAGCACAGCGAAAGGCAGAGTCCCCACATGCGACTCGGCATAGGAAATGGCATGACCGAGGCCGAGCGGCTCGCCCTGACGGCAGGTGTAGATCTCGGCCAGATCGGAGGTCCGGCGCACCGCGGCGAGGCGCACCAGGTCGCCCTTGGCCTCCAGCCTCGACTCCAGGTACGGGTGCGGATCGAAATGATCCACCATGCTCGTTTTACCGCGGCCGGTGATCAGGAGAACGTCGTTGATGCCCGCTGCCGCGGCCTCTTCCACGATGTACTGCAGCACCGGCCGGTCGACCACCGGCAACAGCTCCTTGGGCACGGCTTTGGTAGCCGGAAGGAAGCGAGTGGCCAGGCCTGCGGCCGGGATGACAGCCTTGACAGCACGAATGGGGGTGCGCTCCGACATGCCGCGAGACTAACGGCCCTGAGCCTGCCTCGGCGCCTGTGGGCTGCTCGACGCGCCGCCGACAGTGTTCCCGATCGCGCAAAGAGCGTCCCCGGCAACGCGGAAGGTGTCCCGGCCGGCCGTCTTGGCCGCATAAAGTGCCTCGTCAGCGGCTCGCAGTAGAGCCGCCCCGCCCTGTCCATGATCTGGCAGGACAGCGACGCCTATCGAGACCGTCACCGAGACGGTGATGCCTTCCAGCACGGTGATCGGTGTATCGCGAATCGCGGTGCAAAGTCGTTCAGCGACAGCGATGCCACCGATGTCGTCGGTTTCCGGCAGCAGGATCACGAACTCTTCGCCGCCTTGGCGGAAGGCCACATCGACGTCGCGGATCTCATATTTGATCCGCAGGGCGAATTCGGTCAGCACCGCATCGCCGGCGGCATGCCCGTAGCGATCGTTGATTTCCTTGAAGTGATCGAGGTCCAACGCGAGTACGGAAAGCTTGCGCCCGAACCGGCCGGCCCGGTCTGCCTCGCGCCGCAACGTCTCCCGCAACGACCGGTAGTTGAACAACCCGGTCAGCGAGTCGGTCACGCTGAGCCGTTGCGCCTCCTCATGCACGCGGACGTTGTCCACCGCGACGGCCGCCTGACCGGCGAAAGTACGCAAGGTCATCAGATCCTGATCGTCGAACTCGTCGCAGTCCGACGAACGGCCAAGCCGGTCGTAGAGCGCGAGCACGCCCCGCGCGGCAGGCAACGCAGGCCGCATGCCGCCATCGCCAAGCGAGGTGAGGCCGGGCGCCGAGAATGGCACCACCATGTACGTCCGGCACTCCGGCTCACCCGCGTCCAGCCGCGGTCCATCGCGCTCGATGCGACCGAGCCGCGGCACGCCGGTTGCGGCCACCGATCCGGTCAGACCTTGCCCGATCGGCACTCGCACCTGACTCACGTCGATGCGCAGGCCCTCGGCACACTTGCCGACCAGCTCACCATTCGGCTCGGCGAGCAGGACCACGCCGCCGGACGCCCCGGTGGCGTGCCGCGCGGTCTGCAGGATCACCTGCAGGATCCGGTCCAGGTCGTGGGTACTCGACAGGGTGTCACCCAGTACTCCCAAATGGCCCCGCAGTTGATCTCGGCTTGCCGTCAAAGCGGTGACGTAGGTGTCCAGCTCACGGGTCATGTGATTGAAAGCGGTGGCAAGCCTGCCAATCTCATCGCTGCTCCTGACGGTCACCCGGGTCTGCAGGTCGCCCGCGGCGACGCGGTCGGCAGCGGCGGCCAGACCCACCAGTGGACTCGTCGCGGTTCGTGCCAGCCACCAGGCCGCGACCACCGCGGTAAGCGCGGTGATCAGCACGACCAGGATCAGCAGCAAGTAGGTCTCGCGTGGCGGGTCGGCGCGTAGCGAGACCGCCACTGCCAACGGCTCTCCAGGCACCGGCCCGAGCCGTCGCACGAGATCGCCATCGGCGGTCCGGCCCGCCCCGCCATCGGCCAGTGAAGTGGCCACTTCGGCAACGGCGATGGCATTGTCCAAAGTGGAATGTGTTGGCGGTAAAGGATCGAGTGCTGCCACCGGCCGCATGCCGACCACCTCACCGTTGTCCGGCAAGGGTTTGCCCAAACCAGCCAGCAACGTCACCTCGGCTCCGCTTGCGCCGCTGAGTCTGCGCACGAGATCGTCGTCCACAGTGATCGCTGCCGAGATGCTCGTTTGGCCGTCAGGGAGCACCACCCGCGCAGCAAGTGCCTCGAAACCGGTCACCATCTCGAAGTCGCCAGGCCCGGCACAGTCGGCCCACGGCGGCGGTGGTGCGGCCGCTGTGGTCTCTTCGCCGGAAGTCTGATCTATGTGGATGCCGCTGGTCAGTCCACGCGCGACAAACTGCCCGGCCAGCGCGAGCCGCTGGTCTTGCGGTGCGGCGGCTACCGCGTCAACCACGGTCAGCAGCTGCCCGCAGAGCGCTCCGAGCGACGTCCTCACCGCATTAGCGGCGTGGTCCAGCCGTTCCGCGACTCGGTCCTGCCCGACCTTGGTGACGGTGGTACCCACAAACACCGCCCCGATCAGGACCGGGCCAAGGACCATTACCAGGAACGCCGCTGTCAGCCGTGCACGCAGAGTCACGCCTAGTCAACGAGAGCGCCGCCGGATGCGATGCTTGCCCTCAAGATGGACGCCAAGAAAACCCTCCGCCGACGACTGCTCAGCGCGCGTGCCGAAATGACACCCGCGCAGCTCACGGCTGCCGCCAGCAAACTTTCCGGGCATTTGAAAACCTTCCTCGGCGGGTACCAGCCAACGACCGTCGCCGCATACACCCCGTTCGGCAGCGAGCCCGGCGGCCCGGGCATGCCAGATCTCATAGCGCACCTGGTACCCAGGCTGATGCTGCCCGTTCTGCTGCCGGACAAGGATCTGGATTGGGCGCTCTACGACGACGGCTCGCTGCTCGGCCTCAAAGCGATCACCGAAGCCGACCTGATCATCGTCCCTGCCGTGGCCGTTGACGTGCGCGGATACCGGTTGGGCCGGGGCGGCGGCAGCTACGATCGGGCGCTCGCCCGGGTCTCCTCGAGCGCGCTTGTGGTCGCTCTCCTGCACGACGGCGAAGTCTTGGCGCGGGTGCCACATGAGCCGCATGATCGCCGCGTACAAGTGGCGTTGACCCCATCCGGGGTCCAGGGGTTAGACATTTGACCTCTCGATCGTGCACTATTGGCACTCTGGTTTCGAGAGTGCCAAGGAGACGAGCGTGCCGACCTACCAATATGCGTGCACCGCGTGCGGCCACCAGCTGGAGGCCGTGCAGTCTTTCACCGACGAGGCCCTGACCGAGTGCCCCGCCTGCGAGGGTCGGCTGCGCAAGCTCTTCTCCGGTGTCGGCGTCGTCTTCAAGGGTTCCGGCTTCTACCGCACCGACTCGCGTGCGAGTGCCTCTGCTGCCAGTGAGAGCAAGCCGAAGGCAGACTCCAAGCCCGCGGCCACTCCTAGCACGAGCCCCGCAGCCGCCTAAAACGCGTTTTGTCCGTTTGCGGCTATGCTGCGTAGGTGGTGACGGGGCTCAATCCCAGTGCGGTGGGCGATCTTCGATCAGCCTGTCGTCGTTGCCGGACTCCCGCTCGCCCCAACCGCGGTCGGTGTCGTCTGCCGTCTGCTCCGGCAGCACCGGAGGGTCCTCGTCGAAGATCACGACCCGCTCGTCGTCGTAACTCACAAGAGGCAGCCTAATGGCTGAAGAGGACGCCGGCTGGCGCCGGCCCGACCCTGTCCCAGATCGGATCCTGCGCCCTGCCGCATACTCCGGACCACCGGCCGCGAAGCCACCGCCCGTCGACTGGCAACCACCGTTACAGGAGCCGGTCGCGGCACCGCGTGAACTCCCAGCCCTCGACCATGACGGGATCGATCTGGCCGAACGCAGCGCCGCCCATTTCACCTACGCGTTGGGGCTGGCTGCTTTGGCAGTGGTCGTACTGATGGCCTGTTCGAGGCTTTTCTAGCCCCAGACGGTGGTGGCTCCGGTGTGCCCGGTCTTGAAGGTGTAATACCCGGCTGCCGCTCCAACCACGAGGGTGATCAGGATCAGTCCATAGGTGACGGCTCGCGAACCGGGCGTGGCAGGCTTCTTTCCGGCCGCGGTGCAGACCAGCACCAGCAACACTGCCAGGACGCCGAGAACGGTGACCGTCCATGCCGCCCAGTTGCCGAAATTCTGATGCTCGCTGATCTGCCTGAGCAGATCGCCCTGCGCACCCGCCTTTATCTGCCGCTCGCGGAACGCCTCACCGGAGAGCCGGGCCAGCCAGAGCGTGGCCGGGCCGGCCACCGCCAGCGCGATTACCAGCCAGCCGAGATGGCGCCGCAGCATCGGCACAAGTGAATACGCGAAGACCGCCGCCACCAGCAGCGGGCCGAAGATCACGGCGGCATGCACAATTAGCGGATGCGCCGGCAGCCCCAACAACTCGTCGATCATTTGCAGAGCGTAGACCGATCCGATTCGATGGCATACCACCGTCCGGATAGTGGCACCGGCCACGTATCAGGTCCTTTATTTGAATCGATCCAAGTTACCTGGTGAAATGGTGAGCATGTCGTCCGGTGAGAGTCTGCTTCGCGAGCATGGTCTGCGTGTGACCAAGCCTCGCCTCACCGTGCTCGATATCCTCAGCCATGGCGGCCACCTCGAAGTGGACGACATTACCCGGCGGGCCCGCACCCGGCTCGACTCGGTCTCCACCCAAGCCATCTACGACGTGCTTGGCGCACTCGCCCGGGCCGGTCTGGCCCGGCGCATTGAGCCCGCCGGATCCCCGGCTCGCTACGAGGCTCGCACCGGCGACAACCACCACCACATCGTGTGCCGCGGCTGCGGCGAGATCGCCGACGTCGACTGCGCGGTCGGCTCCGCCCCCTGCCTCGATCCCAATGTCACGCACGGCTTTGACATCGACGAGGCCGAGGTGACCTACTGGGGTCTCTGCCCGGCCTGCAAACAGCTTGCGCTGCTTGACTAATCCTGCTAAATCCTGACTTCCAGCCCCGCCCACGGCTCGCGTTGCGGCGCCTGCTCGCCCGCCGGGCACACCTTGCGGAAGTCACACCAACTGCACATGGCTCCTGGGCTCATCGGAAAAGCTTCATCCGGGGGTACCCCATCAGCCAGGCTCTTTTCCGCGCTCACAATGTCCTTGGCGGTGTCTTCCGCCCGTTTCACTTGCCGCGCAATGGATTCCGGGGTGTGCTCGTGAGCGGCGACCGTCCCGGACGGCAGATGATGCAGCTCGACCTTAAGGCACTTGCGGCGGAAGGTCCGCTCCGCGGCAAAGGCGTACAACGCCAACGCTTGCGAGCCGCGAGCGTCGTCACTGTCCAATCCGGACCGTCCGGTCTTGTAGTCGACGATCACGAGCTCATCTGCGCGCCGGTCGATCCGGTCCGTCCGGCCGCTGAAGGCGAGCACCGAGGTCTTTGCGGCCACTGTGCGCTCCACCGCAAGGGGTTCGAAGTCGGGATCAAGGTCGCCAACGTACGTCTCGAGCCACCGCAACGCCCGCCCGAAAACTTCCCGCTCCTGGGCTTCGTCGCGATAACCCTCGCGCACCCAGGTGGCCCGCAACAGCACACCCAGGGCTGACGGATTGCGGCGCTCCGGCGCGAGATCCCACCAATTCCGCAGGGCGGTGTGAACGCTGGCGCCGACCGAGTTGTGCGCCCAAGCCGGGCCTTTGGACGGGGTGGGCCGATCGAGGTAGGTGTGCCGATAGCGTCTCGGGCAGTCGGTGAAATTGGCCAGCCTGCTCGGGGTACACACGAAAAGTCGCTCGGGCATCAAGTCGAAACCCAGCTGCTCTCCCGCATGCTCAGATCTGGGTTTCGGTGTCCTCACCCCACTGATGCTTCCAGCCGGGTGTGACATCGCCGCGCAAGGGGGCTCAGTGTGTCTGGCTGTACTTCTCGACAAAGGCGCCGATCGCGTCTGCCATCAGCTGCACCGCGATCGCGGCCAGCAGCAGGCCGGCGATGCGGGTGAGCACCTCGATCCCACTCGGTTTGAGGATGCGCACCAGCACCCCCGAATAACGCAGCACCAGATACACCGCGACCATCACGGCCACGATCGCCACGGCGATCGCCAGGTACTGGGAGGGCCCCGAAGATCGCTGGACGAACAGCATCGTGGCCACGATGGCGCCAGGCCCCGCGAGCAATGGAGTGCCGAGCGGAACGAGCGCGACGTTCGAGGTGTTCAGTGCGTTAGGGTCCTCTGCCTTGCCGGTGAGCAGTTCCAAGGCCACCAATATCAGCAGCAGGCCACCTGCGCCCTGCAATGCGGGCAGGTCGATATGCAGGTACCCGAGAATGGTCTTGCCGCCGATGGCGAAGACAGCGATCACCCCGAAGGCCAGCGCGACGGCGTTGAAGGCGGCCTTGTGGCGCTCGCGGGCCGGCATGGTGCCGGTCAGCGCAAGGAAGATGGGCACCATGCCCGGTGGGTCGGTGATCACGAGCAGGGTGACAAAGACCTCGCCGAACAGCTTGATGTCCACAGAGGACTAATAGCACGTCGGCCGGGTGATCAGCCGATCACCCCGTACCTGGGCACCAGCGCCCAGCCCTCGGTGACTCCGGCCGGCAGCGGCACTGAATGGCGGGAACCGTTGATGCCGCAGGCCACGATGCCCGCGTCGTCGCTGATCGTCAGCAGGGTATGGGCATCGGCCCACACGACCGGCGCGTCGGGGGCCGAGTCGCAGGTCGGCCCGCCCGTGGCCAGGCCCGCGGCCGAGCCAGTGGAGGCCCGGGAGGCGTGAATGTCGAGCAGTTGCACGCCCTGCGCCGACGGCACCGCCAGCCATCGCCCATCTGGTGAGCGGCTAGCCGAGGCGCGGCCGTAAGCGCCCCGCGCCGCGGTCGTGAAGATCTCCCCGCAGCCAAGCTTGGACCCGGCCTGCCAGCCCTGATCGGTCGCCGTGAGGTCGACCAGGCAAACCGTGCCGTCCTCCTCCTGCACCAGAGCCACCGGTGTGTCGCCGGCGGACGTGTAGACGGCGAGCATCGTGCTGTTCCAGGTTTGCCGGTAGGTCGCCGACCCGGTGGTCCAGAGATCGAAGCCGGACGTGTTGTGCTGCAGCACCACGCGGGTGCCGTCAAAGGTGACCGGTTGCGTCCCGGCCGGGACGATGGTCTTGACCGAGCCGGCCTTGCCCGGCTGGTGCACCTCGAGCACGGTGCCTTCGGCCACGGTTGCCACTCTCGTGCCGTCCGGGCTGACCCCCCAGGCCGCAACGTTGGCTCGGATCGGCACTGAGCTGCCGCTGAGCGTCAGCAGGCGCAGGCGGATGTCATCTGAGTAGAGCCAGCCCGCCGGCACCCGCACCACCTCGAGCACCTGATCGACGCCGGACAGGCTCAGCCGTCTGCCATCGGCGGTCCACAGCGCGGTGCCGACATAGACATCGATCGGCAGCGACATGATCGGCACGCTGATGTTTGACCGGGCGGGTGTCTCAAGATTCCGGCCGAACAGACCTTCGTAGGTCAGCGAGCCACCCAGCGAAGTCGACGGGGTCCAGATGCCCTTGAGCGCGCCCGCGCCACCGAGCATCGCCGCGAAGGCGACCGCGGCGGCGGCACCCGCAGCCGCTCTGCGCCTTCTGGCCCTGCGCCGTCCGTGTTTGATCGCAGCACCGGCCGGATCCGTAGCAGCAGGCGGAGTCTGCACACGAGTGCCGAACATCTCGCGCAGCTCGTCGTCAAGCATGGTCACCGCCTGGCTCTCCCGACCGGCACCGGTGTCGGCACTGGTCGCACCTCTGCTGCGTCCGAGCGCTCAGGTAGGACGGGAGCGGGCGCCGGTGGCGGCACCTGCTCGAGCTCCCTGCGCGGCGCGGGGACCTCAGCCACCGCGGCGCTGGGAGCAGGTGTGAGCCCAGGCAATTTGGGACTGAAGCCCTCGGCCGCGAGCCGTTGCCGCAACGTCCCAAGGGCACGGGAGGTCTGACTCTTCACCGTGCCTGGCGAGATGTTGAGCAACGACGCCGTCTGCGCCTCAGACATGTCTTCGTAGAAACGCAGAACTAGCACGGCGCGTTGTCGCGCGGGCAGAGCTTTCACATGTTTCCACAGCGCGTCGCGCTCAAGCTGCTCGTCAAGACGATCCGGCGCGGCGCGCTCGGGCAGGAACTCGGTCGGGCGCTCGCCATGCCAGCGCCGCCGCCACCAGCTCGTCGCGGTGTTCACCAGCACGCGGCGGGCATAGGGCTCCACGGCCTCGATCTGGCCGAGCCTCTTCCAAGCGAGATAGGTCTTGGTCAGCGCGGTCTGAAGCAAATCCTCAGCCGTGGCCCAATCGCCTGCCAACAGGTATGCGGTGCGTAGCAACGCGGCCGAGCGCGCGGTGACGAACTCTCTGAATTCGTCCTCCATGTTGCGTTCCCCCACGAACGCACCTCCTGAGTACCTGCCCGTCTCGTGAACGGTAGGCAAAGAGTGTCATACAGGGGAGATCGGATCTAGACCCGAGGAGTCATTCCTCTTCCGGCTCGCGGCCAAGCCGGGCTTCCACAGCCGCCGGCTCGTACATCTCCTCCACGATTCGCAGATAGAGCTCGTTGGGATTGGGCATGTGCTCGACCTTGCTGAGCGCCTGATCCTGACCCGCCGACTCGAGCACGAACGTGCCGTAGTTGAGCATACGGCCCAGCGGGGACTGCTCATACTTCATATCCGTCACCTTGATCAGCGGCATCATGGCCACCCGGCGGGTGATCAGGCCGTTGACCAGCATGAGGCGCTTATTGGTCAGGATGAACCGGTCGAAGTACCAATCGGCCAACTTCCACGCTATCCAGCCCATGATCACTGCCCAGAGGACCACCGCGAAGACCCACAGGCCCTGAATCGGCTGCTTGGCCAGGAAACCGGAGAAGTAGCCCAACCCGAACGTGGACACCACGCCGATCAACAGCGGATTCGTCAGGTGGATCCAGTGCCGCTTCCACTCGCCGCGATAGCGCTCGGTCGGAAAGAGATACCGGGCGACCATGTTGCTCGGCTCGTCCTCGAGCGGCAGCACCCGGCGAGGGCCGAGCGGAACGCCGGAGGCGTCGAATCGCAGGCCGGCCAGCTCCTCTTCGGAGAACTGGGGGAACTCGTCCGCCGGCGGGATCGACGACGTGCTTCCGCCACCGCTGGAGGAAGTGCTCGCGCCGACTGTCGCCTTCCCGACGAAGTGCGACGGCTGAGCGGTCGGATCGTCTGGCGGCGGATGCGCTTCAGCGCGCGTGTGCGGAATTGGTTCAGTGTCCCGCTCGCGACGGGGTTCTTCCGGATCGCCCGGCCCCAGCCCACCAATCATGGGTCAGGAGACCGAAGAAACCAGGCTGCTGAAGAAGTCCCCAATGCCGTGGCCAAGGTCGATAGCGACGTTACCCAGCGACTTCACCACGTCCGCCGCCGCTGTCGGCCGGAACGCCACGAAGAAGACCAGAAAGGCGATGCCGCCCCAGGTAAGGATCTTCTTTGCCATGTCTGGCCTACTCCCTCTGCCGATCGCCAACCCATTGCTGGACATACATACTTGCACAGTCATGCCCGGCCGTAGCGAACCTCAGCCTAGCAGTAACGGTGCCACTCCAGAATCATTAAGACACAAGTCCGCCAGCCATGTGCAATGTCCGAAGAGGAAAGTTTCGGCACCTACTCCGAGCTGGGAAGACGAGGCGACGGAGCGCCGAAGACCAGCTCGGCCGGCAGCCAGTCGGCCAGATCGTGCAAGGTCGGTGTCTCGGCCAGGAAATAGCCCGCCTGCGCCGGCCAGGTGACCGCGAAGAGCCACCGTCCTTTCGCCTCACCCGCATAGGCACTGCGATCATCCGGGGCAGCGACCGACCACAATGGAGTGGGACGCCCGGCCGCCTTCACCTTGGCGTGAGAGTCATGGGAGCCAACGGTTCCGGTGAGAAACGGGCCCGGGTCGGGCCCGGCTATCCCGGCCATCCGCGAGCCCAGGCCGATGCCCGGCTCCTCGGCCACGAGCATGATGTCGGCCGGTCCGTCGCTTAGCGGGGCCGGCCCGGTACACGCCAAAGCAGTGGCGACGATTCCGCTTCGGTCGTCGCCAACCCAGGCAAGGCCGGTCACGGTCCACCCCAAGGGCAAAGGCCAGGGGCACCAGACTGGTACCCCGTCCTGAGCCGCCCGAGCCGTCATGGCACCCAGGATTTCGGCATTGACCTGACGCACCGTGTGCATCGGCGGCACGGCACCGCAGTTGTCGCACAGCCATTGGGAGTGAGCGAGCCCCGGTGGCCGCACTCGGCCACCACACCGCGGACATGACACGGCGAGGCTCATGCCCACACTGTCCGCCCCGGCCAAGGGCGACGTCAAGAAATCCGGTTACCCCTACAGCTCGGGCACCGCGGCGTACTCCCTGATCCACGCATGCATGGCGATCCCGGACGCCACTCCCGCATTGATCGAGCGGGTGGAGCCGAATTGGGCGATCGAGAAGAGTTGGTCGCAATGCGCCCGGGCGGCGTCGGAAAGGCCCGGCCCCTCCTGCCCGAAGAGCAACAGGCAGCGCCGCGGCAAAGTCACCGACTCGATCGGACGGCTGCCGGGTAGGTTGTCGATACCCACCACGGTCAACCCGGCCTCGTGCGCCCAAATGACAAGCTGCTCAACCGATTCGTGGTGGCGCACATGCTGATATCGATCGGTCACCATGGCTCCGCGCTTGTTCCAGCGCCGCCGTCCGACGATGTGGACCTCCGCGGCCAGGAATGCGTTGGCAGTGCGGACAACGGTGCCGATGTTGAGGTCGTGTTGCCAATTCTCAATGGCGACATGGAATTCGTGGCGACGGCTGTCGAGCTCCTCGACGATCGCCTCAAGTCGCCAATAGCGAAAGTCGTCG
Source organism: Micromonosporaceae bacterium (assembly GCA_003543035.1). Classification (GTDB taxonomy): domain Bacteria; phylum Actinomycetota; class Actinomycetes; order Mycobacteriales; family Micromonosporaceae; genus Rhizocola. The sequence continues at coordinate 3,154 of DPJL01000152.1, read as the reverse complement.
ATGACGTTGCGCCGATCGCCGTCGCGCAGCAGATCGGGGTCATAGCGCGGATCCTCCGGCCAGGGGCCGGGCCACGGGCCCACCCCGACCTCGGCTCCCGCCTCGTCTTCAGTCACAGGCAGGAAGCCTAGGCCGGTACTGGGTTTAGGTGTTGCGCAGGGCTTCCGCAAGCGCGAGCAGGAACTGCTGCTCGGCCTTGGACTGCGTGATAGCCCCGACACCAAGCACGCCACCGGAAACGGATGCTTTGCACACCCGGTTGGCGATGGACTCCACCCACTCGCGATATGCCATCGCGTCGCGCGGGGTGACCCGGGCGTCCAGGACGAGCGCGGCGGCTCGGCAACTCACCAGCACCTCATTGATGCCGGTGGCTCGGTCACGAAACTGTTCGGCGGTTGGCGGGTCCGGATCTGCCTCCGCGTAGATGGCTGCCACCATCGCCCGCACCAGATCAGAGCCTGAGTCCGCGCCGGCGGCGATGGCATTGATCCCTGCCAGGCCTTCGTTCACGGTCCTTCGGTGACTGTCTGCCTCGGCGGATGTCGCGGCGATCATGACGCGGGCGGGGAGCCGGGTAAGCAGCTCCCATTCATGGGGTTCGAATGCGAGAAGCACTGACTGTCTCGCGGAGAGGAGATTTCCGGACGCTTGCTGGCTCGGCATGGCGACCTCCTGTCGCCAGCATATGCCTGGACAGCGGCTTGTCGCCTCCTGGCGAGGCAATCACTCGTTCGTATGGGTAAGAAGGCTTACCGTGTGACCGGGGTCTCCTGTCCGACCCTATACACGGCTCATGGGCTGCGGCAGAATCCGATTCACGAGAGCGTGGGCGGCGGGTGCCGGGGAGGGCCCCGCCGTTCACTGCGGGAGGGGAAAAATGCAATTCGGTCGTTACTTCGAGGAGTTCGAGGTCGGGGCGATCTACAAGCACTGGCCCGGGAAGACCGTCACGGAGTACGACGATCACCTCTTCTGTCTGCTGACGATGAACCATCACCCGCTTCATCTGGATGCGCACTACGCAGAGACGCAGACCGATTTCAAGCGCAATGTGGTTGTCGGCAACTACATTTACTCGCTGTTGCTGGGCATGTCGGTGCCCGATGTCAGCGGCAAGGCGATCGCCAACCTCGAGGTGGAGTCGCTGCGGCACGTCGCGCCCACCTTCCACGGCGACACCATCTATGGCGAGACCACCGTGCTGGACAAGCGCGAGTCCGAGTCCAAACCGGATCGTGGTGTGGTCAGCGTCGAGACCCGGGGCTACAAGCAGGACGGCACCCTGGTTTGCGTGTTTCGCCGCAAGGTGATGGTCCCCAAAACTCCGCAGGAGTGACGTTAGGGTGTTTTGGGCGCGGGAATGCAGCGGCGCATCGGCCGGTTATTCACCTCGGACAAGCACACCGATGAAGCGGAGCGGATAAATGGCAACAGTCGAGCTCACGACGGCCAACTTTGACGAGATCACCGGCAGCGAGGGAATCGTGCTGGTCGACTTCTGGGCGTCCTGGTGCGGCCCCTGTGTCCGGTTTGCGCCGACCTATGAGCGCGTCTCGGAGGAGCACACCGACATCACCTTCGGCAAGGTGGACACCGAAGCGCAGCAAGAGCTTGCGGCCCGCTATGACATCCGGTCGATCCCGACCATCATGGCCGTTCGCGATGGTGTGATCGTCTTCGCCCAGCCCGGCGCGCTGCCCGAGGCAGCAGTGCAGGAGCTGATCAGGCAGGTCCGTGCCCTCAACATGGACGAGGTCAAGGCTCAAACCCAGTCTGCTTAAGCCTTTCGGGCGACCGCGAAGACGGATTGCCCAAACGGAGGCTTCCGCCCCTGTTCCGCCTTACGCAACGTCGGCACGACGTAGCGATCGTAGAGGCGGAGCAGGGGCCCATTCTTCGGCCGCTGCCGGAGCAGCTTGCACATGAGCACCCAGCTGAGTAGCCCGACCGGGTTCACGTAGCGAAGCTCATTGATCTGCAGCCCCGCCTCGGTCAGTGCCTCGCGCATGGAGCCTGTGGTGTAGCGGCGGACGTGGCCGATCTCGAGATCGAAGCGGCTCATCGCAAAGTTGAACGCCGGCACGACAAGCACCACGGCACCGCCGGAGCGCAGCAGATTAGCGGCCGACTTCAGCGCGCCGACCTGATCGTCGATGTGCTCCCAGACGTTTAGCGCGACGATCGCGCTGTGTTCGCCGGTCGTGTCCGTCGGGAGCAACAGCTCCCGGACGGTCACCTTGGGGTCCTGCGAGAACCGGTTCTTCAGACCTAGCAGTCGCTGTTCATCGCCCTCGGTCACGGTGATGTGACTAACGTCGGGCAGCCAGAGCGCCGCGTAGTCACCGATCCCGCTGCCGATCTCGAGTGGATCGTCGCCGATGTGTGGACGCACCAGATCGGCAAGCCACCGCTGATAATTCACCGCGTCGCTGAGGTCCTCGAGCACGGTCGATTGCAGGACGGTGTCGCCATTGATCTGAGACATGCCGAGCAGCCTATCCGGCGGAGACGGTCGAGGGCTCCTCTGGCACCTGGACCCAGTGCCTGACCTGGCGCTCCATGACGAAGGACATAAACGGAACCGTTCCGGCGATGGCGACGAGGAGGATCCGTGAGACAGACCACTGCACCCGGCGCGCCAGGTCGGCGGTGCCGATCAGGTATACGACGTAGAGCCAGCCGTGAATGGGGGCGATGATCGCCACGCCGAGGTTGTTGTGCGCGAAGTATTTCATCGGCATCGCGACAAGCGTGAGCGCCAGCAACAGCACACCCACCATCCAGGCGATCACGCGAAAGCGGGTCAATGCACCCTTCATCGAGAATCCTCTTCGTTTAGGGAAGCCAGATAGCGGTTGTACTCAGGGTCACCGTCGTCGAGGTTAGCCTCTCGCCGCGTGATGACCGGGCCGCGCCGCTGCGGGGCAGCCTCCGGCGGAGGTTCCCGGCGCAAAGTGAGTCGCATCTCCCGGATCCACAACACGATCACGAAGATCGCAAAGAGCGGCCACTCAAAGGTGTAGGCCCAACTGAGCGTGTTGCCCTCGGCCGCGCGACCCGCCTGCCACCAACCGAGAGCGAGGAAGGCGAAGACCATCACCCAAACCACCGCATGGCCGAGCAGCCAGCGTGGTGTGAGCAGTCTTCGCAC
>DPJL01000155.1 GCA_003543035.1 Micromonosporaceae bacterium | reverse complement strand
ACCACAACTCCAAGATCGACCTCAAGCTAGGGCGATCGTGGTGCTGGCGGTGACCTCGTTGACTTCTACCGTGAGCGTGATCGTCCCCGGCCGCAGCGCTCGCAGCGAACCAGTGCTGACGTCGAGCCAGGCGTCATGGCCGGGCTGCAGCTCCCACCATGGTCCGATGTGGACATTCGGCGAGCCGCTCCAATCGGCGCTGACCGGTAGCGCCACCGGCACCTGCCGGATGCCCTGGGTGAGCAGGGCAGTCACCGGCGCGGATTGCCCGACGGTGACCGACGCGGGTGCGCTGATCGTGAGCGCGTCCACGTGCGGGCGGGTCTGGGCCTGCAGGGTGGAGCCGAACATGGTCCAGCCGGTGAAGCCACCTTCCGCGGGCGGGGTCGCCGGGGCTTTGGCCGTGTTGCCGTTGATGAAATACGGCACGCCGTCGACCCGGTCGGCGTGGAAGGTGCCCACGTGGGCGCCGATGAACAGCACCTGTTTGCCGCTGGAGGCGCGGAAGTCGCCGAGCCACTTCTCCAGCAACGCCGCCTCTTTGCGATCCGAGAGCTGGCTGCCCTTGTTCGGGGTCGGGTCGCGATGCGGGTGGTGGTGCATCACCACGACCTGGCTCACCGCACCGGCGGTGTCCAGCGCCTCTCGCAGCATCGCCAGCTGGGACAGGTGCAGCCCGCCGTCGGCGGAGTTCAGTTGCACGAAACGGGTGCCCTTGTGGTCGAAGACCCGGTTGACCGCACCGAAAACAGCCTGGAAGTTGGTGATCGGCGCACCCATGATCTCGTGGTTGCCGGGAACGTAGAAGTACGGCAGGGTGCCGCCGAGCTCCTCGTCCAGAATCCTTTTGGCCAAAGCGAAATCGGCCGGGAAGGCGGTGTCGACGAAGTCGCCGTTGATCACGAGGAAGTCGGGTGCGGCCGCCTTGATCTCCCGCAAGGTCCGTCGCGCCGCGGCGACGAGGTCGCTGTCCGGGTTCGCCGCGACGAACTGGGCGTCGGACATGACCGCAAACCGCCATGGCGCACCATCCACGGTGCCGTCGCGGATGACCACCCGATCCGTTCGCGGCTCCTCGGCGGGCAGCTCGATGGCAGGCGGCACCTTTGCCACCAACTCATCTATGACGAGCTCACTCTGATAGCGCGCGTCCGCTTTGATTTCAGGGGCATAAAACCTTCTGACCTTCAGCGGGTACCTGATCCCCGCCGGCACGGTGAATGTGACCTGCTGCCAGCCCGTCCAGGTGACGTTGCCGCCACGCAACACCTGAGCGGCGCCGTTGCCGTCGACCAGATGCAGGCTGGCCCACTCGCCCTTGCCCGTGCCGTGGATCCACATCGTGAAGGCCTGAGGCTGCCCTGGTACGTCGATAAATGCGGGTGGGTTGGCGTAGGCGGCGCGGGTGACGCTGTGCTGGCTGAAGTCGGCGGAAAGCTTCAACCCGGTGCCCACCTTGCCGGTCGCGGGTGCCACCGACCCCACGACAGTGGCCGGGATCGCGTTGTACCACCAAGCCGCGGCGTCCTCGAAGTCGGCGACCATCACCTCGGTGAGCCCGATGGTCACGGCGACAACGGTTTTCGACCCTCCAACGTGGACGGTGATGAGCCCGGCCCCGACATCCCTGAGCGCCTTGACCTTGAGCAGGCCGTCGGCCTGCTTCTCCACGGTCAGCAGCGAGGTGTCGTAGTCGAGGCGAAGGTCAGCGGGCTCGATCGGCGCCGAGCGCGACTCGGCGTCGAAGCCCACCACACCGAAGGTGCCTTCACCGCCGGCGGCAAGGCCGAGCTTGTCGACCGTCGCGTCGAGGCGGTTGAGCGGCCCGAGCACGGTCAGGCCGAGTTGGCCTTGCGCATTGCCCTTCAACGCTTTCACCGTGGTCTTGCCGGGCAGACCGGCGCGGAAGACGCCGTCGGAGGTAACGATGCCGTGCCAGGGCTGGGAAACCCGCCATTGCGGCGTGCCGGCCGCCGGTCCGTACGTCTCGTCGAACCCGGCGGCGGTCAGTCTGCGGGTCAACCCGGGAAAGACCCGGTCGGGGCGGCCACCTTTGACCGGGCTGAAACCGGGCGCGTTGCGGGGATCGATCGCGGTCTCGACCCAGAACCCTTGCAGCACACCGCTTCCGGCCGGGGCGTAGAGGGCGAGTCCGTTGGGCACCGAGCGTTCGCCGCCGTCCGACGGCTGGTTCTCCACCTGCACCGAAGGCGAGCCGGGTTCGCGGGCAAGCAGTGTGGACGATCCGCCGCCGTCGAGATTGAGCGCATGGTGAGCGCCGAGCTCGGCCATCATCACGCCCATCTCGGTCAGCGTGACCCCGCGGCTGTCGACCTGGCGGCCGTCCACGGTCAGCAGATGCATCGTGCGGCCGTCTGCGGAGAATCCCACCGCCGTACGCGGGGCGAGCGAAGCGTCCGCGATCGGCTGCGGCGCACCATCACGCACGAGCACGTGGTTGCCGCCGATCGCCGCCTTGAGCGCGGAGCCGTCATTGGACCGCGGCCGATAGGTCACGTCGACTGCCTGGCCGATTTGCAGCGCTGCCAACGCATCCGAGCCTGCATCACGGCCGAGCAGGATCGTGGTGCCACCCGGGATCGGGCCGGTACCGGCTGTGGCCGAGGTCGCGGTGACGATGCCGTTGACGAGGGTCACCTCGGTGACCCGGGCCGCGCCCTGCACCGCGCGGGAGCGCGCATAGCTGCCCCACAGCGGCGTGAACACTCCCACCCCGTCGGCCTGGATCAGATTGTTGAACTGCGTCAGCGGGATCGTGCCCGCGGTCCCCTCGAAGTAGACCTCGACCACCTTGCCCACGCCCGAACCGGTGACCCCGACGGCCTTGTTGTGCCCGCTCACCGGGGACTGGATCAGCTGCCCGTTCTGGATGCCGATGCCCTGGGCAGCGCTGGAATTGTTGATGTCGAAGAAGTCGCCGTTGACCGCGGCCACCGCGTGAGCGCGATTCGCCGGGCCGGAAAGCGGCTCCGGAGTGGACACCGCACCTGAATACAGATAGTCGACCCCGGCCCGGCCCAGGTCGGCGCTGAGCGCGTCAGCGCGCAGCCAGCCGGCCGAATCGATGCGGTCGAACGAGGTCAGCGTCACCCCCGGCGCTACCGGCCTCGTTGACTTGTCGGTCTCCAAAAAGGCCGGTGGCGCCGCCACCGTCGCAACTCCACAGGAGTTGCTGCTAAAGGCGGCCTCCATAACGGCAACTCCTGTGGAGTTGCCGCAAGAAAGGGCCGGAGACGCGGGTGCGACCAGGAACGGCAGGGCGAGCGCAAGAACGAGAAGGCGTTGACGCATGTCGCGCAGTCAACCGCACCTGGCTACAAGTTTCAAGAGCAACGAGATGAACGTAGAAAAACTCCAATGACGATGGTAACTTGAGCGTCGCCCGCAAAACCATCGCTGTTCATCTATCACCTGGAAGGTGTGTGTCATGAGCAGGTTAAGCCGACGAACCTTCGTCCTGGGTGGACTGGGCGGGCTGGCGATCGCCGGCACCACGGCAGCGGCCTCGGGATCATCCCAGCCCGGCGTGCAAGCGGTGATTCCTTATCCGTTCAAACTCGGTGTGGCATCAGGGGAACCCGCCCCCGACGGGATGGTCCTGTGGACACGGCTCGCCCCGTCGCCGCTGAACGCCGACGGCCAGGGCGGCATGCCCAACGCCGACGTGACCGTCGAGTGGCAGGTGTCCACCAACGACAGATTCACCTCGCTGGCCGCCTCGGGTTCGGTGCCCGCCCGCTTTGCCGACGCGCACTCGGTGCACGTCGAGGTCGCCGGGCTGGCACCTGATTTCGACTACTTCTACCGCTTCCGGGCGCAGGGCCACATCTCGCCGGTCGGGCGCACCCGCACCGCCCCGGCCTTTGGCACCGTCGGCCGCGATCTGCTGATGGCGATGACCTCGTGCGCCCACTACGAATCCGGGTACTTCACCGCCTATCGGCGACTGGCCGAAGACCGGCCCGGGTTGGTGTTGCAGCTCGGGGACTACATCTACGAGGACGCGGCGACCGCCGGCTCGGTGCGCGAGCATCTTGGGGCCGAAATCGTTTCGCTGGCCGACTATCGGCGGCGTTATGCCCAGTACAAGTCCGATCCGGACCTGCAGGCCGCGCACGCCGCCGCGCCGTGGCTCGTGGTGCCCGACGACCACGAGGTCGAGAACAACTACGCCACCATGGTGCGGGCCGACAACAGCCCGGCGTTGACCGCGGCACAGTGGACTGCCCGGCGCACCGCCGCCTACCGGGCGTACTGGGAGAACATGCCGTTGCGTAATGCGCAGAAGTACAACGGCAACAGCATCCCGCTCTACCGCCGGGTGCGGTGGGGGACCCTGGCCACCTTCCACATGCTCGACACCCGTCAGTTCCGCAGCGACCAGGCCTGCGGCGACGGCTGGAAGGTGTGTGCCGACGCCGATCTGGCCAGCCGTTCGGTCACCGGCGCGGCGCAGGAGTCCTGGCTCCTCGACGGGCTCGGCCAGCGGCTGGGCACCTGGGACATCCTCGGCCAGCAGATCTTCTTCGCCCGCCGCTTCGACGCCGCCGGAGCGTCCAGTATGGACGCCTGGGACGGCTATCGCGCCTCCCGCAACCGGATTCAGCAGGGCTGGGTCGCCCGCGGCGTGCGCAACCCGGTGGTGCTCACCGGCGACGTGCACCGGTCGTGGGGCAACAATCTCAAGGCCGACTACGCCAACCCGAATTCGGCGACCATCGGCACCGAGCTGGTCACCACCTCGATCTCCTCCGGTGGCAACGGTTCCGGCTCCACCACGATCCCGGACGTGGCCACCAACCCGCATCTGAAGTTCTATTCCGATCGGCGCGGTTACGTGCGCACCACGATCAGCCCCACTCAGATCCGTGCCGACTTCCGCACGGTCGCCTCGGTGACCGAGCACGGCGCCCCGGCGAGCACGCTCAAATCCTTCGTCATCCAAGAGGGCCTTCCTGGCCTTCAGGCGGCTTAAGGGGTACCGAGATGAAGGCTTTGCTGTCTTTGATGCTGAGCGGCGCGGTCGCGATGACGACCGCGGCAAGTGCCCCAGCCATTGCCGCGGTCAGTTGGACGCCGGGCAACTCGACTGCGACCGGTGACCAGGATAACGTGGCGATCGCCGCGAACCGCAGCGGTCACGTGGCCATCGTCTGGGAGGACGATCGCGACACCACCGCCCCGGCCGACAATGTGCACAGCGACATCTGGGTGCGCCTGTTCAAGGACGGCACCTCGGTCTATGAGAAGAAGCTCTCCGCCGGCGGGACAAGCGGCGTCAACTGGAAGCACATCCAGCCCGATGTGGCCTTGGACGACAAGGGCAACGCGGTGGTGGTGTGGGCCGACGACCCGGATGGCAACGGCTTCTACAACATCCCGGTGCGGGTGCTCGGGCCGACCGGCACGGTGCTGCATTCGGTGCAGGCCAACACCGACTCGGCGGGGCAGCAGAGCCAGCCTTCGGTGTCGGCGGACCCCGATGGGGTGCCGAGTGCACCGTCCACTGTGTCCTATGCGGTGACCTGGGAGGATCAGCAGGGCACCGCGCAGCCGACGGTTCGCGCGGCCGCTTTCAAGAACGCCACCCGCACGTACGAGAAACAGGTCCACGCCACCGGCGGCACCCACAAACGCCCGGACGTAGCCGTTTCCGCCTCTGGTGAGGCCGTGGTCGTGTGGGACGAGGACGGTGACGCCAACGGCTTCTACAACGTCGGCCTGGTCCGCTTCAACGCCGCCGGCACGGTGACCCTGCCCAAGACCATCGCGAACGCCAACGGCGGGGGGCAGCAGTGGGCAGCTTCGGTCGCGGCTTCGTTCAACGGGGACTTCGCTGTGACATGGGAGAGCGAATCTCAGGTCGTCTGGCGGGGCTTCACTGCCACGGGTGCACCGCTGCACGGTGATGTGGCCGCGTCGACCGTCGCGCCCGCCACCGCACCCTCGATCGGGCTCGACGATCAGGGCAACACCGTGGTCGTCTGGACGCAGGCCGGGGTCGACACGTGGGCGCACGGCTTCGCCTCGGACGGCACCGACGCCGGACGCCTTGCCGCCCAACAACTCAGCCAGGTGACCGCGGGCCTGCAAACCGGCATCGCCGCCGCGGTGTCACCGTGGGGCGAGGTCAGCGTCGGCTACACCGACGACAACGACGGCAACCAATTCGACCAGATCATCCTCGGCCTGGGCCTTACCAACTCCAGCTGGTAGCAAGCCCCTCGGGTCGATCTTGGAGTTGTGGTGGGGACGACACACTCATATCCGGCGTGTCTTCCCACCACAACTCCAAGATCGACGGGGAAACGAAACACCGCCTAGGCTTGCGGGTATGGACGAGGGGTTGTCGGTAAGCGAGGTCGCCGAAGAAGTCGGGCTCTCGGCCCACACCCTGCGCTGGTATGAGCAGGTCGGGCTGATCGATCCGGTGCCCCGGGACACTGCCGGGCGGCGGCGCTACCGGGTGAGCGATGTCGAGCGACTCAACCTGCTCACCAAGATGCGGGCCACCGGCATGCCGGTCCGCGACATGATCAGTTACGTGGAGATGATCCGGCGTGGCGACTCCACCCGCCAGGAGCGGCTCATGCTCCTGGAGGCGCACCGCTTCGCTGTGCTCAAGCAGATGGACGATCTCCAGCGAGACCTGTCGGTGATCGACCGCAAGATCACCATGTATCGGGAATACTTAGCCGATGTCGCACGGTGAGCATGACCATCACGATGATCATCACCACCATCATGCTCGCGAAAGTCTGTGGCACCGCGTCCGGCACCTGCTGACCCCGCACTCACACGACAGCACCGACAAGGTCGACAGCCAGCTGGAGGCATCCCGGGAAGGGATGCGGGCACTGTGGATTTCGCTGGGTGTGCTGCTCGCGACCGCGCTGATCCAGTCGGTGGTCGTCTACTTCTCGGGATCCGTGGCCCTGCTCGGCGACACGTTGCACAACTTTGCCGATGCGTTGACGGCCATCCCGCTGGGCATTGCGTTCCTGTTGGGACGGCGGGCGGCCAATCGCCGGTACACGTATGGGTATGGGCGGGCCGAAGACCTCGCCGGCATCATCATCGTGCTCGCCATTGCCGCTTCGGCGGCGATCGCCGGGTACGAGGCGATCCAGCGCCTGCTGCACCCGCGCGACGTTTCGCACCTGTGGGCGGTGGCCGCGGCGGGAGTCGCCGGCTTCGTGGGCAACGAACTTGTTGCCCAGTACCGGATCCGCGTCGGCCGCCGCATCGGCTCGGCTGCCCTGATCGCCGACGGCCTGCACGCCCGCACCGACGGCTACACCTCACTGGCCGTGCTGTTGGGAGCGGGCGGTCTCGCGCTGGGCTGGCGCTGGGCCGACCCGGTGGTGGGCCTGCTCATCACGGTCGCCATCCTCTTTGTGCTCAAGGACGCGGCCCGCGAAATCTATCGCCGCCTCATGGACGCGGTCGATCCCTCCATTGTGGACAAAGTCGAAGCCACCCTGCGCATGACGCACGGTGTGCTGGAGGTGGGGGAGGTCCGGCTGCGCTGGATCGGTCACCAGCTGCGGGCCGAGTGTGAGATTTCCGTGTCCGACCACACCACTGTCGTTGATGCGCATGCCATCGCCCACGCGGCCGAGCACGATCTGATCCACGCGATTCCCCGGCTCACCTCCGCGATCGTGCACGCCGAGCCGCACAGCCGGGACGGCCGCGATCACCACGGCGTCATCCGCCACCACCGTGAACCCGCATGATCGCCGTGATCAGGGACTTATTCGTGCGTGTCGTCGGCGCGCCGCGGCCCAAACTCCCTGATCACGGCGATCAGTGCGAGCGCCTCAATCCGGGCGGACGTCGAGGCCGAAGTTGGTGGCGATGACGACGGCCTGATCGGCACTGATAACCGCGCCTTTCAGCTGGACGGTCAACGGGTCCAAGGAGGACAGATCGCTGCCGCGCAGGTCGCATTTCGAGAAGTTGACGCTGTGCAGCCAGGCGCCGGACAGGTCGGCGTGGCGAACGGTCGATCCTTCGAAGCGGGCGCCGGTCAGATCGGCCTCGCGCAGCTTGACGTGGCTGAAGGATGCCTTGCGCAGGTCGGCTCCGGGCAGCCCGACGTAGGACCAGTCGCCGCCTTCGACCTTCATCAGGTCATAGGTGCACCGGTCGAACATGGCGCCGACGAGCTTGCAGTTGGTGAACGCCGAGTCGAAGAAGCTGCATCTGGTGAAGGTGCAGTTGACGAAGGCCGCATCGCGGTGCACCGACGCGTTGAACTTCACGCCCAGAAACGTGCACTCGGAGAACACCGCACCCTGATTGGTCGCCTCAGTCAGATCCACCTCAATAAATGCGACCTGCGTATGCTCCTGCCCCGCGAGATCCTGGCCGTACCAGTCGACCGATCGAATGGTGGAAGTCGTCGGCGGAGGCGGGATTCCGTGCTTACGTTCGGCCATCTCCTTATCCTGCCTGCCTCGCATGCGCCCCGCTGACCGGGTAGAACTGCACTATGGGCAAAGTCATTGCGGGGATGACCATCTCGCTGGACGGATACGTCAACGACGCCAGCGGCAGCGCTTCCCCGCTCTATTCCGACCTCGCGGCGCTGCAAGGCACCGACTTCATGAACGATGTGGTCGAACAGACCGGTGCGGTGCTCATGGGCCGAAAGACATTCCAGATGGGGGAGCCGGACTCCTTTGTGGGCAACTACGAATTCCAAGTGCCCATCTTCGTGGTCACGCACCGGCCACCCGAGGTGATGCCCAAGCAGGACGAGAACCTGACCTTCACCTTTGTCGGCGATGGCGTCGAATCCGCTGTGGCGCAAGCGAAAGCGGCTGCGGGCGGCAAAGACGTACAGGCGGTCGGCGGAGTCGATCTGATCCGCCAGCTATTGGCCGCCCGCCTGGTTGATGAGATTCACCTCGATGTCATGCCTGTGCTGCTGGGAGCCGGACAGAGGTTGTTCGGCGACGAACTGGTAGACATCGGCCTGGAGAAGATCGGCGTGCGGGAGCACGGCCAGCGGACCTCGCTCAAGTTCCGAGTCAAAGGAGAAGCCTGATGCCGGCGATGCGATACATCGTCAACGACGTGGCCGCAGCCGTCGACTTCTACGTCGAGCGGCTCGGCTTCCAGGAGAAGGAACGCTTCGGGCCCGCGATGGCCATCGTCGAACGCGACGGCCTGCGCCTATGGCTGGCCGGCCCGGCCGCGTCGGCGTCCCGGCCGATGCCCGACGGGCGCCGTCCCGAGCCCGGCGGATGGAACCGGCTGGTGCTCGAGGTGGACGATCTCGACGTGCTGGTCGAGCAACTGCGGGCGGCCAGGACGACTTTCCGCAACGAGCCGATCTCCGGCCCGGGTGGCCGGCAGGTGCTCATCGAGGACACCTCCGGCAACCCGGTAGAGCTGTTCCAGCCCGCGGCTGCGTGAAAGTCGCCTATTTGAGCACGTCGTCGAGGAAGTCGGCGCTGGCCTCGATCAGGCCACCGATGTCGGCGTAGCCGACGAAGCAGTGGCCGGCGCCTTCGACCGGGTACAGGTCGGCGCGGCAGCCGTGGGCTTGCAGTGCCTCGGTGAGCCGGATGCTCTGTTCAATGGGGACGATCTCGTCCTCGGTGCCGTGCATGTTCAAGAACGGCGGCGCGCCCGGATGCACGTGATTTATCGGGCTGGCCCAGCGAGCGAAGTCGCGCCGCCCGCGGATCGGCCCGCCTAGCAGCACGGCGGGACTCGTGAAGGGATCGTCGGAGTCGCGGAAGTCCAGATCCGCCGCGCCATACCAGTTCACCATCGCCTGGATGGCAGTCTCGCCCTCGCCGAGCAGGGCGGCCATCGCGGCCAGGTGACCTCCGGCGGATTCGCCGAGAGTGGCGAAGCGTTGCGGATCCAGTTGCAGCGAGCCGGCGTGATGGCGCAGCCAGCGGATCGCCGACTGCACATCGGTCAGCTGAGCCGGATACTGCGCCTCGGACGCGAGGCGATAGTCGACGTCGGCGACGGCATACCCTCGGGCGATCAGGCGTTCGTGGAAGGCGTAGGGGGCTATCGAGTCGGGTAACCAGAGCCGGCTGCCCGACTGCCAGCCGCCGCCGTGGATCCACAACACCACCGGGAACGGGCCTTCCCCGGGCGGTACATGCAGGTCGAGGTGCAGCGGGCGGAAGCCCTGAATCTCGGCGACGGTGCAGTTGGCGTGGGTGACGGTGGGCCGGGCAAGAGGCGGCGGCAGGTAGTCCACGAGACCCATAATGCCAGGCTCGCAGGCCCGCGATTGGTTTCACGTTCAGCCGGGTATCGCGGGCACATGTGGCGACTAGAGCGCATCGTGTTGGTCACGGCCCTGGGCACATCTTTGTGGCTTGCCGTGGCCGCATGCTCCACCCCCGTAAAGCCAGGCGGGCCGAGTCCAACCCCGACTAACCCCGGGGCGGCCCCCAGCCCGGCAGTGCCGGCCGTGCCAGATCCGCCGCTCGCCTTTGACCGCGACGGTGTTTCCCTCGGCGAGCCCGCGGACGGCCAGTTCACGGTCTACGCCGACACGGCCTACTACATGCGCGATGATCTGTCGGCGACCGACATACCCACTTTGATAGCCGCTGACCTGGTCGCGGGCAAGCCGCGCTGGTCCAAACCGGTCGCCACCGACGCCATGGCGGCGAAGTGGGGACCGCTGCGGGTGGCCGTGGTGGAGGGCAAGCCTCGCGTCGTCATCAGTTACCTGGCGCGGCTCAAGGGCACTGGTACCCAGGCCGACCGGGAGTTGTTGCGCGTGATCGCCCTGGACGCGGGGGACGGCACCCGGCTGTGGACCGTGGACATCGACGACGACAAGATGCCCCAGGGCGCGTCCTATCGGTTCAGCACCTTCTCGCCGCCGTCCATTGTGGCCTTCACCGACGAGCATGTCGTGCTGGGCACGGACGAGAGCGTGATCGTGCTCGACTCCCGCAACGGCAACCAGCGCTGGAATTCGGCCGGTTTCCGCCCGTCCGCTTTGGACGCCGGAACGGTCGTGGGCGCCTCGTTCAGCGGGACCACCCGCAAGGTCGCGGGCCGAAGCGCCGCGGACGGCAAGGAGAGCTGGAGCAACACCGACCCGTTCGACCGGGTGGAGCAGCTCGGATCGGGCCTGGTGGCGGTGGCTTCGACGACCGCGACCAGGCTGCTGGAGGCCAAGACCGGCACGGTCAAGGCCAACGTTGCCGGAAGTCACACCTGCGCCCACGACAGCGAGAGCATCGTGGTGTGCTGGCGGTTCACCGAGCATGTCCTGGCCATCGACGCGGCCAACGGCAAGACGCTGTGGGAGCTGCCGGACACGTCCGCCGACCGGATCATCCCGCGGGTGCTGACCCTGCGCCGGGGGATGATCTACTCGACCGCCGGCAGCAACGGGCCGGTGATCATCGATGCCCGCACCGGCAAGGACAAGGTGACCTCCGTCGTGATCACCCCCACAAGGGTGATTCCAGGCTTCGGTCTGGTGCTCTCTGAGCGCGGTGGGCTGTTCGCGCACAAAGCGACCGGTTAGGGGGTGTTTCTTGGATCGCCGCCTGGACTCCGCCTCGCACCCGGAAGATCTAAGAAACACCCCTAGTCCCCTGGTCATCTGCCGCCGGATGCGTCATAGTTAGTGGGACGCTTGACCCACTTAACGTACGGAGTCATGTGCGACGGATAGCCGTCCCCCAGCGTAGGGCCGCCTTGATAAAGGCGGCCCTACGTGTCATCACCGAGCGTGGCGTCGCCGCGGCCACCACCCGGGCGATTGCCGCCGAGGCGGGCATGTCGCTGGCCAGCGTGCACTATGCGTTCACCTCCCGGGATGAGCTGATCGCCCATGTCATCGACTACGTTGTCGAGCAACAGGCGCGAGCGGCGCTGGACACCCTCGAAGTCGGCGTCGATCTGCACACGACCATCCGCAACGGCCTGCGGGCCTATCTGAGCGTCATCGCCGCGGATCCCGAGCGGGAGCAGGCGATGTTCGAGCTCACCCAATGGGCGCTGCGCACGCCGGAGATGGCCGGGTCGGCCCGGCGGCAGTATGAGAGCTATCACCGGGCCGGTGAATACGTGCTCAGCGCCATCGCCGAGGCCACCGGGTGCCGATGGAAGCGGCCGATACCCGAGATGGCCCGCATCCTGATCACCCTCACCGACGGGCTCACCCTGGCGTGGCTGGTCGACCGCGACGACAAGGCAGCCGAGCAGGTCATGGACTTCGCCGCCGGCGCGCTGGTCGCCGAGGCCGAGTCATGAAAGCCGAGTCATGAAACTCGAGCCGCCGGGCGGCGAACCCTGGCGCGAC
>DPJL01000156.1 GCA_003543035.1 Micromonosporaceae bacterium | reverse complement strand
CCACAACTCCAAGATCGACCGGTTCTAGGGCGAAGAGAGCGCCTGGTCGAGGTCGGACCAGATGTCATCAGGGTGCTCGATGCCGACCGAGATGCGGATCGTGCCCTCCCCGATCCCCACGGCTTGCAGCGCTTCGGCGTCCAGCTTGCGATGGGACGTACTCGCGGGGTGCAGCACCACCGTCTCGGTGCCGCCCAGCGAAGGCGCCAGACTGACGAGCTTCACGCGGTTGACGAACGCTCGGCCCGCGTCACGGCCACCTTCCAAATCGAAGGAGAACGTTCCCCCATACCCGGAAAGAAGTCTTGAAGCCCTTTCATGGCTTGGGTGACTGGCCAATCCGGGCCACAGGACAGCCGTGACAGCAGAGTGAGCGGCCAGTTTGCCCGCGACCACCTCGGCGTTGTCGCAGTGCCGCCGCATCCGCAGGGGCAGTGTCTGCAACCCGCGAATGGCAAGCCAAGCGGCGAACGGATCAGCGGTGACCCCGAGCTCGACGGCGGTGTGCCAAACCCGGTGGTGCAGCTCGGATGTGGCGAAAACGGCGAGCCCGCCGATCACGTCGGAGTGCCCGGCCAGGTACTTGGTGGTGGAGTGAATCACGATGTCGGCGCCGAATCGCAACGGCTGGCAGAGGATCGGCGACGCGAAAGTGTTGTCCACCACGGTAATCAAGCCGGCCTCGCGCGCCACCGCGGCGAGCCCGGGCAGGTCGCTTACGTAGGCGCTCGGGTTGGACAGGGTCTCCAGATACAGCACTTTGGACTCGGGCCGCAGCGCCGCACGCAACTCGTCCACGTCGTCACCGGAGATCAGCGTGAGCGCAACACCGAACCGCTTGGCCAGCTCATGCAAGGTCGCGTGGGCGCCGCCGTAGAGGCGCTTCTGCGCGATGACGTGGTCGCCGGTGCGAAGGTGCGATTGCAGCACCGCATTGATGGCACCCATGCCCGACGAGGTGGCAAGCCCGGCCACTCCGCCTTCGAGATCGGCAACCGCGGTCTCGAGGGTGCGGACGGTCGGATTGTGGTGGCGGGTATAGACAAACGGACCGTCTGGGGTGGACATACTCTCCGCCATGACATCGGCGTCGGCGAAGGCGAAACTGGAGCTCTGATAGAGCGGGACAGCCAATGGACGGCTGCGATCGGGCTCGATGTGGCGGATGTGAACTGCTCTCGTCTCAGGATTCACCAACTGATCATCATTGCTGGGCCACCCGCGTGACAGTGCCAATCGGCAGACTCTGGCATGCTCTGGCGCATGGTCATGGAGTTGGTGGTGTGGCATGAGCCGACACGGATCAGTCACGGCGACGCGCTGGCGAAGGCGCGTGCGATGCGTGGGTGGGAGCCGCATCCGGCGATCCCGGCGTTCCACGAGGAGCTGGTTGCCCAGCTGCCCGACGTGCAACGACGCTGGGATAAGAAGTCCCACGTGCGCATCGAGGTCAAGGAGGCCGCCGCGAAGGGGGCTGTGCCGAGGATCCGTTATCTCGCGGCCAAGCATCGTCTGGTCTGCTTCGACCTGAGCCAGGACGCTGTGGTCAACCCGCCCTTGCTGCGCCGCCCCGACTCGTATGAGCTGGCGACGGATGCCGGCCTGCCAATTGAGGACCCGGCCGCGGAGCACATAGCCCGCGCGGCCCACAGCCTGTCGGACGACAACTGGTTCATGGCACTCGAGGGCGACGACGACCATTTCGTGCAATGCGGCTTTGGTAAGCGCGCCGGCGTCGGCGACGGCCGCTACATGCTGGAGACCCGGGACGAGAAGCACCTCCAGGTCGACGTGGACGATGTCGCCGAGGTCATCGCGGCCTTCCAGGCGCACCTGATCGGTGATCATTCGTGGCGCGACAAGTACGCCTGGCGCCCCGTCAACTTGGGTTGACAAACACCTCCTGTCAACGTAAGTTGACAGCATGACAGAGGCGAAGGATCTAGCGGCCGCGGCCGGCAGCGCCGACCCTCGGGTGGGCCTGCGAGCCGTGCTGGCCTTGCGCCGGCTGCTCGAAACGCTGGAAATCCTCCAGGTGGGCAGTGCGCGTAAGCAAGGCTGGTCATGGCAGGAGATCGCCGAAGCGCTTCAGGTCAGCAAGCAGGCAGTGCACAAGAAGCACGCCGAGCGTGATCGCGAACGACGGGAGAAGTGATGTTCGAGCGGTTCACCGACCGGGCTCGGTCCGTGGTCAAGGGCGCGGTGAAGGCGTCGGAAGAGCTGGGGCACCGGCACGTTGGGACAGAGCACCTGTTGCTCGGCCTGATGACCTCCGGCGGCGTCGCGCAGAAGGTGCTCGAGGCCACGGGCATGCGGGCCGATTGGGTGCGTGGCGAGGTCCAGCGGTTCATAGGGCAGGATGCCGAGGCGCTGGAGTCCATCGGGATCGACCTCGATGCGGTGAAGGCCAAGATCGAGGAGACGTTCGGGGCGGGCGCGCTTGACGATCTCGAGCCGAAACCGCGGCGCGGCTGGTTCCGCCGACGCTCCACTTCGGAGGGCGGCCATCGGCCGTTCACGCCGCGGGCGAAGAAGGTCCTCGAGCTGTCGTTGCGGGAGGCGCTTGCGTTGCGCCACAACTACATCGGGACCGAGCACATCCTGCTCGGCCTGCTGCGCGAAGGAAAGGGGCTAGCCGCGAAGGTCATGGTCGACACGGGCCTCGACTTCGTCGAGCTGCGCGACCAGACCATCGCCGCCATCCCGGCGAAGTGACTGCACGAGCGCCCGGATCTCGCGGAGCTGATTCTTGATCTCCTCCTGCTCCTCGTGCTGGAAGGCGTCGTTGTCGACGATCAGCTTGCTCGCGAAGTGGGCGGTGATCAGCGGGATCACGAAAAGCACCATGACCGAGATGAGTAACCCGGCCAGAATCCGGCCCTGCCACGTGTTGGGATAGGTGTCGCCGTAGCCGACGGTGGAGGCGGTGACAACGGCCCACCAGACGGCGTCACCGATCCCCAGGGGTTTCTCGTCAGTGGTCTCGAATTGCCAGTAGAGAGCACCGGAGACCACGATCAAGATCAGGTAGCTGCCGACCAGAGCCCGCGGCGAGTTCGTGAAGCGTCGTAGCAGGTTCAGGTTCATCGGTCCATAATGCGGCCCGGGAGCAAGTGCAGCTCCCGGGCCTGATGGGCAGATTGCGGCGGCCTAAGAGCCAGAGCCCTTCGCGCCGGCGGTGACCGCCCCCACGATCCAGCCTACGAACAGACCGTACGTGGAGCCCGCCGCGGCGACGGAGAAGGCGTTGACAAGACTGGGGTTGGAGATGATGAAGGCGGTGAGGAATGCTGCCAGGGCCGACCCGAAGATCAACGCCGACCAGCCGAGGAGGAAGCCGCCGGCACCCCCGACGACGGCCTTGGCCACCCAGGCGAGGATGAGCGCCACGAAAACGATCAACAGGATGGCCCGGAGATCGTCAGCGAGCAATCGGCGCATAGCCTCACTTGAATTATCGGAAGGCCCGAAAGCCCAGCGCGGCCAGGTTAACGTGCGCAGAAACCAATTCCACGCGCTGTCATTGGCCGTCGTATGCCGATCCACCCACTCGGTGAACGGCTGATTGCCGAAGAGCAGGACTAAAGCAGCGGTGGCGAGGGTTCCGGCACCGGCTACTGTACGGGTGCGTGCCATGTCCACAAAGTACAGTGGACAATGGCATATGTCGATCCCGCTCTAGGTCATCCGGGCAGGCCGAGAAAGGTACTCCTGCCTGCCCGGATGGTTGGATTTAGACGCCGGGAAGTCGCTCGATCAGGTAGTTTTCGATCTGGTCGAGAGAGACTCTTTCCTGCTTCATCGTGTCCCTGTCCCGCACCGTGACCGCGTTGTCCTCCAACGTGTCAAAGTCGACCGTTACGCAGTAAGGCGTCCCGATCTCATCCTGCCGCCTGTACCGGCGGCCGATGGCCTGCGCGTCGTCGAAGTCGACAATCCAGCGCTTGCGCAGAGCCGCGGCCAGCTCCTTCGCTTTCGGCGAGAGCTGTTCGTTGCGCGACAACGGAAGCACCGCCACCTTGACCGGGGCGAGCCGCTTGTCGAAGCGCATGACCGTCCGCTTGTCCACGCCGCCCTTGGTGTTCGGCGCTTCGTCCTCGTCGTAGGCCTCGAGCAGGAAGGCGAGCACCGCGCGGGTCAGACCGGCCGCGGGCTCGATGACGTAAGGAACCCACCGCTCGCCCTTCTCCTGGTCGAAATAGGACAGATCAGTACCCGAATGCTTGCTATGGGTCGTCAGGTCGAAGTCGGTGCGGTTCGCTATACCTTCGAGCTCGGAGAATTCGGTGCCGCCGAACTGGAAGCGGTACTCAATGTCCACGGTCCGCTTGGAGTAGTGCGACAGCTTCTCTTTCGGATGCTCGAACAGGCGCATGTTCTCCGGCTTGAGGCCGAGGTCCACGAACCAATTCCAGCGTTCCTGCAACCAGTACTCATGCCACTGCTCGTCAGTGCCGGGCTCGACGAAGAATTCCATCTCCATCTGCTCGAATTCACGCGTGCGGAAGATGAAGTTCCCCGGCGTGATCTCGTTGCGGAAGCTCTTGCCCACCTGCGCGATGCCGAAAGGCGGCTTCTTGCGGGCTGTGGTGGCCACGTTCGCGTAGTTCACGAAAATGCCCTGAGCCGTCTCGGGGCGCAGATAGTGCAACCCATCCGCACTCTCCACCGGGCCCAGGTAGGTCTTCATCAAGCCGTTGAACATCTTCGGCTCGGTGAAGGTGCCCTTGTTGCCACAGTTCGGACAGTTCAATTCGGACAGCAAAAATTCAGGGGAGGGTTTCTTCGCTGCGTTCTTGGCGATGAAAGCCTCTTCGAGGTGATCAGCCCGGAAACGCTTGTGGCAGTTCGTACACTCGGTCAGCGGGTCGACGAAGGCATCGATGTGACCCGAAGCCTCCCAAACCTGGCGAGCGAGGATGATGGCAGAGTCGAGCCCGACGATGTCGTCTCGCTGCTGCACCATGCTGCGCCACCATTGACGCCGGACATTGTCCTTCAGCTCCACGCCGAGCGGGCCGTAGTCCCAGGCCGATCGGGTCCCGCCGTAGATCTCGCTGGACGGATAGACGAAACCCCGGCGTTTGGCCAGGCTGACAACGGAGTCAATGCGGTCCGCAGGCATTACTTTCTTGTCCCTTCCATGGGAGTAGCCGCCGGCTGGATGTCGGCGGAGTTCAATGACACAACGTTACAGAGTCCCTTGGCGCCCAGGCCCGCTGGCGCGACCCGGGCGCTGCAGCGGCTGCACAGACCTGTGAGCCGCGCAACGGCCTTCTACTCACTCTCGACCGCATATCTCGAGCTGAGCCGTTTCCGGGTCATTCTCGAAGTAATAGGTCACCGTGTCGGTCGAGCCGTCCGCATAGCGCTCGGTTACCGGCAACCTGCCGCTGTTGATGTCAAACTCGCCGACCTGGAAGTCCCTCAGCTGCGCCCGGGCACGCTCACGGGCGGCGAATCGATCTTTGGGCAGGCTGGACTGCTCCTTGTCGCAGAGCAGCTTGTAAGCGTCGTCATACTTTTGATCACGCAGCGCGTCGAGGTACTCCGTGACTACCACCCGCGATTGCTCGTTGAGAGCCGCGACCTGGGTCACCCCGAAGCCGAGAATGGCCAAGAGCCCGCCGCCACAGCAAAGCACCAGAGCCGCACCGGCAATCCCCAGCGCCCAGCCGAGCCTGGTCCCGCCGCCCTCGGTCGGTGGCGCCGGAAACGGGGCCTGTACGCCCGCACCCTCTCGACCTGGGCCGGGCGGGACTGGAGGCGATGCAGTCATGGCCGGATCATACGACTACGAGCATGACCACTCGCGACGCCGCCCAGAACAGGCGGCAGCAAGCGACTGGTCACACTCGCCTGTCACTTTCCATTATCCGAAGCGTGCCGCCGGGAACGATGGATGCCAATGTCTCGTAGGCCGATGGCTCCATTAGCGACTGGGCGAGCAACGGCGTGGCCGTCATCTTCACCTCGAATCGGCCGAGGGCGCGGCGATAAGTGCCAACATTTTCCCACTCGGTAAGCAGGCACCAATGCTCCGGATCGTCCAATGAGCGGGTCAGCTCTCCCCTTATATAACCGGGTGCTTCAGCCAGCGCGGCCAGGGCGGCATGGGCTTGCGCGACAAATGAGTCGGCTTCGGATGCCACGATAAAGCGATTGAAGACCAGCACTGTGCAAGGACCCTTCGCTACGGTTGAATGCCCAGCATGCCTCTACTGGAAAAGCTGGCGCGGCTCAACCGTACAGCCGTCTTCATTGGCGTGCTCGTGGTGTTCATCGGCGCGCTATTGCTGCCCGAGCCATTGAGCGGTCTGGTGCTGCTGGCACTGGCCGTGGCTCTCGGGGCGATCCTGATCACCACCTGGCCCATCCAGGCGAATTCCACCCGCGCCCTGCGGGTCGCGGTCCTCGGACTCCTGGTGATCACGGCTCTCACCCGCATTTTTTGACCGGACACGACCTATGCGATTTTGACAATCATTCTCATCTTCGGGGAGAGTGGACGTCATGCGAAGTCGTGTCCTCCTGGGCGGCCTGGCCGCCGCACTTGCGATAACCGGTCTTGCCGCGTGCGGCGATGACAAGAATCCCGCCGCCACATCGCAGAAGGTGGACGTGGTGGCGGGCTTTTACCCGCTACAGTTCGTGGCCGAGCGAGTCGGCGGCGAGCACTTGTCAGTGGTCAACCTGGCTCAGCCGGGCGCCGAGCCGCACGACATGGAGCTCAAGCCCTCCCAGATCGCTCAGATCGCCGCCGCGGATCTTGTGATCTACCTCAAGACCTTCCAGCCAGAGTTGGACAAGGCGATCGAGCAGAACGCTGCGGGCAAGTCCTTCGACGTGACCACGGTCAGCCCGCTCGAGAAGGGCGAGGCACACGAGCACGAAGGCGAGGCGTCACCCGCACCGTCGGAGGAAGAGGGCCTCGACCCGCACCTTTGGCTCGACCCGACCCGGCTGGCCACCATCTCCGACGCGGTTGCCGGTCAGCTCGGCAAAGCCGATCCGGCGAACGCGGCCGATTACACGGCACGCGCCGCCACCTTCAAGGCGGAGTTGACCAAGCTGGATGAGGAGTTCACCACCGGCCTAAAGACCTGTGACCGGCGGGAGATAGTCACCAGCCACGCCGCCTTCGGCTATCTGGCCAGCCGGTACAAGCTCGATCAGATCGCGCTGACCGGCCTTACGCCTGAGACCGAGCCGACTCCTCAGCGCCTGGCCGAAGTCGCGGCCGAGGCCAAGGAGCACGGCGCCACCACGATCTTCTTCGAGACGTTGGTCTCACCGAAGGTCGCGGAGACACTGGCCAAGGAGGTCGGGGCGAAGACAGCCGTGCTCGATCCGCTCGAAGGGCTCGCGGCCGGAAGCACGGACGACTACTTTTCCGTCATGAGGGCCAATCTGAAAGGCCTACGTGACGCGTTGGGATGTAAGTGAGCATTGAGCCGATCCTTCGGATCCTGCATGGTGCGGTCGCTTTTGGCGACCGCGCCGTCTTACGCGACCTGAACCTGACCGTCCACACCGGAGAGGTCGTGGCGATCCTCGGCGCGAACGGATCCGGGAAGTCGACTCTCATCCGGGCCGCCCTCGGGCTCGTGCCACTGCGCTCCGGCACGATCGAGCTGTTTGGCAAGCCGCTGCGCCGTTTCCGGGAGTGGAAGCGGATCGGCTATGTGCCGCAACGACTCGGCGCGGGAAGCGGGGTCCCAGCCACCGTGCGCGAGGTCGTCGCCGCGGGTCGGTTGGCGCGGCGCGGCTTTCCCCGTCCGCCGAGCGCGGCCGACCGTTCGGCTGTGGTGCAAGCGGTTGCCTCGGTCGGGTTGGCCGATCGCCTCAACGATCCGGTGTCCACTCTGTCCGGCGGGCAACAGCAGCGCACCCTTATCGCGCGAGCGCTCGCTGGCGAGCCGGAGCTGCTGGTGCTCGACGAGCCCACCGCGGGGGTCGACTCAGCGTCGCAGGAAGCCTTCGCCGGCGCGTTGCGCAAATTCGTCCACAGTGGAGGGACGGTTTTGCTTGTGGCGCACGAGCTTGGCCCACTGCAGCCGGTGATCACCCGGGCGGTGGTCGTGCACGACGGGAAAATCGCTCACGACGGGCCGGTCCCACAGCCGGCCGGACACCATGCCGACCCCGGTCACGACCACGTGCATCCCCACGCGCCGACCGATGAGCCCGGCATCTGGGGGACCCGATGATCGATCTGCTCGCGTCGCCCATCATGCAGCGTGCCTTGCTCGGTGTGCTCATCACCGGTCTCGTCGCCCCCTCGCTGGGCATCTACCTGGTGCAGCGGCGGATGTCCCTGATCGGCGACGGCATTGGCCACATCGCGCTCACCGGCGTCGGGCTCGGGCTGCTCACCGGCACCCAGCCGGTGCTGACCGCGGTCGCGGTCGCCATCGTCGGTTCAATCGCGGTTGAGCTGGTGCGAGCGCGCGGCCGCACCTCAGGCGACATGGCACTGGCGATCCTCTTCTACGGCGGCATCTCCGGCGGTGTCTTCCTCGTCGGGCTGGCCCCGGGCAAGAGCAACTCCAATCTGATGGCCTACCTGTTCGGCTCCCCACTCACCACGACCAGCGAAGACCTGATCGTCATGGCGGTGCTGGGCGCGGTCGTGCTCGTGGTGACCCTCGGCCTGCGTCCGTGGCTCTTCGCCGCGTGCCAGGACGAGGAATTCGCCAAGGTGAGTGGTCTGCCGGTGCGTTTCCTGAACCTGCTGCTGGCAGTGATGGCCGCGGTCACTGTCACCGTCGCCATGCGGGCCGTCGGGCTGCTGCTAGTGAGTGCTTTGATGGTGGTACCAGTAGCGGCAGCGCAACTTCTGTCCAGAGGCTTCTCCGCGACGATGGTGCTGTCGATGCTCGGCGGGCTGCTCGCCGGAGCGGGCGGGTTCTTACTTTCCGTGCAACTCGACACCGGGACAGGTGCCACGGTTGTGCTGACCGCGATCCTCCTCTTCGTCCTGGTGGCACTGGCTACGTCGCTCTGGCGGCGACTGCGCCGCCCCACCGCCGGAGCCGTGAACGGGGACCACGCACCGGAGTGGGTCCTAGAGCCGTGACAGCGGCCGACACGACGACTGGGTCGACTCACGCTAGGTTGGACTATGTGAGCGATTCGGACGCATATCAGCGCGCAAGCGAGCTTCTTCGAGCCCTGGCGGCAACAGTGCGTGTGGCCATCGTGACCGAGCTCGCGACACATGGCGAGCGCTACGTGCATGAGCTGGTGGAGGCGTTAGGTGTGCCCCAACCGCTGGTTTCGCAACACCTTCGCGTGCTGCGGGGCTCATCCGTCGTACGTGCCGAGCGCCGCGGACGCGAGATCGCCTATTCCCTTGTGGACGATCACATCGCGCACATCGTGGCAGATGCCGTAGCCCATGTCGGCGAACGCCGCCTCTGAGCCGCGTGACATGCCGCGTGTGCGGCGTATGAAATCCGCGCTCGCAGGGCAAAGTGATGGCCATGAAGGTGTACGCGGAGCGGCCCTGGCGGCTGACTAGGCAGATCGTGGCGGACCTGGCTCTGGCCGTCTGGTGTCTACTGTGGATTTGGGCCGCGGTCGGGCTCTACCACTTCGTGCAGAAACTGGCCGTACCAGGTCAGAAGCTGGAAAGCTCCGGCGACCGGCTGGCAGCAGATCTCGCTGACGCCGAGGCCAAAGCGGGGGCGGTGCCGTTGATCGGCAAGACTGTCGCCTCACCCTTCGGACGTGCTGCCGACGCGGCTCGGGGCATCGCCGAGGCCGGCCGGGATCAGCAAAGTGCCGTGGGCGACCTCGCCACCGTGGTGGGATGGTTCACGGCTGGGGTGCCGATCCTGATCGCACTCGCGCTGTGGATTCCCTTCCGCGCCATGTGGATCCGCACTGCCACCGCGGCGGTGAAGATCCGTAGGCGGCAGGGTGGCTCGGAGCTGCTTGCCTTGCGGGCGTTGGCAACCGCCCCGCTGCGCCGGCTCACCGATCTCGACGACGATGTCGTGGCCGGGTGGCGCGATGGCGACCCGGAAATGGTGGACTGCCTCGCCCGGATGGAGCTCCGCCGGCTCGGGCTACGCCCAGCCGCCAGCTAGAAAGCCTTGGCCGGTCGTGGCACCGACCGGCCAAGACTTAACTTGCTAGCTCAGCTTGCGGTGGAGGTTGGGCCCGGCCGAGGGACCGGCGGTCCACGTGGTGACCCACTCCCCCTCGTCCGGCGGGTCCACGATGCCCTCCTCCAGGAACCCGTACCGTCCGGAAAGGACATTCTTCGTCAGGGCCACATCGGGCGCGTCGGTGTTGTTCCACAGCCCGTGTTCGAGCACGATCACCCGCTGCCGCGCCTGCTGGCAGAACACATCCGCAAGCTCCAGTTCTTCGGGCTTGCCACTGGCAGTTGCCCGCGAACAGACCGCCGCGATGGCGAAGAGCTCGGCTCCGATGTCGACGATGCGACCCAGGAACGCCTGCCGATGCTCCAGCCTGCCTTGCCAAGTCGCCATGCCACGGAAGGTGTGCCGCGCAAGGCGCCGCGACGCCCGCTCCGCATAGCGAAGGTGTTTGGCCAGGCGGCCGTATTTCCGGTACCCGCCAAATGTTCCGCGGCCGACGAAAAGCGTTGGCAGCCAACGAGCATAGAAGCCCGAGGCCTTCAGCAGTGCTTTTGCCTTGCGCCCCAGGGAAGCCTTCGGGTCGATGATGTCCCCGGCCACCGAGAGGTGCTGATCCACTGCCTCGCGTGCGATGAGCAGATGCATGATTTCGGTCGAGCCCTCGAAGATCCGGTTGATCCGCAGATCCCGCAAGAGTTGCTCGGCGCCCAACGGCTTCTCGCCCCGCGCGGCAAGCGAATCGGCCGTCTCGTAGCCGCGCCCGCCCCGGATCTGGATCAGCTCATCCGCGATCGTCCATGCCTTCTCCGAGCCGAAGAGCTTGATCAGTGCGGCTTCGATCCGGATGTCGTTGCGGTCGTCGTCGGCGAGCATGCAGCACAGATCCAGCATGGACTCCATGCCGTAGGTGGTGGCAGCGATGAAAGCGAGCTTGGTGGCAACGGCCTCGTGCTCGCCAACCTTGCGGCCCCATTGCACGCGGTTGGCTGCCCAGCCGCGACCCACGTTGAGGCACCACTTCGACGCCGCGACACACATCGCAGGCAACGACAGGCGTCCGGTGTTAAGCGTGGTCAGCGCGATCTTCAGGCCCTGGCCCTCGCCGCCGATCATCGCGTCGGCGGGAACGAAGACATCGTGGAAGCGGGTGACGCTGTTTTCCAAGCCCCGCAAGCCAAGGAAGGCGTTGCGACGCTCGACGGTCACGCCCTCGGCCCGGCCCTCCACGACGAACGCGGTGATGCCGCCGCGATGGCCCTCACTCTTGGGCACCACAGCCATCACGACAAGCAAGGTCGCCACAGAACCGTTGGTAGCCCACAGTTTTACGCCGTTGAGCCGATAGCCACCCTCGACCGGGACCGCAGTCACCGACATGCGAGCCGGGTCGGAACCCACATCCGGCTCGGTCAACAGGAACGCCGACACCTCACCCGCGGCCAAGCGGGGCAAGAACTTCTGCTTCTGCTCCGCCGTGCCGAAGATCTTCAGTGGCTGCGGCACACCGATCGACTGATGTGCGCTCAGCAGCGCTCCGATGGACGGATTGGCCGATCCCACCAGGGTTAGCGCGTGACAATAGTCCAAATTCGACAGTCCAAGCCCGCCGTACTTGGTGTCGATCTTCATCCCGAAGCAGCCGAGCTCGGCCAGCCCGTGGAACACCTCATCGGGGATACGGGCATCGCGCTCGATCTGGGCGCCGTCGATACTGCTCGTCGAATATTCGCGCAGCTTGGTCAGAAAGGTCTGAGCGTCCTCACTCTCCTGCGGCACCGGCCACGGATCGATGAGGTCCATCCGCAACCGGCCCAGGAAGAGCTGCTTGCCGAAACTTGGTTTGCGCCATTCGGTTTCCCGCGCCGCCTCAGCCACACTTCGGGCCTGCTCCGCGGTTACCTCACGTTGCGTCGTGGTCATCTCGAAACCCTTCATTGGGTACCGGATCAGACCTCCACGTTATCGCGTGGTGTTACTCGCTGGTAGGGACTATTCGTATTGGTTGCGAGGAGGCTCGATCTGGCGCCATTCCAGCACCTCGATGAAGGGGATGTCGTTGTTGTTGACCGGGTCTTTCACCGTCTTTGTGGTATAGACGCCGGTCACCTCGACCCACTGGTCGTTGGCGATCCCGGCGGGAGTCTGGCCCGCCATCCCAATCTTGATCGGGCGTGCGTCGGCCGCGCAGCAGGAAAGCATCATCCGGGTAAGCACCTTTTCCCCGGCCGGCCCCTCGGACAGGAAGCCGGAGATCTGCACCTTCCGGTTTCCCCCACCGCCGTCCTTCATGGACTTTCCCTTGTCGAAGATGGCACGGGTGGCGTAGTCAAGCACACTGATCTTCGCCGGATCACCGTCAGGCAGTGGAGGATAAAGATCTGCTTCGATGA
This sequence comes from Micromonosporaceae bacterium, assembly GCA_003543035.1. Taxonomy (GTDB): domain Bacteria; phylum Actinomycetota; class Actinomycetes; order Mycobacteriales; family Micromonosporaceae; genus Rhizocola. The sequence continues at coordinate 10,348 of DPJL01000156.1, read as the reverse complement.
GTACCGCGCTGCCGCTCTGCCCAGCCGCGAAAGCGCCGAGCGCGGGCGGTGCCACCAGTAGCAGCCCGAGCACGGGAGCGATCAGCATCCAGCCGACTCTGGGCTCGTGATGCGGGGTGGCGTGCTCGTGCCCGTGGTCTTCGCCTTCGGCACATTCGGTGTCCGTCTCGGAGCCATGCCGCAGGTCGTAGATGATGGTCATCACGCCTGCAATCACGAGCATCACGCCCGCCCCGATCAGGAAGGGCAGCAAGGACTCCTTGACGTAGCGCAGATAGATCTCGGTGAACACGGTGGCCTTGAGGACGGCACCACCTAGCAGGAGTAGCACGACTCCTTGCGCTTGCCGGTTCATGTGAAGATCACCGCTCCTGTGAGGGCCGCGATCGCCGTGGCGACCACCAACGTAGTGGGGGCGAAACGGGAGGCGAAGCGCCGCCCGAAGACGCCGGTCTGCATGGAGATGAGTTTGAGGTCGACCATCGGGCCGACGACGAGGAACACGAGCCGCGAGGTGAGCGAGAACTGGCTCAGCGAAGCCGCCACGAAGGCATCGGCCTCCGAGCAGATCGACAGCAGCACCGCGAGGATTGCCAGCGCGATCACCGAAAGCACCGGGTTGTCGGCCAGCGTCTGCAACCAGGCGTCCGGAACGATGACGTTGATCGTCGCCGCGGCCATGGCACCCAGCACCAGGAAGCCCCCGGCGTGCACGATGTCGTGACGGCACGCCGCCCAGAAGGCCCGTCCTTTGGAGAGGTCGTCGAGCTCGGGCCGGTGCGGCATGCGAATCCACTCGGTCTTGCCCATGCGCAACCACAGCCATCCCATGATCATGGCTACGGCCAGGCTGGCAAGCCCGCGGCCGACCACCATCTCGGGGTTCTTCGGAAAGGCCACCGCCGTCGAGATCAGCACAATCGGATTGATCGCGGGCGCGGCGAGAAGGAAGGCCAGGGCCGCAGCCGGGGTGACACCGCGGCGGATCAGCGAGCCCGCAATCGGCACCGCCCCACACTCGCAACCGGGGAGCACTACGCCTGCGCAGCTCGCCACTGGCACCGCCAGTGCCGGGTGCTTGGGCAATGCCTTGGCCCAGAAGGAACGGGGCACGTAAACCGCGATCACTGCGGACAGCGCGACACCGAAGACGAGGAAGGGCATCGCCTGCACCATCACCGACACAAAGACTGTTGTCCATGTCTGCAAGAGCGGGAATTCCACGATCTTCGCTGCGATCGGCTCCCGGAAGAAGACCAGGGCGATCAGGATCACGGCCAGGACCTCGACCGAGCCCACGCGGCCACCTAAGAACTTCGATGGGGGCGGAGGTGGGTCCGGGGCCTTCACGGTGGGGCGGTCTGTGACGGTCACCGCAACAGGCTAACCGGTCAGCCGGTGTTAGTCTCTATCCCACGACAGGGGAGCACGCGAGTGCTGAGAGTGCGGCAACGGGCCGCAGACCCTTGAACCTGATCTGGGTAATGCCAGCGCAGGGAGTCTGGAGAATGATCATATGAGCAAATTTCGCTGGCGCACCGTCGACATCGTCGTGGCATCGATCATCGCGGTCACCTTTGGCGTCATCTTCTGGGCCTGGGGGCTGCTTTACAACGCGGCGACGCCGCTGTTCGTGAGCTATCCACCGGCTCAGGCACTGCTCTACGGCGTCTGGCTGATGCCGGCCGTGCTCGGGCCGTGGATCATCCGGAAACCGGGTGCCGCGCTGTACTGCGAAACCGTGGCCGCCATCGTTTCGGTGCTGCTGGGCTCGGTGTGGGGTACCAGCATCATCTGGCAGGGGCTGGTCCAAGGGCTGGGAGCCGAGCTTGTCTTCCTGGTGTTCCTGTATCGCGTATGGCGGTTGCCGATCGCGGTGCTCGCGGCGGCCGCAACTGGTCTGTCCGCAGCGATCTATGATCAGGTCGTCTACTACTACACCTATGACTGGTACAGCTTCCGGCTGCCCCAGATCGTGATCACCATCCTCAGTACGGCGATCATCGCCGGCCTGGGCACTCCGGCGCTGGTGAAAGCGCTGGCGGCCACCGGAGTGCTGGATCGCTTTCCGTCCGGGCGCACCCGTGAGCTCGTCTGACCGTTGATCACCCGGTGATCCAGCTCAACGGGTACGGGTGGCGGCACGCTGGGCGCAAGGCCTGGGCGATCCGCGGCGTGGACCTGCGCGTCGAACGCGGCGAGCGGGTGCTGCTCCTCGGTCCATCGGGCGCGGGGAAGTCGACGCTGCTGCATGCTCTGGCCGGGCTGCTCCCCGCAGATTCGGGTGAGGCTGAGGGCACGCTGCGGGTGGATGGCCGGGCCGGGATCGTCTTCCAGGACCCCCAATCGCAGCTCGTCATGTCCCGGGCTGGGGACGAGGTCGCGTTCGGATTGGAGAACCTCGGCGTGCCCGCGCCCGAGATCTGGGCCCGCGTGGACAAAGTGCTGGATCAGGTCGGCTTCCGGTACGGCCGCGAGCGCGACACAAGTGAGCTCTCGGGCGGTGAGCAGCAACGGCTCGTCCTGGCCGGTGCGCTGGTAACCGAGCCCGATCTGCTGCTGCTCGACGAACCGACGGCCAACCTTGACCCGGCCGGCGCCGAGGTAGTCCGTGGAGTCCTTCAGCATGCGGTCAGCGAGCACACCACGCTGATCATCATCGAGCATCGGCTGGCCGAAGTGCTGCCCCTGGTGGATCGGGTCATAGTCTTAGAGCCGGGCGGTGGGATCCGCGCCGACGGACCGCCGTCGATTTTGGACGGTTCGCTCGGCGATGAGCTTGCCGAGGCCGGTGTCTGGGTACCTGGACGTCCTCTCAAGCCCCGGCTTGCCACTACTTCCCCGGGCTCAGAGCTCATCGCCACCAACGGGCTGCGTGCGCGAGGTCTGTCCTATCCGGACATTTCCGTCCGTGAAGGTGAGGCCGTCGCACTCACTGGAGCCAACGGATCCGGCAAGTCGACCCTGGCATTGGCTCTGGGTGGGCTTTTGCGGCCTGAGGCAGGCTCTGTTGGTACCCCCCAAGGATCTCCGCAAGGCTGGCGGCCGGCGGACCTCGCGCGGCGCATCGGCTCGGTGTTTCAGAATCCTGAGCATCAGTTCGTGACTTCCTCGGTGCGCGAAGAGCTGGCGCTTGGCGGTGCGCCCGAAACCCGGGTGCGGGACCTGCTTGCCAGGCTTCGATTGGAGAAGCTGGCCGGCGCCAATCCGTTCACGCTCTCCGGCGGCGAAGCCCGGCGACTCAGCGTCGCAACAGCTTTGGCCGCCGCGCCGCGCTTGCTGATCCTGGACGAGCCCACCTTCGGGCAGGACCGTCGTACTTGGATTGAGCTGATCGAGCTGCTGGCGTCGCTACGAGATTCGGGCCACGGGATCATCACGGCTACGCACGACCCGGATGTGGTTGCGGTGCTTGCCGATCGGAGCGTGGTGCTGTGACAGCGGCCCTTGCTCGGCGCGCACCCACTGCCAAACTCGCGGCCGCTTTGATCCTGCCGGTCATGCTGCTCTTCAGTCTCAATCCCGTTGTTCCGGCAGTGGCACTGGCTGTCGAGCTGGCCGTCGTGCCGCTCTTCGGGCTGCGCTATTGGGATCTGCTTCGCCGAGCGTGGCCCATTTTGGTCAGCGCGCTGGCCATGATGGTCACCTTCACCCTTTTCGCCGGCGAGCGCACCGGCACTCTGCTTTGGGAACTTGGGCCGATCCAGGTCACCACCGGCACCATGACGACGGCCGGTGCACTCGCACTGCGGCTGCTCGCCATCGCTCTGCCCGGCGTGATTGTCTTTGCCACCACGGATCCCACCGACCTAGCCGACTCCCTCATTCAGCACGGGCGGGTTTCGCCCCGCTTCGCAATCGGTGCGCTGGCCGCTTTTCGCTTGGTCGGGATGCTCCGGTGGGAGTGGACGACGATCAGCATGGCTCGCCGGGCCAGAGGGCTGCGACGGGCCTTCGCCCGCACCTCATTTGTCTTGCTGGTCGGCGCGATCCGCCGGGGCGTGCGGCTCTCCGTTGCCATGGACGCTCGCGGATTCGACTCTCGTCGGCCGCGGAGCATTGCCCGCCCTCAACGTTTCGGCGCGGCCGACTGGCTGCTGATCCTCAGCGCCGTCCTACTCGGCGCTCTCGCACTCCTGCTCGGCCGCTGATTCTGCATCGCTTTGATGCCACGGCTGTCCACGTTCGCGCTGGCCGGAGGGTGTCCTCATTCGGCCTCCATCTCTGCATCAGTGCGCTCACGCAGAGATGGACACACTTCGCGAACCACGGCCGCAAGGTTGGCCATATCTGCCACAGCTTGGTGACACAGACCGCGCACGGCCTGCGACGCGGCCGCGCTCGTTTGCGCTGGCCGGAGGGGGTCACTTTCGGCCTCCATCTCTGCATTAGGACGGTGACGCAGAGATGGACACGCTTTGCGCGCCACGGCCGGAGCGAGATTGGCTCCGGTCTCCATCTCTGCCCCAAGGCGGTGATGCAGAGATGGAGGCCGAAATCAGGTGGGTATCTTCACCGGTGCGACGGGGTTCGGAAGCGCACCGCCGAAGCGGCGATCGCGCTGGGCGAACAGCTCGCACGCATACCAGAGGTGACGCCGGTCGAAGTCGGGCCATAGCGTGTCGAGATAGATGTGCTCCGCGTAGGCCGACTGCCACGGCAGGAAGTTGCTAGTCCGCTGCTCGCCAGAGGGACGCAGGAACAGGTCGACCTCGGGGACTTCGGGGTGGTAGAGGTACTTCGCGAAAGTCTTCTCATTGATCTTGTCGGGCTTGATCCGGCCAAGGGCGACATCGCGCGCAATCGCAGCAGCCGCATCAGCGATCTCGGCCTGACCGCCGTAGTTCACGCAGAACTGAAGCGTCAGCTTGGAGTTGCGCTTACTCATCTCCTCGGCCGTTTCCAACTCATCGATGACGCTCTTCCAGAGCCTCCCGCGGCGGCCCGACCAGACCACTCGCACCCCGAGATCGACCAGTTGATCCCGGCGACGGCGGATCACATCGCGATTGAAGCCCATCAGAAAGCGAACCTCTTCCGGCGAGCGCTTCCAGTTCTCGGTGGAGAAGGCGTAGGCGGAAAGGTAGGGAACTCCGAGCTCCAGAGCACCTTCGATGGTGTCGAAAAGCGAGAACTCGCCCCGCTTGTGCCCCTCGGTCCGGGGCAGGCCACGTTCCTTCGCCCAGCGTCCGTTGCCATCCATGACGAGCGCGATATGACGCGGCAGGGCTGCGGCGGGCAGCTGCGGTGGACGCACACCAGACGGATGCGGCGAAGGCGGTCTCATGGATTCTCCCGTCGATCAACTAGCGGGAGTGAGCGTAGCGCGCGCTCAAGGTGCCACTGCAGGTGCGCCGCGACAAGTCCACTGGATTCCCCCCGAATCTTCACATCTGATCCTTCGGCGGTGGGCCAGTCCCCTTCGAGCAGGGCGTGCATGAGATCGATCGCCGTCGGAGTGGGGTGAGCCGCGCCGGGTGGGCGGCAGTTCGGGCAGACCACTCCCCCGGCCGGGACGGAGAAAGCGCGATGCGGCCCGGGCTCGGCACAGACCGCGCAGGCGCGTAGCGAAGGAGCCCAGCCGGCGTAGGCCATCGCCCGCAGCAGGTAGGCGTCGAGCACCAGGGTCGCCGCTCTTTCCTTCTCCGCCAAGGCATTCAGCGCGCCGAGAGTGAGCAGATAGAGCCGCAGTGAGGGTTCTCGTTCCACCGGGGTGAGTCGCTCGGCGGTTTCGGCGATCGCGCTGGCCGTCGTATAGCGCGGGTAGTCGTCCACGAAGTGGCGTCCCAGCAGACTGAGTCCCTCAACCTGCGTCACAGTGTCCAAAGAGGAGCCTTCGCTGCACTGAATGTCGATGTGGCCGAAGGGTTCCAGTCGCGCGCCAAACCGTGAGCTGGTCTTGCGGACCCCTTTGGCGACCGCGCGCACGCGGCCGTGCGTCCGGGTCAGCAGGCTGATGATCCGGTCAGCCTCGCCCAGTCGTTGTACTCGCAGCACCAGGGCGTGATCGCGGTAGAGGGGCCTACGCACGTCAGAAGCCTAGTTTGCGCAGCTGTCTGGGATCGCGCTGCCAGTCTTTGGCCACTCTTACGTGCAGGTCGAGGTGCACCCTGGTACCCAGCAAATCTTCAATCTGCTTGCGCGCGACGATGCCGACCTCTTTGAGCCGGGAGGCCTTGGCACCGATGACGATCGCCTTCTGCGACTGCCGCTCCACATAGATGTCGGCGAAAACCTTGGTCAGCCTGCCCTCCGGAATGATCTCCTCGACCAGCACCGCGATCGAATGCGGAAGCTCGTCGCGTACGCCCTCGAGTGCGGCTTCGCGGATCATCTCGGCGATCAGCACATGCTCGGGCTCATCGGTGAGCATGTCGTCGGGATAGAGCTGGGGCGACGAGGGCATGTGGCTGATCATCACGTCGGTGAGCACGTCGAGCTGCTCGCCTGAAACCGCGCTGCAGGGCACAATATCGGCGAAGTCGCCGAGCCGGCTCACTGCCAGCAACTGCTCGGTGAGCTCCTTCTTGCTGACCAGGTCGGTCTTGGTGACCACCGCGACGACCTTGGCCTTGAGCTCGGCGGTCTCGGAGGCGATGAAGGTGTCTCCCTTGCCGACCGCCTCGTTCGCGGGAATGCAGAGCCCGATCACATCGACCTCGCTCCACGTGCTGCGCACGAGGTCGTTGAGGCGCTGGCCGAGCAGGGTGCGGGGCCGGTGCAGACCCGGCGTGTCTACCAGAACCAGCTGCGCGTCGGGCCGGTGCAGCACACCGCGGATGATGTGCCTGGTGGTCTGCGGCTTGTTCGAGGTGATCGCGATCTTCTGGCCCACGATGGCATTGGTCAGAGTCGATTTTCCCGCGTTCGGCCGCCCCACGAAGCAGGCGAAGCCTGCGCGATAGGAGCTCACCACATAACGCTATCCTGCGCCTGTGAAACTCCTGCATTCGGGCAAGGTCCGGGATGTTTACCGGGACGGCGACGACATCCTGCTGGTGGCTTCCGACCGGGTTTCGGTCTACGACGTGATCCTGCCTGGCGGGCTGATCCCGGATAAGGGCAAGATTCTCACGGCGCTGTCGCTGTGGTGGTTCGACCAGCTGCGCGACATCGTGCCCAACCACGTGATCTCCACCGACGTCCCCGCGGAGTTCGAAGGACGAGCGATTCGCTGCCGCCGCCTGGCCATGGTGCCGGTCGAATGCGTGGCCCGCGGCTACCTGACCGGCTCGGGACTCAAGGACTATCAGAAAACCGGTGCAGTGTCCGGGATCTCGCTGCCGCCGGGATTGGTGGAGGCATCGCGGCTGGCCGAGCCGATCTTCACGCCGAGCACCAAGGCGCCGATGGGCGAGCACGACGAGCCGATGACCTTCGACGAGGTGTCCGACAAGGTCGGTGCGGAAACCGCAGATCAACTACGGCAAATCACATTGGACGTGTACCGGCGCGGATGCGAGATAGCCGAGAAACGTGGCCTGATCATCGCTGACACGAAAATCGAGCTCGGCTGGGACAGCTCGGGCACCCTGGTCCTCGGTGACGAGGTGCTCACCCCGGACTCGTCGCGCTTCTGGCCCGCCGATCAGTGGGAGCCTGGCCGGGTACAGGCCAGCTTTGACAAGCAATTCGTGCGGGACTGGGCCGTCACCACCGGATGGGACAAGAAATCGGCGCCCCCCGAGATGCCGGCCGAGGTCGTTGAGGCCACCCGCGCCCGCTATCTCGAGGCCTACGAACGCATCACCGGTCTCAAGTGGACGTAGCTCCAGTTCAGAGCAGGCCGGCTAACTTGTAGAGAACCAGCGATCCGGCTACGGCCACGTTCAGGCTCATTCCGGTACCCACCATAGGAATTTCCACCACCGCATCGAGCAGATCCACTGCTTCCGGCGGGATGCCGGTCGCTTCATGGCCCAGCACAGCAATCGTGCGCCGCCGCGCGGCTGGCAGATCGCCAAGCCGGATAGCTTCATCGGCCAGTTCAACTCCGACTATGTGAGTACCCGATGAGCGTTCCTTGGCCAGAAAGCGTTCAGGATCACCGACCCGGTGCACGCATGTCCCGTGGCGCAAAGTGTTTCCGCGGTTGAGTGCCTCATCCACCCACCCGAACGGAGGCACAGCCAGGCATGCGCCCACCGCGTCGCACGTGCGCAACAGCGTCCCCAGATTCACCCCATGCATCGGCCACAACGGTGCCGCAATCAAATGACCCCAACAGGAATGCGCTCCCCTGCGACGGATGGCCTTGAGCTCGCGACGCGGCCGGACCCGGATCGCCGGGCTCACCAGAGGGGGTGCCGCCACCCAACAAGTGATCACTCATCATCAATGCATGCTTCGCGGCGCACACAGGCCATCGCAGAGTTCTTGGATCATTCCAGCTGAAAAGTATGGCTGCCGCCGATCGGGCCGTCAACCTTTGTCCGGGGGCAGTTACCAACGCGCATCGACTAGTGTCCGAGGACATGGGGAGAAATCATGCGATCGTCATTGGCGCCAGCGTTGCCGGATTGACCGCAGCACAGGCGCTTTCCAGCCGATTCGGCAAAGTCACCGTCCTCGACCGAGACACCCTGCCGGAGCTGGCAGAACCGCGACGTGGTGTGCCGCAGGGCCAGCATCCGCACGTTCTTTTGGCCTCCGGCCAAGCCGCACTCACCGAGCTGTTCCCTGGCATCCATGACGAGCTCGTCGCCGCCGGGGCAGTGCCCTTCGAGCCGGGCCGCGATCTCAGCTTTCACCGCTTCGGCGGCATCTGGCCAAAAGTCGACACCGGCCTGCAGATGGTCTCCTTCAGCCGCCCTTTGCTCGAAACAACTTTGCGCAACCGGGTCGCCGCACAGTCCAATGTGGTCATTCGCGACGGCGTGGCCATTGCCGGGCTCACCGGCAGTAACTCGCAAGGCGTCACCGGGGTCAAGCTCGATGATGGCGAGACCCTCGCTGCCGATCTGGTCGTCGACGCCACCGGCCGTGGCAGCAGATCCGACCGGTGGCTCGCCGGCCTCGACTTCCCCGTGCCCGAAACGGTCGAGGTGAAAATCGGGGTCGGCTATGCGACGAGTGTCTACAAGCGCGAGCCCGGATTTCTACCCGAGGGCATCGGCATTTTCATCCTGCCCACACCGCCGGTGGAGAAGCGAGTGGGCCTTATCCTGCCCATTGAAGGTGATCGGTGGCTGGTCGGATTCGGCGGCTGGCACGGCGATTTCCCTAAGACGGCAGCGGGTATCGAGAGCTTCGCCAAGGAACTGCCGCATCCGGCGCTGTCGGACATGCTCGCGAGCGGCGAGCTGATCAGCGACTTCGTCTTCTATGGCTTCCCATCGAGTAGGCGTAGGTATTTTGAGAAGCTGCGTCAGGTACCCGCCGGATATGTGGCCACGGGAGACGCGGTCTGCAGCTTTAATCCGATCTATGGCCAAGGCATGACCTGCGCGGCGCTCGATGCGTTGGCGCTCGGCCGGATGCTGGACCGGCACGGCACCGCGACGAGCGTGATGGCGAAGGCCTTCTATCGCGAGGTGAGCTCGATTATCGCCACCCCATGGCGTTTCGCGGTCGGCGGCGACTTCGCGTTCCCCGAGACGCAGGGCCCGAAGCCGGCTGGAATCGATCTGCTGAACGGGTATTCGAGGCGGGTGCAGTTGGCCTCGCGAGTGGATCCGGAGGTGCGGCGCACCTTCACCGCCGTGCAGCACCTCGTCATGCCACCGAGCGCACTCTTCAAACCAGCGATGGTCATGCGGGTCCTAAAAGGATCCCGTCGGGCAAGCCAAACAACAGTTGCTTAGTCGATGAAGCTGGCTTAGGCTCGCACCGTGGCCGGGGAAACGATGCAAGAGATCCATCGAAGGCTGGGCCTTCCGGAGATCCCTCAGGAACTCATCGACAAAGCCAGAAGGCAACTTGAGGAACATGAGGAACGCCTCCGAGATCCCGAACTTCAGGCGGCGCGGCGGGCGCACTGTGAAGCATTGCTGGCTCAGTTCCGGCGGCCGCCGCTGACACTGGACGAAGCGATTGCCGCTGTCGTCGCGCGGTTACGCCAGCCCGACTGAGGGCCGCGCCGTGCTGTCCCTGACCACCAATGAGGCGGGGGCAGCGACGGTTCGGCCCGGCGGCTGACCGTCCAGGACGAGCTCCATTGCGTTGGCTCCCATCGCGGTCAGGTCAAGGTGAATCGTCGTCAGCTTCGGCGTGACATCCACAGCGACCGGCAGATCGTCGAAACCCATGACGGACACGTCAGTGCGACCCAGCTCTCGCAGCGCGGCCAACGTTCCGACTGCCATCAGGTCGTTGAGCGCGAAGATCGCGGTGAGCGACGGCTCAGAAG
>DPJL01000221.1 GCA_003543035.1 Micromonosporaceae bacterium | reverse complement strand
TCACCTGTGCCGTCTCCAGCCATGCGGCCGCGAAGGTGTCGAGCTTGCGACCCGAAGCCTGCTCCAGCGCACCGAGCAGATCGCTGAAGGTGGCGTTGCCCCAGGCGTGATCGGTGAAGTACTGCCGGAGCCCGGTCACAAACGGCCCGATGCCTACATATGCCACCAGTTGCTTGATGACACTGGCGCCTTTGGCGTAGGTGATGCCGTCGAAGTTGACCTCGACCGCGTCGACGTCGGGCATCTCGCAGTACACCGGGTGCGTGCTGGAGAGCTGATCCTGGCCATAGCCCCAGTTCTTGCGCAACGACAGGAAGGTGGTCCAGGCGTCGGAGAAGCGGGTCGCCTCGGCGTTGCACCAGTGCGAGGCCCACTCGGCGAAGGACTCGTTCAGCCACAGGTCGTCCCACCAGCGCATGGTGACGAGGTCGCCGAACCACATGTGCGCCAACTCGTGCAGGATCGTGTTGGCGCGCTGCTCTCGCTCGAAGTCGGTGACAGCCGAGCGGAAGAGGTAGGCGGCGTCGGCGTGGGTGACACAGCCGAAGTTCTCCATCGCGCCCGCGTTGAATTCTGGTACCCACAACTGGTCATATTTTGGCAGTGGGTAACGCACTCCGAACTGCTCGTGGAAAAAGTCGAAGCCCTGCTTGGTGATTTCGAAGAGCTCGTTGGCTTCCAGGTGCTGGGCCATCGACGCGCGGCAGAAGAGGCCGAGATCGACGCCGTCGTGGACGGTCCTCTCCTCGTGATAGGGGCCGGCGCACAGCGCGGTGACATAGGTCGACATCCGGGCCGACTGTTCAAAGTGGACGGTCTTGTCCAGGACGTTGTCGTCGACGCGAGCGATCGGCGCGTTGGAGACGACCTTCCAATGATTTGGGACGCGTGCGTGCCAGGTATACACGGATTTGAGGTCCGGCTGGTCGAAGCAGGCGAAAACCCGCTGGGCATCGTTGGTCTCGAACTGACTGTAGAGGTAGACCTCTTTGTCAGCCGGATCCACGGCCCGGTGCAGTCCCTGCCCGGAGGAGGAGAAAGGGAATTTTGCCTCCACCACGAGGGTGTTGTCGGCGGCCAGGTTGGGCAGCTTGAGCCCGTCGTCCCCGGTCCATTCGCTGAGTTCCAGCTCTGCCCCGTTGAGCACGGCCCGCCGCACCGATGCCGCGGCCACCTCGATGAAGGTCGAGGCTCCCGGCTCCGAGGCGGTGAAGCGGACGGTGGTCACGCTGAAGAAACTGCCGGCGCCGGGGTTGCCTGAGCCGTCAGTCAGATCCAGCGCGATGTCATATGAGGTCACGTCCAGCAGGTTGGCCCGATCGATGGCCTCCGCCTGGGTGAGATTGTGTATACCGGTCACGAGAAGGAAGTCTTTCATATCTGCGCGTCACTTAACGAGGCCGTGCTTAGTTGGGTGCAACGTGGCTGAAAACACCGAAGCACCATGGCGCATCGACGCTCCCGTGGAAGCTGTTGCCGAGAGCCTCGGCGACTTCTACGTCTGGTTTGAGAACGAGGCAGTGGCGATGGAATCGGCGAAAAGGGAGCTAGTAGCCTCTGCGGCGTGACTGTTGTGCACCCGATCCCGTCCGCCTGGCTGACCAAAGGCGGCACCGGCGCCCAAAACTATGACGAGTTCGCCGATGAGGCCGAGATCACCGAGATCATCGCCGCCAAGCCGCTCAGTGCGCTGGCCATCGAGATGCCCCATAAGGCACCGGATTCTCTAGGCAAGTCTTTCGAGCAGTCGCTGCCTGACGCGGTGAGCAGGCTCGCCGCGGCCAAGGCGGCGGGTGCCTACGGCCATCATGAAAACGTCGTGGTGCTCTACCGGATCACCGGCGAGACCGTCTCCTACGGCCTGTGGTGCATGGTCGACACTGACCAGATCTCGACCAGCGCCGATGAGCCGGGGCTCGTCATTCGCAACGAGGATGTCTTCCCGGAGAAGGTGCGCGAGCGGGTCGCTCTGGCCGACGCCCTGGGGCACCTGCTGTCCCCGGTGCTGCTGCTGCAGACCGGTCGTGGTGAGGAGCTGCACACCGCGCTCGCCCTTGCTTGCGACGACGCTGGAGCGCCTTCGGCGACAGACGTCGACCCGAGCGGGCGCAAGCATGAAATCTGGCCCGTTCCTGAGGGCATGCTCGCGACGCGTCTGACCGAGCTCGCGGGTGGCGGTGATCTTGTGGTGGCCGACGGCAACCACCGCAGCCTGGCCGCGCAAACCGGTGGGCTGCAGCGCTTCCTAGCCGTGGTCACCACTCCCGACTCGGTCACCATCGAGCCCTACAACCGGTTGGTTCGCGACGTTTCCCTGGTGGGAGGCGAGTATGGCGGGCGTGTCCGCGTCTATACCCGGGAGGACGATCAGCGCGTGCTGCTCCTGCCGGAAGATCCCTCACTCGGCTTCGTGGAGAACATGGATCACGCGCGTGTGGAGCGAGTCCTGCTCGGCGAGATGCTCGGTCTTGAGCCCGGCGACAAGCGGATCACCTATGTCGGCGGCGACTATCCCGACTCCTGGCTGATCGGCGAGGTCGATGCGGGCCGAGCCGACCTGGCCGTCCTCATCGAGCCGGTGACCGTGCCCGACTTCATCGCGGTCAATCTGGCCAGGCAGAAGATGCCGCGCAAGAGCACCTGGTTCACGCCGAAGGCGCGAGCCGGTCTCGTCGTCGCCGAGCTCGGCTGAGAGGATCTCGCCATGCGGGTATACCTGGGCGCTGACCACGCCGGATTCGAGCTGAAGGCGCACCTGGCCGAGGCTCTGGCAAAGCAGGGCTTCGAGGTGGTGGACGTCGGGGCGCGCTCCTACGACGCCGACGACGACTATCCGGCCTTTTGCCTGCACACCGCAGATCGGGTGGTGGCCGACCACGGCAGCCTGGGCGTCGTGATTGGAGGGTCGGGCAACGGCGAGCAGATCACCGCCAACAAGGTGCCCGGCGCCCGGGCCGCACTCGCCTGGAATGTGGAGACCGCCCAGCTGGCCCGGCAGCACAATGACGCCAACCTCGTCGGCATCGGCGCCCGCCAGCACAGCGTTGATGAAGCCACCGAGATCGTGCTCGAGTTCCTGCGGACACCGTTCTCCGGCAATGAGCGGCACGCGCGGCGCATCGCTCAGATCACCGCATACGAGCAGACGCGGACTCTGCCAGACTTGCGCTAGCGCAACGGATCCCGCGGCTGCCAGCCGCGCCTGACGATCGCCAGCTCGGCTTCGGCGCGGGCCAGATCCTCCTCGGTGGGCCGGGCGGCGTCACGCGCCCGCATGGCGGCCGAGATGCTGATCTGGGAGGCGCCGGGGCCGATCAGGCCGCGCAGCCCTCGCTCGAGGTCGTGGTCGTCCGGCCGTTCATGCATGCTCTGATTAGAACATCTCGATCCCGGCCGGGGCACGATGCCAGGTGAAAGCGGCATGCGCCTCGGCGACGGCTCCCGGTCGCAACTCGTTGATCCGCCCGGCATCGGCGAGGGCGCCCGCTGTCCCACCACCGAGGTAGAGCGCGCCCAGGGTTCCGACATCCAGTGAGAGATCGGCCGGATCGGTGCTCAGCACGCAATGCGCTCCACCGGTCAGCCCGGTCAGCCGGAACCGTCCGGTGTTCTGCGGGAATAGATCGTCGGAGATGTCCAGGACGAGATCGATCGGTGCCGCATAGCGCCGCGCGGAAAGTGCCGCCGGCACGTCGACAATCCTCAGCCACAACCCGTCGCCGACCGTGGCCCCAAGCTGGCGCGGCTCATTGACCATGTCGAACAGCGGCTCGTCGATGGCGGCGAAGTGGAGCGAAACAGATCGGGTGAGGTCGATGTCGAGCAGGTAGCGCCACAGCTCCCGATAGGCAGCGGGATTGGCGGCCACCACGTGATGCACCATCACCTTGCCGTCCGGGCCGCCGTCATGCCAACCCTGCTTGACGCGGAAGAGGGCGTAGCCGTCGGGCCCATTCGGTCCCTCGTGGACAATCGCACGCTGCGGACCGCCGCCGCCGCGGCGCGCGGCCGGATCGGCCAGGAGGAAATCCCACCACTGCTTGCTGCGGCTCGCGAAGCCGGGCCGCCCAGCCCTCACCGCCTCGTATGCCGGGACCAGGTCGGCGAGCAGATCTTTCGGAGCACCGGCCCGGATTCGGCTCTGCGCGGCGCGAGGCGCATTGAGCTGAACCTCACGAGTATTGATTTTCAGGCCCATCCGGCGGGAGGCCAGCCCATAGCCGAAGCGCTGATAGATCCGGCCTTCGCTCGCCCAGAGCACCGCGACCGGCTCACCTGTCGCGCGCACATCGGCGAGTTGCTGACGCAGCAGAGTGGAAGCAACACCTTGCCTTCGATGGGTACCCGCTACCGCGACCATGGTCACAAATGCGGCCGGGATCACCGCTCCCGGTACCGTGAGATCACGGGTGAAGATGCCGGTGTGCCCGACGACCTCCTCACCGCTCTCGGTGTCGTCGATGGCGATCAGCGACCGTTCGGCCTCAAAGACGAGGCGATCGGTTTCGGCGAGCTCCCGATCATCCGGGTTGTCGTGAAATGCCAGCAAGAGCAGCCGCACCACGGCTTCGAAGTCATCCGGTTTGCCCGCGCGCACTCTGAACCCCATGTGGCCTTCATATCCCGGTGTCCGGTGTTGAGCAACCCGGTTACGCTTCAGAACGTGAAAGAGCGCCTGGATCGTACTCAGGAAATCCCCACCGAGAAGCTTCCGCTACCGCGTCCGCGGGAGCCGCACCGGCTGGGAAACTACCGCCCCGGCGTTGCTCCCATCCCGCCCAAGCGCCAGCCCGACCCCACTTTGTCGATGGAGCCGACGCTGCGTCCCGGCCAGATCGGCACCAGCGGTCAGCTGAAGCGTCCCGTGCTGCCGTTGCGGGTGCGACTGCGCAATCTGCGTTCTGGCGGCGGCTGGACCGTCGTGGGCGGCATCGTGCTGCTCGTCTGCTGGGCCCTGTGGGCGCTGGAGACTGGAGCCGACCGGCTCAACGGCTCAGGTCTGGTGCTGGTGCTCATCTTCGGCGTGGCGGTCGGCCTCTTCGGGCTCTGCCGTCTGGTCGGAAGCATCGTGCTCGAGAAGATGCTCAGCCGCACCCGGCGCAGCGCGATCCTTTCCCACCTCGCGATCGGCCTCTTCCTCGCCTTGGCCGGATTCTCACTGCTGCGCCAGGTGCAGTGGGTGATCACCGCCTGGAACCACCTCATCGGGGCCCGATAATTTCCGGCTAAACGGACCAATCCCTCGTTGGATCTTTAGCGAATCACTCGCGAAAGATCCACCAAACAAGGGGGAAGTCTGTCATGAAGAGGCTTGTCATGCTCGCCGCAGTCCTGGCGCTGGGCGCCTGCACCAACATGAGCGCGAGCACTCAACCCACACCATCGCCGTCCGGCGTTCTGGCAACTGAGGAATTCGGCCCGGGATGTGCCGCTGTCCCAACAGACACCAGCAATCCCGGCAGTTTCGAGGCGATGGCCAAGGTACCGGTCGCGACCGCCGCATCCGGTAACCCGTTGCTTTCCACGCTCGTAGCCGCCGTTACCGCGGCGGGTTTAGGTGACTCGTTGAACAGCGCTCAGAACATCACCGTTTTCGCACCGACCAACGACGCGTTCACGAAGATCCCGAAGAGCGACCTCGACGCCGTGCTGGCGGACAAGGCCACGCTCACCAAGATCCTCACCTATCACGTTGTCCCGCAGCGCCTTTCGCCGGACAAGCTGACCGGCTCGCACGCGACGCTGCAGGGCGGCCAACTGGCGGTGACCGGTAGCGGCACCGACTTCAAGGTGAACGACACCGCAAAGGTGGTCTGCGGCAACGTTCAGACCGCCAACGCGACGGTCTACATCATCGACACCGTGCTGATGCCGGCATAAGGAAAGTGTCCATGCGCACCTTTGCCCGCCCTGTGCTTGCCGGCTTACTAGCGGCAGGCGCAGGGCTGGCTGCCGCGGAATTGCTCGCCGCCTTGACCCGGCCTGAATCCGCACCGCTGATCACCATCGGTGGCTCCGTCATCGACGCCACACCCACTCCGGTCAAGGAATTCGCCGTCCAGACCTTCGGCACCTACGACAAGCCGTTGCTCCTCGGCGGCATCCTGGCCGCACTGGCGGTGGCGGCGGCAGCAATCGGAGTTCTCGCCTCGCGACACCGGGGACTCGGGCTGGCCGCCGTCACCGCATTCGGTGTCATCGGCGTTATCGCCGCGTTGACTCGGCCGGCCGCGCTCGCGGTGGACGCCATACCGGCGATTGTCGCCGGGATCGTCGCGGTCGTCGTGCTCGCGCTGCTGACGGGGGAGCGCGGGGAACCGGTGGGGCGCAGGCGTTTCCTGGGCACGGCGTTGGCTGTGGGAGGCGGGGCAGTGGCGGCCGGGCTGTTCCGGTTCCTCGACGATCGGGGGGCTCGATACCGCGAATCGGTGACGCTTCCGGAAGCGGCCGATCCGGCGTCCACTCGGGTCACCTCACCGGGTTTCTACACGGCGAACTCCGACTTCTATCGCGTGGACACGGCTCTGACCGTTCCCCGCGTCGACGTCGAGCAGTGGCGGCTGCGGATCGGTGGAATGGTAGACAGGCCAATCACTTTGAGCTTCGAGGAGCTGATCCGGCGCCCACTGTCCGAACGCGATATCACCCTCAACTGCGTGTCCAACGAGGTTGGCGGGCCCTACATCGGTACGGCCCGCTGGCTCGGAATCCCTTTGGCGCCACTGTTGCGCGAGGTGGGGGTCAAAGCCGGCGCCGATCAGGTGGTCGCCCGGTCGACCGAGGGCATGACTATTGGTACCCCCATAGAAACGGTTTTGGATGGTCGTGACGCCATGCTGGTCATCGGAATGAACGGCGAGGCGCTCCCACTGGAACATGGATTCCCGGTGCGGATGCTCACTCCGGGGCTCTACGGCTACGCCGGTGCTTGCAAGTGGATCACGCAAATCGAGCTGGCGACCTTCGATTCGTTCGATGCGTACTGGGTCAAACGTGGTTGGGCCGCAAGGGCTCCCGTGAAGACGGCGTCAAGAATCGATCGCCCCTCGGCTTTTGCGAGGCTGCAGGAAGGCGAGACGATGATTGCCGGGGTCGCGTGGGCGCAGCGCCGGGGGATCGCTGCCGTCGAGGTCAAGGTGGACGAAGGCGCGTGGGAGAAGGCCGGGCTGATGCCGGTGCCGTCGACCGACACCTGGGTGCAGTGGCGCCTTGCCTGGCAGGCTCGAAGTGGCGGGCACACGCTCCGGGTGCGGGCCACCGATGGCCGCGGCGAGGTGCAGACCGAGCAACGAGCAACACCCTTCCCGGATGGCGCCACCGGCTGGCACACGGTCGCGGTCAGCGTTGCCTGACCGGCTCTGCCTTCTCCAATCGCATTGTCACGGTTACCGTCGCGCCGCTCGTCCCAGTGGTGATTTCGAGGCCGTCGGCCAGCTTTCGCGCCACCCAGAGGCCGCGCCCACGCTGAGCCGAGGCCGGAGGTTGTTGCAGGCCTTGGGTTTGCGCATTCGGGATCCCTGGGCCGTCATCGCTTACCTCGCAATGCAGCTGCGAATCGGCCCGCCAAAGGCGGATGGTGCCATGCCCGCCGGCGTAGGCGATGGCGTTCGTGACCAGCTCGCTCGCAATAAGTACGAGGTAGTTGACCTGCATCGGCGAGCCTCCGAGCTCGCTGGCGTGGGCTGCCACGGCGGCCCGCACACGATAGAGGTCGCCGCGCTCAAACGGTTGCTCCAGCGCCGTTTCGGTGGTCCCGGGTTGCTCAGGGCTGGCCATGGCTGCCCGGTTGTAGATCTCCTATCGAGCCGACGGTGGTCATACGTCGCCTGTCCCCTTATAAGCAGTTGGCAATCACGACACTCTAACGATGATCGGTAGGTGTGTACCCAACAGCTGAGTGGATCATGCAATCTTGGGGTAGGCGGCGAAAAAATTCCATAGCTCCCGGGTCGCGTCGAGTGGGACAGCGGACTTTCGGCCTGACCCCGGCCACTGATGACCGGCTCCGGCGATGGTGATCAGCTTGACCGAGCGGCCGTCACGGCATGCGGCCACCGTCGTTGTCAACGGAGATGTGGTCGTTTCTGTTGGGGCGGCACATTCATTCGCTTTGTGCCAAATAGCCAATACTTCTGAGACGGATGGCCCGTCGATCTTGGCGACGCCTTCACCGACCCTGCCGTCCATCCGGACATTGGCATCGGCTGCCCCGTGGATGTGGAGTACCGATACCGGTGCGGGCGTGGGGCAAGGACCGAGGAGAGTAGCCGCGACCGGCCCGATGGCGGCGAAAAGCTTGGTGTCACAGGCGAGGCGGTAAGCGAAGATCCCACCGTTCGACATGCCCGTGGCATAGACCCGAGTCGAGTCGATCGGCACCAACTGCTTCACACGGGAGACCACTTCCTTTATGAAGGCAACGTCGTCGACTCCGGTCCGGCCCGGATTCCCGCAACAGCCGCCGCCCACCGCCCATGCGCGATCGAGCCCATCCGGGTACACCACAACGAAATGCTCACGCTCGGCAAGCTCATCCCAGCCGTAGGCCTGCTGAGCCTGGGTGCCACTGCCGAAGCCGCCGTGCAGCATCACCACGAGCGGGGCAGCTTCGGGTAAGGACTTGGGCCGGAAGAGTTCGAAGGTGCGGTTCGTCTCTCCACTCACGACAGTGTGCCCGGACGACCCCGCCGGGGCCTCGTCGGCAGGCGCGTCTTCTGGCCGGCACCCGGTGAGCGAGCCGGCGAAAACGGCAAGAAGCATCAGACCTACCCGCAGGCTCATGCCGGAAAGTGTTTCGGCCGAATGTGAAGCGCCGGTAAGCGTAGGGTCGATTTCATGAACGACATGAGCCGGCTCTTCCGCCGAGCGGCCGACGAGGCGGCAAAGTACCGGGAGTCCCTGACCGACCGCCCAGTGGGCGTCCCACCCGGCTCGTTCCAGCCCACCTTCGGCAGCCCGCTACAGGCGGGCCCCACCCACCCCCCAAAAGGTTGTCAGAGGAGGAAGAGAGGGAAAGGG
>DPJL01000153.1 GCA_003543035.1 Micromonosporaceae bacterium | reverse complement strand
GCTCTTCCGATCTGAGTGGCTGCCGGAGCCGCTGGTCACCGATCCGTCACCGGCCGAGCACGCCGAGACCGCCGACTCGCTGTCGCTGGCGTTCCTGGTGCTGCTGGAAAGCCTGTCACCGCAGCAGCGGGCCGCCTTCCTGCTACGCGAGGTGTTCGAGTACCCCTATACAGAAGTCGCCGAGATCATCGGCACCGACGTGGACAGTACGCGGCACCTGGTCGCGCGGGCTCGCAACCACGTCCAGGAGCGCCGACCGCGCTACTACGCCTCTCGACGGCAGCGAGACGAGCTGGCTGCGCGCTTCTTCGCCGCCGCCGAGCAGGGCGACCTGCAGGCCCTGGAGGCGCTACTCGCGCACGATGTGGCGCTGCACGGCGACGGCGGCGGCAAAGTGCCCGCGCTGGCGCGGCCGGTCATCGGCCGGGAGCGGGTGGCGCGAACCTTGGTTGCCGGAATATCCGCGCTGGCGCGCCTCGGCGCCCGGATGCAGGTCACCGAGGTCAACGGCCAGCCCGGCGCCATGGCGTTCGACTCGCAGGACCGGCTGGTCGGGGTCATGGGCCTGGACATCGCCGACGGTCAGATCCAGACGATCCACTCCATCGTGAACCCGGACAAACTGCGGCACCTCGGGCAGGTCAGTGACCTCGGTACCCTGCTGCGCACGGGCCGCCGATCCGGCGACGACGGCTGAACCGTTGGCTATACCCGTGACGACGAGATCGACCAGCAGGCGGCGGGCCTCGCCCGGTGGCCAGTCGTGGTGGCGTGGACGTACGCCAGCACACCGACGCCATCTTCACCGTGCGCAGCCACGACCGGCCACCCACCGTTCCACGGTACGAAGACCGACGGTACCGATCGTTTACTAGCCAAGCTCACTACTCGAATGTCTCGCCAACGGGGCGAGCTGGGCATTCTCATTTGGCCAGGATGGTGAGCTGTCTCGTCTCCCGTGCCATCCGTACAGGGGAATGATCACTATCGTGTCGGCTACGGGCACCATTTTGCACCGGTTGTGTTCCGGCCCGCGGATCTTCTCCTGCGCGGGTTTCCGGTCATGCCGCTGACCAGCCCAAAGGCGAGCGGTTCGTGTACCACCACATATGTTTCACATTTTCCCAGCTCAACAGCTATGAGTGGACCGGATGTGGCAGAACGCGAACCGCATTCACGCTGCTCAGGGGCCGATCGTGGTCGTCACGGCCGTGCGCAAGCGGGCAGTTTGACCAACATCCGTCCGGTCACGGCCGACCACCGATCGCCCAGTTGCGCACGGCAAGCTTGGGACCGCATCTGCTTGGCTGAGTGCTAGGGCGATTCGATGGAGAGCGAGGCGAGGCGCTGCGGGTTGGCGATGATGTCGATCGCGACGATCTTGCTGTTGGCGATGGTGAAGGTCATCACGATGACGAGACGCCCATGGGGTGTCACGAGGATCGCGGGTGCTCCGTTGACGAGCCCGGTGTGGGCATGCTTAGCCCGATGCGCGAATGCCAGTGCCTGCCGGGCGACCACATCGGCACCACGTAGTCGGGTGGGGGTTCCGGGGGGTGCTACGGAAACGTCGGCGCGGGCGGTGACGTCGGGGTCGAGCAGGTCGAGCAGCGCGGTGAAGTCGCCTTTGCGTGAGGCGGCGAGGAAGGCGTCGACGACTGCCCGCTGCCGGAGTAGGTCGGTGTCGGGTGCCTGGACGGTGCGTACCCGGTGGCGGGCGCGGCTGGCCAGCATCTTGGTCGCGTCGGTCGAGCGCCCGACGATCGGCGCGATCTGGCCGAAGGGCACGGCAAACAGGTCGTGCAGGACGAAAGCGAGCCGTTCCGCCGGGGTCAGCGTGTCCAGCACGATCAGCAGAGCGAGCCCGACCGAGTCAGCCAGCATCGCCTCCTGCTCCGGGTCGGGACTGTCTGCGGGTATTGGTGTGTCGAGGGGAACCTCACGACGCGCTGTGCGTGAGCGCAGGATGTCCAGGCATATGCGTGCCACAACGGTGGTAAGCCAGGCTCGGGTGTTTTGGATACCTTCGGTGTCGGCGTGCGCGAGGCGCAGCCACGCCTCTTGGACCGCGTCGTCGGCTTCGCTTGCCGAGCCGAGCATTCGGTAGGCCACCGCGCGCAGGTGGTCACGGTGTGTCTCGAAATCCTTCACGGGGTTACCTTTCCGCCGCGCTCTCCGTCATAGCACTGACGAGTTAACGCAAGCACAGGTAACACAAAGGAGGAGCCGTGGCACCGTTGGTTTCCACGATCGAGATCGCGCGTCCGCCCGAGGCAGTCTTCGCCTACGCCACCGACCCGCTGCACTTTTACGAATGGCAGCACGACGTGGTCAACGTGCGCATGCTCGAAGACTCACAGTTCACCACGACCAGGCGGATCAGCGGCGCTGAGCGCACGATGATCCAGCAGATCACCCGCAGCGACCCGCCTCACCAGTGGGCCGCCCAAGGCATCGACGGCCCCATCCGCCCACACGCCACTATCACCATCGAGCCGATCAACGGTGGCACCCGGTCACGAGTCACGTTCACGCTCGACTTCGAAGGTCACGGACTCGGCATACCCTTGGTACCGCTGGTTCGCAGGCAGGCGCACAAGGGCGCGCCCACCAGCTATCACAACCTCAAGAAGCTCCTCGAAAGCAACCAGCAACGGCCGTAACAATTGCCACCATCGGCATCCCAGCCGCAGCTGCAAAGCGGGAGGCTGCGCGCGGCGCGCCTTCGGTCACGAGACGACCAGGTCGTCGATTTGGTTGATCGACGTTGTGGCGCCCTCGACGACACCCATGTCTAGCACCTGCTGCAGCGCCTCGGCGGACTCGTATGTGCCCACATAGGTCGCGCGAGTGCCGCCGTTGTGCTCGGTGAAGGTGTAGACATTCTTGGAGACTGGCAGTGCTGGGTTCGGGTTGAAGTCCAGGTCGGCGAAGCCGTCGTCGAAGGAGAAGCTCGTCGGCTCGTCGACGGCGGTGACCTGCCAGTAGCCGGCGTGCTTGTCGCCCTCCGGGCCGGTCATGAAGTAGTTCACGCGTCCGCCGGGCGTGAGATCATGGTCGACCACGGTCGCCGGGTAGGTCGGCGGTCCCCACACCTTTTCCAGCTGGCGCGGGTCGGCGTAGACCTGCCAGATCCGCTCCACAGGCGCGGCGAAATCGGCAGTAATGCTCAGGGTCAGGTTGTCAAGATCCTGCTGGACGTCGGTCACGGGCATGGTTCAGTCCTCCTGGTCGAGATCGGATGCGATGAGTTCGTCGATGCGTGCGATGCGGCCACGCCAAACCTGCTCCAGCTCGGTAAGCATGAACGCCACCGACCGCACCGCCTCTACGTCGCCACTGGCCAGCTGCTCGCGACCGCTGCGTTGCTTAGTGAGCAGACCGGCTTTTTCCAGGACGGCGACGTGCTTTTGCACCGCGGCAAAACTCATGTCGTACTTCACCGCAAGCGCCGAGACCGACTGTGCCCCAGCCAGCACGCGGCGCATGATGTCGCGCCGAGTCCGGTCGGCGAGCGCGTGGAACAGGGCGTCTGCCCGGTCCTCGCTATTGTCGGCCACGGACCTAATATACAACCGATCAGTTGTGCGTTGTCAAGGTCAGCTCCGAACCGCCGGAAAGCTGTACACGCGATGGGTACCCGCACCGACCAGGATCAGCCTCTAGAAGTGGCCATCTGAACGAGTGCACTACTCGCCTGCGGGCTGGCTGGTCATGAAAAGTGTCGGCGCACCCGGCAGGCGGCGCAATGACGCTGGCCGCGCCACCGGGACGGTAGCGGTGGTTTGACGCACCCTTCTGCCTGTCAGCCCAATGGCACGATCTCGCTCACGGCCGATGAGAGCACAGTGATCGCTGGCCCGCAGCCGGATCAGGACGAGGAGTTGTCCGCCCGCCGGCAACGCGCCCGCGATCTGGTTGGCTGCGGCGCCGTGACTCACGTCTG
Organism: Micromonosporaceae bacterium; assembly: GCA_003543035.1. Classification (GTDB taxonomy): domain Bacteria; phylum Actinomycetota; class Actinomycetes; order Mycobacteriales; family Micromonosporaceae; genus Rhizocola. The sequence goes on along the minus strand of DPJL01000153.1, from coordinate 3,586 downwards.
CTGTTCGCCTAACGGGCGGGGGTCTGGCTGCTCCTCAACAGCTCGTCAAGGGCGGTAGCCGTTTCGGCAGGCCTCAGAACAGGGAAGTAGTGCCCGACCCCGACGATGTCGGAGGCCCTTGTCGTAGGCAGCCACTGCTGAAGTAGGGAACGGCTCTCGGTGAACACGGGCGCGCTATCAGTGGCGCCGATCCATGCGATCGGCGTGGTGATGTCCTTCACCGCCTCCGGGTCAGCCATCCATTTGCCCATGGCCGGCAGGTCGACCTGGAGCCAGGTGCCAAGATCCACAGCAGCGAGCTCTCGGGCACCCTCGGGCAGTACAGGCTCAATGATCTCGGCCAAGCCCTCGACCTCCGAGGTGAACTCCCAGAACGTCGTGACGGCCCCGTCGACGTCTCCGTTCGTGTACTTGTCCGCGATGAGCGACATCGCCACACCCAGGTCCTTCAGGCCCTGCTGCATGGCTTCGGTCTGCGCAAACGGGGGTTCGAGCAGGGTGGCCGACAGAACACGATCGGGCACCCGTGTCGCCAACTCCAAGGCGATGTAGGCGCCGAAGGAATGCCCGGCCACGTGCGCCTTGTCGATCCCCAGCGCGTCGAGGATCGTGACGACGTCGGTCGCCTGCCCAGCAATGTCGGCGGTCTCGCCAGGCAGTCCGTGACCGCCGTGACCGCGCCGACCGTAGTGGATCGCCTTGTAGCCCCCTGTCCTGACGAGCTCGTCCGCGAGTGGCTTTAGCAAGTCGCGGGCCATCGCGCCGTGGATGAAGACAACCGGATCGCCCTCGCCCATGACCCACACATCGAGCTCATCCTTGGCGGAGACCCTGACCTTGGTTGTCGGATCCGGCATGGCCTGCCGAACCCGGGTCTCGTTGAAGTTACCCATCGTCACCACTCCCAGAGTCCGGGCGCCCGTGCGGCGCGTTTACCTGGACGCTAGGCCGCGCGGCAGGAGGCAGGCATCGGCGCGATTGACCAATCTCGATGGCGGACCTACGCGGTTGTGCGTAGCCGCGCCACCGTCACCGAGACGTCGATATTCCGCGGTCGAGGGCGTAGCGAGCGGCCTGCGTACGGGAGGTGACACCGATCTTGTGGAAGATGTTCGTCAGGTGGCGGGCGACGGTGCGCTCGCTGATATAAAGCTGCTCGCCGATCTGCCGGTTCGAGTCTCCTCCGGCCACCAGCGCAAGCACCTCGCACTCACGTCGGGTGAGTCCGCCGGGCGGTTCCGGCGCAAGTCGGTAAGCGCCAAGCCGATCGAACGTCGCCTGTGCCAGCTCTTGCTCCGCTGCGGCCGCTACCTCGTCACCGAGGGCCCGGTATGCCTCGGCGAGCCGAAAGCCGGTACACGCGGCCTCGTGCACTGCGCCCAGCTCGTGCCAGCGCCGGCATGCGTCGCGCAGCACCGGCAGGGCCTCCTCCGCCCGGCCCTCGGCCAGCAGAATCGCACCGCGCGCGGTGACCGCCGTGGCCTCCAGCCCCGAGGTGGCGTACCTCGTTGCCGTCGCCGCGAGTTCGGATTCGGCAGCCGCCGCATCCTCCAGCCGCCCGGCGGCGAGCGCGATCTCGACCACCGCCGCGCAGATCGGCGCCCGGCGCAGCGGGTCTGCCCCGACCGCCGCGAGGGCGGCCCGCACCGATGTCGCGGCACCCGTCGCATCGCCCTGCTGGAGCCGCAGCAGCGCCTGCCCCGGCTGCGGGTCGCGTCCGCGAGCGCGGGCTTCGTTATAGGCGTCGGCGGCGCGCGGGTCCCCGCGCAAGCGGCGCAACTCCGCCACGACGTACCACGCCTCCGCGGCGTAGAAGATCTGGTTGGCGTCGAGGTTCGCCACCGCCCGCAGCATGCCCCGCTCTGCCTCATCCCACTCGCCCTGCAGCACCTGCACATGCGCTCGGTGGACGCGGCACATCGCGTTGAACACCACCGCCGCTGGCAGCGAATCCAACCACTGCTCGGTCAGCTCGGTCCACCGCGCCATCCGGCGCACGTCGCCCACCTCGTGACAGGCCGCGACCGCGTTGCACGACAGGGCGGTGGTGAGAAAGGGATCGAACTGCCCGTGCAGGACGACAACCATTGCCTCGTCGAGCAACGCCAGGCCGTCGACGACCTGGCCCGACTTGATCAGGGCGCGACCCTCGCCGTGAAGGCCCTGGGCCACCAGCTCGGGGGTGTCGAACCGGCGGCCGATGTCCTGCACCCGACGGGCGGCGTCGACCGCCGCGGCTGGTTCACCTGCAATGAGGCTCAACTCCACCTCGGTGAAGCCGGCCACGTACCCGTGCAGCGCGCACTCCGGAATCCCCTCAGCCAGTCGTCCGGCGTGCCCAAGCCAGCCGGCACCTTGCTGCTCGTCGCCGCGCGCCAAGTGAAGGACCCCGAGTCTCATTGCCCTCATCGCGGCCTCGACCGGGCGGGAGTCGGCAAGGAAGGCGTCGTACGCGGTAGCACCGAGGCGCAGCGCATCTTCGGTGCGGCCGAGCCACCACACGGCTTCGGCATAGGCAGCGCGGTCGTCGGCGGTCAACTGCTCGGAGTCGAGCATGTCGAACTGCGCGGCGGCGGTGGGCAAGTCTCGTGCCTCAGAGGCCCGCCGCGCCTGCGCCAAGGCGTCGCCGTGCTCATCCATCCGATGTCCTCCGTGCGGCGTCCCCACACTTCCGCTGGTCAGGCGCACCACTTCGAGCCCGTCGTAGGTGGCATTCTACCGCGCTTCCCGCACCCGCCCGGCGGACCAGGCGCTTGACGCTGGTCGTACTGATCCTGAACCTCGCGGCCAGTGCCATTCACCCGGCGGGGGGTGTAGATGGTGTCGCCGGGCGGATTCCGGTCACCTTGCCGTCGCGGGCCTGGACCAGGCGGTGCGTGCGCTGGGTGCGAAGTGGACGCTGTTGACGCGCATCCTTGACGGCTCTTCGCCCCTGGCGATGACGTCGAACCAGACGTCGCCGGTGAACCACTGCACTGATCCTTTGGCCGACGGTGTCTTCTGCAGGACCTGCTTCTATTCACGACTCCCCTTGACAATGGAACCTCTTCTATGAAGACTTGTCTTACTACAGTAGATAAATAGCTCAGCAGATAAGGGAATCGTGTCTGGTGATCGGATTTCGGCTGGATGGCTACTCGAAGGTGGCAACCTACATGCAGCTTGTTCAGCAGGTGAGGCAGTCTTTGCGGACCGGGCTGCTGGAGCCAGGCGATCAGCTGCCCAAGGTTCGTGAGGTCGCCGAATCACTCGCGATCAACCCAAATACGGTTTTGAAGGCCTATCGGCAGCTGGAGATCGAAGGACTGGTGCAAGGCCGCCCAGGCGTTGGCACATTCGTGCGGCGGTCGCTGGCCGGGCCGTCGCTGGCCAGCCAAGGCGAGCTACGCCGGAAGCTAGTGGACTGGCTGCTGCAGGCGAATGAGGCGGGCCTTGAACGGGAGGACATCGTCGCGCTCGTCGAGACGACTCTGCGCACCGCCTTGCCAGCCCCCGGAACGACACCACAGGAGGGACCGATGTGAGTACCGCGATCGACGCCCAAGGCCTGGGCAAACGATATGGGCGGACGTGGGCCTTGCGTGAC
>DPJL01000298.1 GCA_003543035.1 Micromonosporaceae bacterium | reverse complement strand
GTTTCGAGCCAGCCGGTCAGCCGGACGCGGCCGGTGCCGTCCGGCGACAGGGTGAGGGTGCGGTCGCGGGCGGCGCGGGCGTCGGCGGCCTTCAAGTCTTTGGCCAACTGTTCGTCGGCCAGCTCCGGCGCCACGGTGTCCAACACGCGCCGGCCGAGGGTCGCGAGGGTGGCCGGTTCAAACACGGCCGCTTTACCCACCAAAAAGTCTTCGGCCTTGGCTTGGGCTTCGGAGTCAGCATGTCCGGCAAGACCGGTCACCGCACGGGCTATCACCAACGCTTGTTCCTCATTAACCACACCATCGGCGAGCGCCTGCCCGGTTGAAGGAAGGCTCGCGTCTAAGGCTTTCGCGAGCTCCACCATCTGCCGCGCCGACCGCACCGAAATCCGCAAGCTGTCGCGCAGCCAAGCGATCGTCGAGGTGGCCCCTTCACGCGACGGCAGACCGCGGCCGTCGATCTCACGCACCAACGCCAACCGCTGTGCTGCCAGGGCTTGTTCCTCGGCAAAGACACGGGTGAGCGAAGAGGACAGCTCACCGTCTGTCAAAGCCCAAACCCCCGTCACACCAACAACTTTAGCGCTGGTGTTCCAATGAGGATAGACAAGTGGATCAATGTTGGGCGTGCCGTTTTAGAGCCACCAGCAACGTGCTTTCTAAGCCGGGATTGACTTCACCACAAAGGAAACCAGCTCCGCGGCCGCAGGTGGGAGGGCGTCGCTAGGGCAATCGGAATAGCGCACGGTCAACGGCCCGGCGGTAACCGTGTAGTCGAAGGCGTCGGCGCAGTTGGTGGGTGGCCGGGTCGCAGCCGCTTCGGCAACCAAACGCGGATCGGTGGCGAGCCGCTGCAATTGGGTGACCTGTTCGATCGTCAGGCGTCCCCCGCGATCCTGCCGAGTCCACTTGCCGGAGGCGTCCACCTTGATGGTGTCCTGAATCCCGGCTATCCCACCGGTCCGGGTCACTGTCACCGCGACCGGCTCTTTCGCAGCAGACGAAGGCAGCGGGGCTGACTGCGAGGGCGAAGGCGAGGGAGCGGCCGGAGAGGCACAGCCGGAAACGAGCAGCAGCACCACCAGGGCGAGGCGTGTCATGGTACCCACCTTAGATTGATCTGAAGCCCCGGCGCGAAGGTACCGCGCCGGGGCCGGCAACTGTCGCGACTAGAGAGTCAACGTCCAGGTGTTGATGTAACCGGTGTCCAGCGAAGCGGCGTCACGGACCCGGAGGGTCCAGGTGCCGTTGGCCGGTTCGGTGGACAGGTTGCGGGTAAAGGTGGCGACGATGTTGTCGGCGCTGCCACCGGTGCGGTTGTGCAGGTTGTAAACCGACCCGTCCGGTGCCACCAGATCGACAATCAGATCGCCCTTGTACGTGTGGACGATGTTGACGGCGATCGAAGAGGTGGCCGAGGCGTTGCGGTTACAGCCGGCGATGACGATCGTGCTTGTCACCGTGGCGTTATCCGGGATCTGCACGTCATTCCCGTTGGTGCCACTGCAACCAGGCGCACCGTTGACAGTCAACGAGAAGGTCGTGGTCCGGGTAGACGACGGACCGGTACCGGTGATGGTCACCGAGTAAGTACCCGCCGGGGTCGACGAAGCCGTCGCGATCGTCAGCGTCGAGGTCCCGCCGGCCGAGGTGATCGAAGACGGGTTGAACGTTGCGGTGGCTCCACTCGGCAGGCCCGAAGCGGTCAGGTTCACCGTCTGCGCGCTGCCATTGGTCAGCGTCGCGGTGACCGTAGTGGTCAGCGAGCTGCCCGGGTTGACCGCACCCGACGCGGGCGATGCCGCGATCGAGAAGTCGTTGCCCACTGGGCACGCGGCGTCATTGCCCGCCACGTTGACTGCGGTCCACGCGGCCTGCACTGCCTTGTATTCCACGCTACAGGTACCGTGCAGATCGGTCGCCGCCCGCAAAGTGTATGCGCGGGAGGTGTTTGCGGGGTTGGCGGTGTTCACGTAGGACGTGTTGGAGGTGAAATAAACGTCAAGTGCGCGATACCAGATCTTCTCCGCCTTGGCCCGGCCGATGCCGGTCATGTGCGGTGCCGAGCCGCACAACGGGCTGGTGCCGTAAGGCGTGGAGCCGGTGCCCTCGGAAAGGTTGAAGTAGAAGTGATTCGCCGGCCCGGACGAGTAGTGCACGTCCACGTTCTTGGTTGAGGTCGACCAGCACGTGTGCGAGTTGCCGTCGAGTCCGGGGTTGTGCATGTACCGCAACGGAGTCCCGTTGCCCCGGATGTCGATCTTTTCGCCGACCAGGTAGTCACCGGCGTCGGCAGAGTTGTTGGCAAAGAACTCGACCATGTTGCCGAAGATGTCGCTGGTCGCCTCGTTGAGGCCACCGGACTCGCCGGAGTAGGTCAGCCCGCCCGACACCACGTTTGCCGTGACGCCGTGCGACATCTCGTGTCCCGCGACGTCGATCGACACGAGCGGCTTGGCGTTACCCGAGCCGTCGCCGTAGGTCATCCGGGATCCGTCCCAGAAGGCGTTCACGTAGGCGTTGCCGTAGTGAACCCGTGACGGCACACCGTTTCCGTTGCCGAAGATGCCGTTGCGGCCGTGCACATTCTTGAAGTAGTCGTAGGTCTTCGCCGCGCCATAGTGCGCGTCGACGCCGGCCGACTGCCGGTTGGAGTTCGCGCCGTTGCCCCAGGTGTTGTCGGCATCGGTGAAATTGGTACAGGTCGATGTGCCGTTGTTCATGTCGCACGTGTTGCCGTTGCCGTGCGAGGGATCGATCATGCTGTAGGTGCTGCCCGACAGCGTCGTGTCGATCGAAACCGTGCCGCCGTAGATGCTGTTCCCGGTACCAAGAACAGTCTCGATTTCATCGAAGGAGCCGATGAGTGCGCCCGTGATGGCATCGGTGATGACGTGGAGCGCTGAAGGCGTCTGGCCGTCCGGCAGCCAGCCCTTGACCGTGCTCTCCCACGCCAAGCGCCCCAGCCCGGTGCTCGCGTCGACGAAGAGCTCGCTGCCATCGGTCCCGGTGATGGTGCCCCGGAAGTGCTTCCGGGCCGCTTGCATCGCCTGCGCTCCAGGCACCTTGGCCACAGTCGAGAGGGTCAGCGGGGCGATGAGGCTGTTCGACGCCCCGGCATAGGCGCCACCCGGTGCGTAGTGGATGACGAAGTCGCCGCCGTAGACGCGCAGGCCGCGATAAGTACGGGTGTAGCGCACGTGTGATGCGCCGCTGTCGTCCACTTTGGAGCGGTAGATCTGATAGGCGTCACCGTCGGCAGCGCGCACATCTGCGCCGTGCTCGGCGATCGCCCGATCCGCCGGCGAGACCGCAGCGGTGCCGGTTGTCGCCGACACCACCGTGAAGCCGCCTACGACCAGCACAGCCGTGAGAATCGCGATGGATCTTCTCATTGATCCTCCCCATGAAGCTTCCCTGCGAGATGGCGGGTAGCCATTGACGGGTGTATATCGAACTTTGGAGGAACAGGGAAGTATTAAACCGAGAAATAGAAATTAATTTATTTCATCGACACGGTGGAAACACTGAAGAAAAAGCAGCCCAGGGCATTTGCCCTGGGCTGCCGTCGGAGAGGCCTGCGATCAGGTCAGAGGTACCTGGGCGACGATCGGCTGAGTAGGCGCCTTGGAGCCACCGGCCGGCTCGATGGTCAGGCCGAGCACGTTCATCCCCTTCACACCGGTGATCAGGCGGGTGGCGTTGATCTGTTCGGCCGCGAGCACACCGGCGGACTTGGGCGTTGACCCTTCGATCAGCCACAGCTGATAGGCCTTGTTAACACCGGGATCCTTGGCGTCGGCGAGCACCACAACCGCCTCGTCCCGGCTGGCCGAGGTGACCACGGTGACCCGTCCCCCACCCTGTACCTGCGCCGAGCGCAACGTGGCGTCCGGCGCGGCAAGCACCGACTCGATCCGGTTGGTTTCCTGTTGCGCGGCAATGCGTTGCTCCCGCAGTCGCAACTCTTGCACGACGTAGACGCCGGCCGCCGCGACGATCGCCGCAACCCCTGCCGCGACAAGGGTTCTGGTGCGATGGCGCCACCGCAGGGCAGGATCGCGCCGCGTCGGCGGCCGCAAGGGCGGGAACGCTTGCCGGGTATTGCGAATCCGCTCCAGCACCGCGCCGCGCAGCCGGGCTGGGGGCGCGGCCCAGGTTTCGTCGCTCAGCCGGGCAGCGGTCTCGCACAACTCGGCGACCTCGGCCGCGCAGGATTCGCACGCGATGATGTGCTCTTCGAAGAGCTCGCGCTCCAGATCGTCGAGGGCGTCCAGCGCATAAGGCCCGGCAAGCGAGTGGATGTCCAAGGGTGCGGTCATGACACACCCACCTCCACTCCGAGGCAGTCGCGAAGCCGGATAAGCCCATCGCGCATACGGGTTTTCACTGTTGGCAACGCGGTGTCCAGCAGCTGCGCCACCTCGCGATAGGTGTAGCCACTGTAGTAAGCCAAAGTGATGGCTTCCCGCTGCAGCTCGGTGAGCGTCTTGAGGCAGCGGCGCACCTGCTGCTTCTCGATCTGCGCGGTGGCTTCCTCGACCACGATGTCATGTGGGGTCTGCTCCGCTTCCGGGATGATCCGCTTGACGCGGTCTGCTCCGGCCTGCTCGGAGCGGACCCGGTCGACCGCTCGCCGATGGGCGATGGTGAAAACCCAAGCGGTGGCCGATCCGCGAGCCGGATCGAAGCGGCCCGCCGTCCGCCAGACCTCAACCATGACCTCCTGCACGACCTCTTCCGACTGGGCGGCATCGCGCAACACTCGCCGCACGAGCCCGTAAACCCGCGCAGCCACCAGGTCATAGAACCGCGCGAAGGCCGCTTCATCCCCTCTGGCCACCGTCCGCAGCAGGGAGTCAGCACTCTCCACCGCGGAGGCCGAGGGGGCAGGCCCACGCGACACGGCGCGGTCCTCTGATCTCATCAACACCTGCTTCACTCGGTCCGGCTTTCCCTCGACTGGTCTACCAGATTCGGAACACCGTCGCGACCGGATGGGTCCCCTTGTTACTCAGGTGGCGCCGAGACCTCCCTACGCAAGATCTTGCCAGTTGCGGTCTTCGGCAACTCGTCCACGAGCCAAACACGGCGCGGATATTTGTAAGCGGCCAGCCGCTCTTTCACAAACAGGCTGAGCTCTTCCGGCGCCACGGAATGGCCGGGCTTGAGCGCGACCGCGGCACCGATCTCCTCGCCCAGCTCAGCGTGCGGCAGCGCCACGACAGCCGCCTCGGCAACGGCCGGATGCTCGTAGAGCACCTCTTCCACCTCACGCGGATACACGTTGAGGCCGCCGCGGATGATGAGGTCCTTCTTCCGATCGACGATGTAGAAATATCCGTCTTCGTCCTGTTTCGCCAGATCACCGGTCCGGAACCAGCCGTCCGGAATAGCCTCCGCGGTGGCGGAAGGATTCCCCCAGTACCCCTTCATGATGTTGTGGCCCCTGATGGCGATTTCGCCGACTCCCTCCGGCGACACCGAGACCAACTTCATTTCCACCCCTTCTATAGGGGTACCAATCGAGCCCGGCTTACGTTCCCGATCAGGATGGTTGAACGAGGAGACCGGCGAAGTCTCCGAGAGCCCATAGCCCTCCAGGATCATCGCGCCGAAGGCCTTCTCAAAGCCGTGCAGCAGCTCGACGGGCAGTGCCGCGCCTCCTGACACGCAGACCCGCACCGAGCTCAGGTCCGATTCGGCCCGAGCCGGATGGTTCAGCATCCCGGCGCACATCGTCGGCACGCCCATGAAGACGGTGACCCGATCGCGTTCGATGACCGAAAGTGCTTTGCCCGCATCGAATCGGGGCACCAGGGTCAGCTCTGCGCCGACCAGGACGGCACTGTTCATCGCGACGGTCTGGCCGAAGCTGTGGAAGAGCGGCAGGCACCCCATCACGACGTCCTCGTGGGTCAGATCCAGCAGCGTCGTCACGTTGACCGAGGCGTTGCGGGCCAGGTTGAGGTGGGTCAGCTCGGCGCCTTTGGGCTTACCGGTGGTGCCCGACGTGTAGAGGATGACCGCGGTGTCGTCGTCGGCTCGTTCGGTGACCTCGTAGGAGGCCGTGTGCCCGGCCAGGAATGCCGAGGGCTCGTCGAATAGGAGCTTTGCGCCGGAGTCGTTGAGGTAGTACTCGACTTCGCGTTCCTTGAGCAGCGGGTTCATCGGCACCACGACCGCCCCTACCCGCAGGATGCCGTAGTAGACGGCCGGGAATTGCATCAGGTTGGCCATCTGCAGCGCGACCCGATCGCCCGACTCGATCTCGCGCGCTCGCAGCAGGCCCGCAATCTTGGCCGACTCCTCGTTCAGCTCGGCATAGGTCCACACGCGATCGTCGAGGCGCACCGCGACCCGATCCGGGAAACGCTCCGCGGAAGCGACAAGGTTGGATGCGAGATTCATGTCGTTACCTCCACGACGAAGGATCGGTCAGGCGTTGCGCCAGGGTAACCGCGGCGGCCGAAGTCATCAAGATCGTGTAGTGGTTGGTGTCCGGAACGAGTTCCGTGCGAAGTCGCGGAGCCGTTGCGCCCCAATGCTCGACGAGTGGCTGGGGCAACAGTCCGCCCTCCTGGCCGAGCATTCCCCGAGGTGCGTGCAGCAGGAGTGCGGGGATCTCGAGGCGCATCAGATCGTCGCCGAAGGAGGCGGCGTTCACGATCAGATCGCGGCCGTCTTCGCGTACCCCCAAAGGATTGGCCTTTGATTTGTGAGCACCCACCGGACCGGCGAGGTCATAGCGCACGTAAGCCTCGATGTCCTCGCTCCACGAGTCGGCCAGGGCCGGGTGGGCGCGGAAGAAGTCCAAATAGGACTCATCGGTGGCGAAGGTTTGGCTCAGCCGCGCGATAGCCGGGCCGACAGTCGCCTCGAGAATCAGGTCCGGGTCGACCTCAGGCGGCACCGGAAGGGGCAGCCCGCCGTCGATGAGCACAAGATGGCTGAAGAGATCGGGTTTCGTGACCGAGGCGCGAAGAGCGGCATAGGCGCCCATCGACTGCCCGGTGAGCACCACCTTGCCGGCGTTGAGAAAGCCGGCGACGGCGTGGATGTCCCGCGCGTGCTGATCCATCCCGAACGGCCCCGGCAACCCGTTGCTGTCACCTCGCCCGCGTAGGTCCAGCGAAACGAGCGACCACTCCGGCGGCAACTCCCGTGCGACTGCCGCGAATGCCATCGCCGACGCGGTAATCCCATGCGCCGCAACGATTACATTAGGCCCCTCCCCCCACCTCAACGCCCGCAGAACTCCACCGTCAACTGGAATATCAACTGGCTTCATCTGATCTGCTTCCTCTCCATTTCCGTGATCCACATCCCTGTAGGTCTCAGAATCCGGCCTGGAATGAGACCTACAGGGATGTGGATCACGAAGGGGTGGGTTTAGCGCCAACGACGCGCAACGCATAGTCGGCATAGGTGTCCGCGACCTGTTCGCGGCTGTAGGGCTGATCGGGGCCGAACCAGTTGGCCACCCGAAGGCCCATGCTGCCGAGCGCGATCCCGGCCAGGATCTCGTCGGCGATGGCGAATTCGCCGGTACGCACACCCTCGCGCAGGATCCCGAAAACCAGCTGGCGAGCCTGTTCCCGCAACGAGAGCGCGGGCGCAGCTTTGGCCGGGCTGAGCGCGTGCAGCTCGTTGTTGGCCACCACGGCCAGTAAAGGAAAGTCGGCGTGCATGAGCACCTGCGCTCGCACGAGTGCGACGAGCCTGGCGGTCGGCGAAGGGCCGGCGGCCGCGAGCGCGTGCTGTAAACCGTTGTATAGCTCGACATGCCCCAGCGCGATCAGCTCCGCGAGAATGTCCTCTTTGGAGGGATAGTGCGCGTAGAGCGTGGCCGAGTTGATGCCCACGTTCTTGGCCAGATCGCGGATCGACGTCCCGTGAAACCCGAACTCGGCGAACAGCTCCAACGCGGCATGCAGGATGCGGCCACGCGTGCCTGGCGGCGTAACACCGTCGGGCAGCTCGGCCTTGACGGCGGTCAGCCGCCTGGGCTCCCAGGTAGGCGACGTCATACAGGCTCCAACCAATCGATTGATTGGGAGCGTAGGGCACCGCCTCGGAGAAAGCCAGAGGTAGGTTGCCCTCGTGGGATTGGAGGTCGCGCTCTGGCGCGCGGTGACGGTTTACCGCTTCGCCGCGCTCATCTATGCGGCGATCCTCATGTTCAACAGCTATCACACCTACACCCGGCCATGGCTGGGCTGGACCGTGCTGGGCGTCATGGGCGCCTGGAGTGTCTTCACCGCCATCGCCTACACGCAGAAGAGCCGACGGCACTGGCCATTGCTCATCGCCGATCTCGTGGTGACGCTCGCTTGTCTGCTGGCAAGCCAATGGGTGGTACCAGAAGCAAGCCTCCGAAGAGGTTCGGCAACGTTGCCCATGGCGTGGGTGGCGGCGGTGGTGCTCTGCTGGGCGATCTCGGGCGGCAGGCGCCGCGGGGTCTTCGCCGCGCTCGCCATCGGGGCCGCTGACCTCTGGCTGCGCGGCAGCGTCAACATGGCCACGGTCAATGCCACCGTGCTGCTCGTGCTCGCCGGCTTCGTCATCGGGTACGTGGTGAACCTGGCCCTGGACGCGGAGACCACACTCCAACGCGCGACCGAGCTCGAGGCGGCAACCCGCGAGCGGGAACGATTGGCCCGTGGCATTCACGACTCCGTACTCCAGGTGCTCACTCTGATTTCGCGCCGGGGAGCCGAGTTGGGCGGTGAAGCGGCCGAGCTGGGAAGGCTGGCGGGCGAGCAGGAGTCCACCCTGCGAGCCCTGGTGAGCGTCGAGCCGCCGCCTGCCCCGGATGGTCAGGCCGACCTGCGAGAGAAACTCAGACGCTATGCCGACCCGCGAGTGGAAATCTCCTCACCGGCAACCGCGGTGACCCTGCCCGGCAAATTGGCAGACGAGTTGGCAGCGGCGGCCGGCAGCGCCCTGGACAATGTCAGGGTCCACTGCGGACCTCAAGCGCGAGCGTGGGTGCTAATCGAGGACGAGGGTGACTCGGTCACGGTGACGATCCGGGACAACGGTCCGGGCATCCCGGCCGGGCGGCTCGCGCAGGCGGCCGCCGAAGGACGGCTTGGTGTCGCGCAATCCATCATCGGCCGGTTGCGGGATATCGGCGGCACAGCAACGTTTACGAGTGGGGACGGGACGGAAGTGGAGTTGAGGGTGCCGAGATGATCAAAGTGATGGTGGTCGACGACCATCCAATGTGGAGAGAAGGCGTCGCTCGCGACCTGACCGAAGCGGGCTACGAGGTGGTAGCCGCGGTAGGTGAAGTGGCACAAGCGATCCGGGTCGGCTCGTCGCTCAAGCCCGAGATCGTGGTGCTCGATCTACAGCTCCCAGACGGCTCGGGAGTCGATGTCATCCGGGGTCTACTCAAGGCCCATCCGCAGGCTCGAATACTGGTGCTCTCAGCGAGCGCGGAACAGCAGGATGTGCTCGAGGCGGTGAAGGCGGGCGCGCTCGGTTATCTGGTCAAGTCGGCCGGGCGCGAGGAGTTTCTTGAAGCGGTGCGGCGCACCGCGGAAGGCGACGCCGTGTTCACGGCCGGCCTCGCCGGGCTGGTGCTGGGTGAGTATCGGCGACTCGCGGCGACCCCTGCCTTGGAGAAGGACGCGCCGCGCCTTACCGACCGCGAAACAGAGATCCTGCGGCTGGTCGCGAAGGGGTTGTCGTACAAGCAGATCGCCGAGCGGCTCGTGCTGTCACACCGCACGGTCCAGAACCACGTCCAGAACACGCTGGGCAAGCTGCAACTACACAACCGGGTGGAGCTGGTGCGATACGTCATCGAACAGGGGCTCGATGACTCAACAGAAAATGAGTAGGCGTGCTCATCCGGCTGTCATAAAGCGGTGACTCAATAGGTGCATGACAGTCTTCATCACCGGCTGCGGCGCTTATCTCCCTGGCGAACCCCTCGACAATGACGAGGTGGCCCGCCGTCTTGGCGACACCTCCCCCGGGCTGCGGAAACGGATCATGGCCGCCAATGGCATCCGCACCCGGCACTATGCCCTCAACGAGCAGGGTGAAGTGACGATGCTCAATGAGGAGCTGGCGGCGCAGGCCACTCAGGCCGCGCTCAAAGACCGTGGGCTGGCCATCGAAGACGTCAGCATGCTGGCCGTGGGGACTACCCAGGGCGATCTTCTGGTACCAGGCTTCGCCTCGATGGTCCACGGCCGGCTCGAGGGCGGCCCGATGGAGCTGCTCTCCTCCGGCGGTGTGTGCGCTTCGAGCATGGCGGCCCTGGCCGGAGCCGCCCGAGCCATCGAGACCGGCGCACATGACAAAGCCGTCGTGGTCGGCTCGGAGCTGGTCAGCCGCTCGATGCGGGGCAAGCAGACCCGCCACCCGGACGCGGAGTTCCTCCGCTGGACGCTCTCCGACGGGGCCGGAGCAGTTGTTCTCGAGAACGCTCCTCGCCCCGACGGGCTCTCGCTAAGGCTGGACTGGACCCATCTGGTCTCCCACGCCCACGAGCGCCCGGTCTGCATGAGTGCAGGTGGTTCACCGACCGCGGGTAAGACCTGGCTTGATCCCGCTTCGCCGGACGTCGACCTGGTACAGCTAAGGCAGGACGTAGCCATGTTGCCCGATCTCTTCCGAACGGGGGTTCATGAGTTCGCGCGACTCATCAGGGAAGGGAAGGTCAGCCCGGGCGAGGTGGACCACCTGCTTTGCCACTACAGCGCGGAGCGCTTCCGCGGCGACATCATCGGCCTGCTCAAGGCGGCAGATCTGATGATCGACGAAGATCGCTGGTTCACCAATCTGCACACCCGCGGAAACACCGGTGCGGCAAGCATTTTCGTCATGCTCGAGGAGGCTTGGCGCGACGGCAGGTTCAAAGAGGGCGACCGCATCCTGTTGGTGGTTCCCGAATCCGGCCGCTTCTCCTTCGCCTTCGCTCATCTCACCTGCGTCTCGGCAACTACTCCGGCCAAGAACCCGGCCACGCAGTGGGCCATGCTCGAGCTTTTGCGAGTCTGGGAGGATTTCGAGCGGCGGCTCCGGCGGACCCCGATCGTCCAGCGCATCGAGCGCGGCACCGCCACCATCGAGGATTACCAACGCCTCCTGATCCACCTCCGCCAGCAGGTGGTCGAGGGCGGAAGGTGGATATCGCGCGCCGCGTCCAACTTCTCGCTCGACCTCTTCGAATTCCGCAGTGCGGCCATCAAACACGCGGCCGACGAGCATCGCGACTACCAGTTGCTGGAGAAGGACTTTGTCGCCGTGGGCGGGTCGCTCGACCAGATCCGCACTGGGCGCAAGAATGCCGGCTCGGAAGCCTTGTCCGCCTTCATCTTCCAGCAGGCGAGCCTGCCGGATCCGGTGGACCTGTTGGGAGCAATGTTCATCATCGAGGGCTTGGGTAACCGGCTCGCGCTCGGCTGGGCGCGACGGCTACAGGACCAACTGTCGCTGGGCGACGATCAGGTCAGCTTCATGCGCTATCACGGTGAAGCCGACGAGGAGCACATCGGCGAGCTGAACCATCTGCTGACCCTCATCGACCGGCAGCAGGCGGAGCGAGTCGTGCGCACCGCCGAGATCGTGGGCCGCCTCTACGCGTTGCAGCTCGAAGAGGTCGATAGATGACTCCGCTGTGGACGCAGATGCTGGTCGACCCCACCGTGCCGGTCGACCGGGACACCTTGCGGATGGTGGTCAGCGATCAGCAACAGTGGACCAGGCGCTGGCTCTATCCGCTCGCCAAGGTGTTCTCCCGGGTGGCTGTCCTGGCCATCCGGGTCCTCAAGGCAGTCGTGCCGTTTCGTGCACATAGGACGATGGATCGGCTCTGCGTATGGTTCCTGCACCGCTTCGTTTCGCCTACGGCCGGGGCACTTCTCGTACGCCACTTCCTCGTAGAGACCAACCTGTTGAACTTTCTGGTCCGCAACACTGCTATCCAGGGCTTGCCTGAGGTGACTTTGCGTCCCACCACTCTCAAGCAGCTGGGCGATCGTGCGGTGATCCAACACGATCTCAATGTCTACGACGTGCTCATCTCGCTGGGCGTGAGCCAGTTCGATAAGCCGGAGAAGCTTGATTACTCAATGCTCGAAGTGGAGCCGATCGACCCCGGTCGCGGGGTCCGGCGCTGGCTGAACCTCGACATCCAGACCGCCCTGTGCCTGATGAACATCCCGTTCGCGCTTTGCCTCACGAGGCAGGAGTATCGGACAGCCGTTCACTCACTGCGGCTGGACGAGTCGATTCTGACCTTGTTAGCCGACCTGACCGGGGACGAAACGTTCCTACGCTGGCGTCCCGGCACGATTGTGGTGCGCGCCGACAGCTCGCTCGACGTCCCGAGGGCGGTCTATGAACACGCTGTCATCTGCGAATACGCCCATGCCCACCTTCAACGCCTAGCAGCGTAGATGGCGAGCTGAACCCGATTGGCGCTGCCTGTCTTCATCATCAAGTTGGCCACATGGGTCTTCACGGTGGTGACACCAAGGTGTAGGCGTGCGGCAATCTCAGGGTTGGACAGTCCCATGCCGACGAGTGCGAGCACGTCGTGCTCACGTGCGGTGACTCCGGCCAGAGTTTGCGCCGGAGCCTGCGCTCCTTGGGTCCGAACGGCCTGCTCGACCAGCCGGCGCAACACCGCCTGGCTGAACGGGCTGTCGCCCGCGGCTGCCCGCCTCACCCCGTCGAGCAGCTCATCCGGGCTGGCATCCTTGACCAGGAAGCCGCAAGCGCCGGCGGCCAGAGACGGGTAAAGATGGTCGTCATCGTCGAACGTGGTCAGCACCACGACCCGAGCCGAGGGTCGCTGGGCCAGAATGCGCGAGGTTGCCGTGGTGCCATCAACGCCCGGCATCCGCAGATCCATCAGCACGACATCGGGGTGCAGCTGCTCGGCGAGGCGCACCGCCGTTGCGCCGTCGGCCGCCTCACCAACGACCTCCATGTCGGGAACGGATTCGCATAGCATCCGCAGGCCGGCGCGGACCAGCTGCTGATCGTCGACAAGCAGCACCCGAATCATGTCGCGGCCGCCATCCTGGGCACCAGCGCGGTCAAGCGCCAGCCGGAGTCTGCCGGACCGGCCTGCAGCCTGCCACCGAGCACCTCCACCCGCTCACGCAGGCCGATGAGGCCGTGCCCGCCGCCGGTGGCGGGTGCGCTCGGCCCACCGAAGTCTTGCAGGTCGAACTCGACCTGATCGCCGCTGAGCTGGATGGACAGGCGCGCCCGGGCTGCCGTGCCCGCGTGCTTAGCCACGTTGGCCAACCCTTCCTGGGTCAGGCGCAGCACGGCAAGCGCCGTACGCGCGTCCAGCCGGATGACGTCGGGATCGATGTCTGCCTCGACTGTCAAACCGATCTGATGACTGCGCTCGACCGCGGAACGTAGAGCCACCGGCAGGCCCTCAGGGTCCACAAAGGACGTTGGCTGAGCCGACCCGGGATCGCGCAGGACAGCCACCAGACGGCGCAGATCGGCCAGCGCACCCGAGCCGGTCGAGTGCACATCGTCGAGCACCTGCCGCACGCGCGGGTCGTCCAGCGGCAGCACGTTGCGTGCCACCGCCACCCGAAGCACGATCGAGGCCACATGATGAGCCACCAGGTCGTGCAGCTCGCGTGCGATATTGGTGCGCTCCTCGGCTCGCACGCGGGACAGCTCCTGGCTCGCGCGATCGGCGGCCTGACGGTTCAACTCGCCGAGAGCCCGCACATGCAGGCCGAGCAGCAGCGGCGCGGCCACTCCGGCGGCAGCGGCGTAGAGAACGGTCAAGGCGACGTCGAGAGCCTCGTCGTAGTCGGAGACCATGCTCCCCGCGATCCCAAGGATCAGACCACACCACACCTGCCAGCCAAAACGTCGTGCGCCCAGCTCGAACATCGCCCAGGCGAGCGCGACCGTGGGCACGACATCGTTGTCGGCTCCGAAGAAGTAGCCCACGCCAAGCGCGGTGGAAACTCCCAGCACGACGGCGAAGGGGGACCAGATATTTACGTAACCGAAGATGAGGACTCCGACCGCGAGAACCCAGTCGACCTTGCTCAGCGTGCTTCCGTCCGGCGCCAGCGTGAGGTAGCCGACCCCGCTGAGGGTCACGATGGTGAGCCGCAGCGGGGTGTAGCGCTCCTCGAACAGCCGCCCTACCCAGAGCATGCCGATCATCCTAGCCAGCAGCCGGGACACGGCGTAGCCACGAGATCGTCGCAGCCAGCGTCGTGGCCACCGCCAAAGCGGCGAGCGCCGCCAGCGTCGTCGCGTCCGGGGCGGTGAGCGGCTGACCCCGGAGCGCCTGCCAGGTCACGAGCACAAGCAGCCCGGCATAGGCGAAGGCGAATACGAACACCATGCGAATCCGCCGCGCGGAGTCCTTGACCAGCCAAGACAGCAGCATGGTGAACAACAGGATCGCCTGAAGCCCGTGGATCCCAATGAAGTGGCCGACTCGGAGATCCCCGCCGGTGGTGCTCCAACCGGTCAACGGCATGCCGGGGCCACCATCCGCGACGCCGACAGCGTGGGCTCCGCTGGTCGTGCCCAATCCCCGATCGTCGAGCTCCATCTGCTCGGCTGTCGGCGTGACCATGAGGAATCCTTGCAGCAGACCGGCCAGCAACAGGATCATTCCTAACCGGACAGTCCAGGTGCCCGCTCGATCCGGCATCCCGTCACGCCAGAGCAGGACCGTGATGACCGCTGTCCCCAGCCACAACACCACGATGAGGGCGCCCATGGACCGCCACAGCACCCCGTCGAGCATTGTGGCCTGGTTGAAGTGGCTGGCTCGACCCCGCACCGCCTGGGCGACGATGATGCCGACCTCAAGGTAGGCCGTGACAACGATGACATTCGCTGTCCACCAGGCGACCCGCTTGCCCCGCCGCAGATGGGCCATCAGCCAAGCCAGGGTAATCCCGTAGAACACAAAGGAAATGGCGAACTTGGCCGGCTTGAGCCAGATGGGCTGGCCGCCGAGCATCCGGTCGTCGGCAAACAGCCCGACGGCACTGATCAGGAACAGGCCGGACATGACACCGGCGAGGATGGTCAGCGCGCGGTTGCCCTGCAATGCGGTACGCAGTGGAGTAGTCATGCCCTAAACGATCGCCATCCGCGGCGTCCTGCACTTCCTGCCGCAAGGCCGGACCTTCTCCTGCCACTGGCCGCCGCCTCCTCCCATCGCAGGAGGGTCATAACACTGGGCGATATCACGGTCGTATGTAGACAGATAGGACCGAGGCGGGCATAGTGCCCCCATGGCGTCTACGTTCGACAGAGCGCTGCGCACCGCCATCGCCACCCGCGGTCTGAGTCTGGGCCGGTTGCATGCCAGGCTTCACGACCGCGGGCTGGATGTGAGCCTGGCCAGCCTCAGCAATTGGCAGCGCGGCAAATGCCGCCCGGAGCCCGCGAAATCCCTGGCAGCGGTGCACGCGCTGGAAGAGATCCTCGGTGTGCCCCATGACGGCTTGGTCGCTCTGCTCGGGCCAAGGCGGCCGCGGGGGCGTTGGGTGCGGCGCGCCCCGGGGACCATGACCTTCCGTCAGATCACCGCGGTGGCTGGAAGCATCGACAAGCTATTGGCCGACATCGCCCCCGCCGTCGATCCCGCTCTTCGGTGGCGGACAGTGCGCGAGCGGGTTCGGGTACGCGGCGATCGCAGTGAGGGATCGGTACGTACCGAGATAGTCTTCGAGGCCCTCGTGGACGGGGTGGATCGGCACATCGCCTTCCACCACAACGAACAGGGCTCGCTGCCCGACGTACGCCGCGCTTCGCATTGCCGGATCGGGCGGACCCGGATCGACGCAGAAGCGGCGGTCTGTGCGATGGAGTTGCTCTTCGACCGTCCGCTGCGACGCGGGGAAACCTATGTGCTCGAATACGAATTCGGGCACTCATCCGGGCCTACCGCTACGACTTATCAGCGCTGGTTCCGGTACCCGACAAGGGATTTTCTGCTTCAGGTGGAATTCGATCCGGCTGCTGTCCCGGCCAGTTGCCATCAGATCTGGCAGGCGAACACGAGCACTCCGCGACGGGATGTGCGGCAGTTATGGCCGAGTTATTGGCAGACCGTGCACGTCGCGGAGCAGAATGTCACCCCGGGCGTGCACGGTATTCGCTGGGAATGGTGACGGATCAGAAGGTGATGGTCCAGCCGTCGATGTAGCCCGAATCGTTGACCGCGACATCGGTGACCCGCAACCTCCAGGTCCCGTTGGCGACTTCGGATGAGGCGTTGACGGTGTAGGTCTCGTGGATGACATCCTCATCGTCGTCGGGATCGGGACTGCGCAGCCGATACGCGGAGCCATCCGGGGCGATCAGGTCGATCTGCAGATCACCGCGCCAGGTGTGATGCACGTCGGCGAAAACGCTTAAGGTGGCGGGTGCGCTACCCGGAACCCCGCTCACGGTTATCGGCGACTCGGCACTTCCCTGATCGGCGACAGTGAAGTTGGTGAGGTTCTCGAAGGTGGTGCCACCTTGCTCGGGGCCGTAGTTCTGAATCGATTGGCCGGTGGTGCGGGTGATGGAGCCGCGTCGCGCTCCCCCGGCGTAGGCACGCGACCCCTCGAAGTAGGTCCAGCCCCCGATTGTCTTGTCCTGCAACGCTACCCACGATCCGCCCTGCTTCAGCGCGAAGTGCACGTGGTTGCTGCCGGCCGAACCGCCGCAAGGGATTCGGGTGCTGGTCAAGCCGAGATAGGTACCCATCGGGTATTGCTCGCCGTTGGGCTTGATCTCGTTGAGCAGGTGGTAATACTCGGTGGTCCAGCCGTTGTCGTGGATGATGCGGATATGCCCGCCGTTGGAGCACATCCAGTAGGCGCGACCGCTTTGCGCAGACAACACGCGGCGGTCTCCGCCGTTGAGGTCAATGGAGCTCCACGGCCTCGGTTGGCCGGACCAGCCGTGCGGCCCGCCGATGATGGTCCACGAAACGCCGACGGGGTAAGGCAATGAGAGCCCGGTCTGAGTGCTGGCAACTCGGGCGTTGGCCGACCAGCGAGCGAAGGTCTGCTTCTCGCCCGTACTGACCACATTGGACGGTGCGGCCTGAGTAAGGTCGGCGAAGGACTGGTCGTCGTCGAGCGCGACCTGCCACCCGCCCCCGATCCGGCGCGCCACAAAGAGCCACGACTCGGGTGCTCCGGCGTATGGGCTCGCTTTGAGCACGCCCGAACCGAATACCCAGCCGCCTTCGCTTCGCTGAACGTTCACCTCGACGCCGGCATGCGGCGTGGATCGCTTGCCTACCATGGCAGCAGCGACCGCGGCATCCAGATCGGTTGCGCTTGCCGGCGTGCTGACGAATACCAGTGCCCCCGCTAAGACAATCGTCAATAGCTTCATGCGCCCCAGGGTTGGCCAGCCGGTTCACCGCATCAATAGGCACTTGGCAATCAGTGGATGTATCGGCGTACAGGCCGGGACTTCTCGGCGAATTCGTTAAATGTTCACAGTTGAGCCTTGTACCCGAGCCGCTCCGCGAGGATGTCGACCCGCTCGTCCCAGTTGAACTTCATACTCGGGCAAGGCACATGCCCTTCGCGCCATAGTTTCGGGCAGGCGCCACCGCACACGGGTAACAAAGCACACCTGCCGCACCCCTGGGTGCCGTCGTCGATGTCGTCGTACCAGTCGTCGAACATCCCACGCGGCCGCGTCTGCGAGCCGGCCAGGTCGCTAACCCTTGCCACGACTCCGGTTTCGCGCACGCCGGGCACGAGCGGATGTTCCGAACACGAATAGATCCGCTCCTGCGAATCCACGATCTCCCCACTGACCGACGTTGCGCGGCAAGTGGTTCGCTTCAACGCAGTAGGGATCACCCCGAAGCCGAAGCCCAGCGATTGGGCTTGCCGCAGCCAACCCACCTCAAGCTCGGCATAGTGGCGCCCGGCCAACTCGACCGCGGACACATCGTTACCCCACGAGTGGACGGGGACTGGATTCAGCTCAATCTGAGGTACCGCAAGGCCTCGCGCCGCCAGGTCGGTGATGAGCTCCCCGACGGTGCCCTCGTTCTCGGCATCGACGTTGGTCCGGATGCTGATCCGCAACTCCGGCGCGACCTGCTCCCGGATAGCCTCGCCCAGCACCCACACGATGTGCTGATAGCTCCCGGTCCCGTTGCGCTTCAACCGCCGCCGGTTGTGCACTTCCTCAGGCCCGTCGATGGTCACCTCGACGGTCTGCAGTTTGCATTCATGGTGCAGCAGCCGAAGGGTCGGCACGGTCAGCAGACTTCCGTTGGTAGCCATGTGCGCGGCATAGTCCTTGCCGTGCTCTTGCGCGGCAGCGGCGAACCGGGCGCTCAACTCCCGGATCACCCGCAACGCCAGCAACGGCTCCCCGCCAAACCACGTGACGTTGACGCTTCTGGTTGCCGGATCGGCGATGGTCGCCTCGACCCTTGCCGCGAGCCGGCCCAGCCGGGCATTGTCCACGGCCGACTTGTAATGCTCCTGCCCGCAGTAGTCACAGGCCATGTTGCAGTAGTTGGTGGGAATGATCGTGAAGCCGCGGATGCTTCGATCGTCTGAACCGCTTCGCAAATGGGCAAGCACCGAGGCGAGTTCATCCTCACCCTCGGGCACGACGGCGGTCAGCTGCCGCAACCGGTCCAGCTGGAGCTCGGGGATCTCGCCGCCTTCCAACGCGGCGGCGGTTGCCTCATCGAGCGCGAAGAGGGTGGCTTTTCGCGCGGCGTAAGCCAGCCGAGCCCGGCGCCCGTTGGCATCCGCATAGGTGTTTTTGCTCAGCATCAGGTACCGGCTGCGCACGAACTTCACGACTCACTCCTGCCTGGAGACGCACTTTCTTTCCCCGTGCCCCGTGGCCCCGTGCCCCGTGAATCTGTGCCGGTTACTTCGTGAGATCAGCCATCTTCGTCACCGTGTTCCAGTTGCGGACCGTCGCGGCTACCCCGACCGCCCGCTGGAACGCGCTATTAAGCAGTTTGGTCTCAGCCTGCCCGTTTGGGAACCAGAGATAGATCTCCTTCCCTTTGACGACGAAGTCATCGGGCTCGTAGAACGCCCGGTCGATGGTCACCTCGCCGGGGTCCTTTTCCAGGAACGCCACGGCCAGTCTCGACGGTTGGTCCTCATGCCGTTTGAAGGGGTTGCCCGAAATCACCTTGGTCAGCTCACCGTGCGTCCGGATCATGACTCGCACATCCATCGCGAATTCGGCCTGGATGATCTTCTCGATATCGACCGCATCCGCCTTGTCCAGGATCACGTTTCCGCTCTGCAGCAACGTCTTTACGCCGGTGTAGCCGTGCCGTTCCAGCGCCTGGCGCAACCCGGCCATGGGGATCTTCTTGTTACCGCCGACATTGATCCCGCGCAGAAATACAGCAACACTCATAGCCCAACCCTAATCGGCCGGGAGCGCAGGCTCCCCGCCGATGTCCACATCGTTACAGGTCCTTGGGCTGGTCGACCCGATGCGCCACCGCCATGATCTTGATGTTCTCCTTGGCGAACACGTCGAGCCGGCCGATCCATTTCTTCGGAATCGGCGCTTCGGCTTTCTCGGTCAGAGCGTTAAACCACAGGTCAAGGGCTGTCCGCATGTTGCCCGGCTCGACCTTGGGGAAGAAGTCGAGCTTGAGCAACTCACGGTGGGCTCGGAGCACTCCGGGCACGCTGTCGGCCGTGCCGAAGGCGCGGTAGGGCGCCCAGCCGACCGAGCCTGTACCCCTCCGGCGGCACGGCTGCGGCTTCGCGCCGGATGGGAGGGGGCGCAAAGATCCGGGTGCGGCCACGCCGCACTTGAGCAGATTGCGGCACGCTCGGCGCCGACAGTCGCACGGCAGCCGTTCGGGCTGCCGTGGACCGCCGGCTCATCAGGCTGTGATGAGCATTCAGTTGCCGTAGGCCTCCAGCTCCCAGAGGGAATAGCCCCACGAAGTCGCCCGGGCTGTGCCGTACATCCGCAGATACCGGCCGGAGCCGGAAACTGTCAGGTCATCCACGCCGCCATCACCGGTACTCGTGGAATAGATCGTTGCCCAATTTGTACCGTCGGGTGAGGTCTGGATCTGGTAAGCGCGACCGTAGGCCGTCTCCCAGCGCAGCACCACCCGGTTCAGAGCGATGGTCGAGCCGAGGTCGACCTGGATCCAGGACGGGTCAACGTAACCGCTCGACCAACGGGTCGTGCCCGAGCCGTCGACGGCTGCGCTGCCGGGGAAGTTGGCGGTTTCGGTGGACGAAACAGCGACCGGGCGATTCAGCGCGCGGTTCGGATTGGCCGAACCATAAGCCTCGATCTCCCATAGCGAGTAGCCCCACGAAGTGGCGCGAGCCGTCCCGTTCATCCGCAGATATCGCCCGGAGCCGGAGATCGTCAGGTCGTCGACGCCGCCGTCACCGGTCGTCGTCGAGTAGACGTTGGTCCAGTTGGTCCCGTCGTTGGAGAGCTGAATCTGGTAGCCCCGGCCATATGCGGCTTCCCAGCGCAGCACGACGCGACTGAGGGAAACCACCGATCCCAGATCGACCCGGATCCAGGACGGGTCGACATAGGCGCTCGCCCACCGGGATCCGTACGAGCCGTCAACAGCGTTGGTGCCAGGGAAGTTCGCGGTCTCGGTCGAGGAGACAGTGACCGGCTTGTTCAGCGCGAGATTGCCGGCCGGAGTGTCGACCGGCCAGCCGGGTGCCCGCCCGATCGCGTCGGCGATGGGAACCCAAGCGGCATAAGTGGATACGGGTTTCGGTGAGCCCCATGTCTGCTGAGCGAGCACTCGAAGGGTGTACTTGATGCCACCCGCGATCTGCTCCTCGGTCTCCGCATTCGGGTTGTCACACCAGACGTGGACGTTCGAGCCGAGGTTGCGCGAGGCATCGTTGGTCGTGGTTCCGCCTTGGAACAGCTCCGGATTCCAGGTCTCGTAGGCCCAGGCGTTGTCGGGCTTGTCGCCGCCGAGGACGTAGTAGGTCGGGTCCCACGACTCGTTCGCGATGGTGTGCCCGCGACCCAGAAGTTGCTGCGGGGTAAGGCCATAGTTGTACCAGTACTCGACCACGATGTTCGACGCCGGGTTGATGGTGCCGTCGCCGGACTTGATGCCGTCGTTCCACATCCGCAGGGTCTTGCCGCCGGCGCGCACGATGTCGTTGACCCAATTGATGAAACCGTAGTACGTGTCCTTCGCCGTGGCGTTGGCGCCGTAGTGAGCCCGTGCGTAAGTCAACAACTGCGGGTAAGCGGAGTAGTTCGAGACGTACTCATCCGCGCCGAGATGCCAATAGCGAGCCGGAAAGAGCGGCAGGTATTCGTTGATGAGATCCTGCGCCAGGGTGTAGGCACCCGCTTCGGACAGGTCAAGGAAGTAAGGATCCCGTTGACCTGACTGGTTATCCAGCTGCAACTCGGGGTGCGGGGCGAGGATGGCGTTCATGTGCCCCGGCATGTCGATCTCGGGGATGATGGTGATGTGGTACTTGGCGCCCAGGGCGACCAATTCGCTTATCTGCGCCTTGGTGTAGTGCTGCGAAGAAACCACTTCGGGGTGGCTGCTGCTCTCCAGCCGGAAACCGAACGTGTCGGACAGATGGAAGTGGAAGACATTGAGCTTCAGGTAGGCCAGCTCTTTGATGTGCTTCTTAAGCCAGTCGACGGTGAAGAACTTGCGGCCCTGGTCCACCATCAGACCGCGCTCCTGCTTGGTGGGCCAGTCTCGCGCTGTCCCCGCGGCGATACTCGAAGACTGGCGTAGCAGCTGGAGCACCGATCGTGTGCCGTAGAAGGCTCCCGCGGAGTCGCGGCCCTGGATGCGAACGGTTGAGCCGACCGTCACCGTGTAGCCCTCGGCCGGATCGCTGCTGCCCAGGGTGAGGAAGATGTCGCCGGTGGCCGGAGTAGCCTGCTGCACCACGGTTATCGTGCGCCCGGTCAATGTGCCGAGGTCGGTGGCGAAGGTGCTGGCGTCATTGGAGAGTTGGGATGCGTGGGCGGGATCGACAACGATCCGGCTCCCTGTCGTGAAGGTGTAGGAACCAGTACCGGTGGTCCACTGCCTCATTGCAGGGACGGTCTGCTGGTTGGGCGCGGCCACGGCCTGGCCCGGTGGGGCCAGGGCCATCGCGGCCACTATGACGATCAGCGTTCCGAGGGCGCGTAAACGCATGACAGCTCCAAATAGTATGGTGGTCTAGACCGGGCTAGACCACCATACATATTTGCATCTGTCAACTAGCTGGTGCTCAACTGGTAGGGAAGTTGTCCGGGGTACGGATCCGGTCGCGGACCCAGACACCGGCCGGCTTCAGCCTGCTCGTGCCCGCGAACGGCCCACCGGGGCAGGTGCCGCCGGTGAACACGGCTCCCGAACGGGAGTCGTCGGAGTAGTTCCAGTTCGTCCAGCTGATCTTCTTGTTCGCCATCAGATCTATGTACTGCTGGGACATCGAGAAGTTGTTCCCGCCGTCACCGGAGGCGGTCTGCGTGCCGAACTCGGTGACGAACATCGGGATCTGGTCTGCCGCACGGGAAAGGGCGTTCAGGTAGGAACTGCCGTGCGAGGCGGCGTAGAAGTGGAACGTGTACATGATGTTCGTGGCGTTGACCGGGTTGTTGATGATCTCGGATTCGCTTGCGCCATCAGAGATACCCAGGGACGACCACGCACGCGTGCCGAGCAGGATCACGCTGTCGGCGTCCTCGGCTCGGATCGTCGGGATGATCGCGTGGTGATAGTTGCGGATGCTCGTCCACGAGACGCCGTTGGGCTCATTGGCCACCTCGTAGATGATATTCACCTTGTTCTTGTGCCGGTTGGCGATCTCGGTGAAGAAGGTCCTCGCCTTGCTCAGGTTGACGTTCGGGTCACCCGGCGTGAGCATGTGCCAGTCGACGAGGGCATACATGCCGCGCGCGGTGGCCTGCTCGATGAGGCTGTGCACCCGGTCGGTGAACAGCCGCGGGTTGGTGTCGTAGCCACCCTCCTGGATGTACATCGAGATCCGGATGATGTCGGCGTTCCAGTCGTTGGCCAACGCGTCCAGGGAAGCCGTGTTGAGGCACTGGTAGTACCACTGCAGGCCGTGCGAGGACATGCCGCGCAACTGGATCGGCTGGTTGTACTGGTTGCACAGTTTCGTGCCGCAGACATGCAGTTGGCCGTTGATTGCCACGGGTGTACCGGATCCGCCCGACTGAGTCGTGCAGTTCACCGAGTTGCTGCGAGCCGACTCGTTACCCGCGGCGTCAACCGCACCGATGGAGAAGGTGTAGCTCGTTGCCGGAGTCAGGCCGCTGATCGTTGCGGTGTTGGTGGAAGGCGTGGCCTTGACGACCGTGCCTTGGTACACCTTGTATCCAGTCACCCCGACGTTATCGGTCGACGCCGCCCAGGAGAGGGTCAGGCTGGTCGAGCCGATGTTGGAACAGGTGGGGTTGCCCGGGGTGCTGGGCGGTGTGGTGTCCGGCGGTCCGGTGACCGAGGAGCGGACGCGGTCCAGGTTTGGCCCGCCGCTTGCCGTTGTGGCCGTCGCGCGGATGAGGTTGGCTCCGGCGTTGAGGTTGACGGTCACATTGACATCGGCCCACGTGGTCCACGCGCCGGTGCCGGGGAAGCTCACAGTGGTCCCGTTGACCGACAGGGGCCGGTCGGTGGTGGTGCCGTTGGCATAGCGGAAGGTCAGCGTCGCGCTGCCGGCCGAGGAGGCGTTGATGGAACACTCCACATAGGACCCGGTGACGTTGTCGTAGTTGACAAAACCGGTACCGGTGAAGCCCGCATGGTTGGATTCCACGAGACCCTGCGAAATGGTGCAGTTCTCCGCCTGGTAGTCGGTGAAGCCCTGCGACGGGGCGACCTCGAAGTCGACGAAGTCAAGGTTCGCCGGGCCGACTGCCGTCGTACCGGCCACCCGGATCGTGTTCGAGCCCGCATTCACCGACGCGGTAAGGGTTTTGGTCGCCCACGTGGCCCAGGCGCCGGTGCCGTTGAACGCCGACGCGGCTTGCACCACGGTGCCGTTGACGCTGATGTCAGCCGGGCGATTGGTGGTGGTGCCGTTGGCATAGCGAATGCCGATGGTGGCGGTGCCCGCGCTGGACGCGTTCACGGTCCACTCGGCATACCCGCCAACGGCGTTGTTGGCGTTGCAGAAACCTGTCCCGGAGAAGCCGAGATGGTTGCTGTCAATGGTGCCGTTGCAGACGGCTGGAGCGGTTTCCGCCTCATAACGAGTCGGTGCGGCGTTTGCCGCCGATTGCAACGACACTGCTGTCAACAGCGCGGCTGCACAAAGAGCCACGCTCCTTTTGTATCTCATGTGGACACTCCTGAGGGGGACGCGGAGGTGGCCCGCCGCCGCACGCCGCACGCTCGCGACAGCGGGCCGATGGATTACTGGATGTTCGATCTGCGGATCACGTCGGCCGCGCCGCTTCCGTTGTTGTCGGAGTTGGTGCTGCCGAACCAGATGGCGTTCACTCCGGGCACCTTTTCCACCGCGCGTAGGCGGCCGTAGGTGCTGACGAAATAAGCCGTCGTGGTGCCCGCGCTCGTGCCGTTGAGCTCGATGCGCCACAACCGCTGGCCGCGCAACGCTGCCATGTAGACGGTGTCGTTGACGATGGCGATGCCGCTGGGCGATGCCGTGCTCACCGACCACGTCTTCTTCGGGTTCGTCATGCCGGCGACACTGCAGGTGCCTTCACAGGTCGGCCAGCCGTAGTTCTTGCCCGACTCGATCAGGTTCAGCTCGTCGGCGCTGGAGTTGCCCAGCTCCGAGGACCACAGCCGACCGGCCGAGTCCCAGGCGATGCCCTGCGGGTTGCGGTGACCCCAGCTGTAGATCCGGGTGCCGAAGGGGTTGCCCGGTGCCGCGGCACCGGTCTTGGTGAGCCGCAGGATCTTGCCGTTGAGCGAGTCGCGGTTCTGCGCGAGGTTGCTCTGCTGCGAGTCACCCGTTGTCGCGTAAAGGAAACCGTCCGGGCCGAACTTGAGCCGGCCGCCATTGTGGAAGCGGCTCTTACGGATACCCGTGAGCAGCGTGGTGTATCCGGTCAAGGTGGACCCGTTGAAGGTCATCTTCGCGATGCGGTTCGCGTCGGTGGACGTGTGGAAGAAGAACACATCCTGATCGCTCGTGCCGTTCCACGTAGGTGACAAGGCAACGCCCATCAGGCCACCCTCACCATCGGTGGTCTGGCTGTTGGGCACCGAGCCGACCTGAGTCTTCGTGCCGTTCGGGCTGAGCTTGAAGACCCGGAACGTGTCGCGCTCGGTCACCAGTGCGGCGGAGCCGTCCGGGTACCAGGAGATGTCCCACGGAATGTCCCAGCCACCCGCGATCGTCGTCGGGGTCTGCGGCGTGCCCCGGCCACCACAAGCGCTGGTGGTGAAGGAAACCGTGTTGCTAGACGGTGAGGTGTTCATCGCCGCGTCCCGAGCCACCGCATGCAAGGTGTAGGCGGTGCCACAGGTCAGGCCGGGAACGGTGGTGCTCGTCGCCGGCGGGGTGCCGGTGACCGTGTGAATGGTGGCGTTGCTGCTATTGCGAATGTTGTACGCGGTCACGCCACGGTTGTCGGTGGAAGCGGTCCAGGTCAGGTTGACACTGGTCTGCGTGACACCGGAGAACGCCAGGTTGCCCGGCGCGGTCGGCGGGGTCGGGTCGTTGACAGCTGCCGTACGGCAGATGGCCAACGGGCTCGTGTCACCCACGTTGCCAGCGGCGTCACGCGCGAAGACCGAAATCGAGTATTCGGTGTTCGGCGTCAGGCCGGTGAGCGTGGTCGGCGACGTTGGTGCGGTGGCGATCTGAGTACCAAGGTGGAAGATGTCGTAAGCGACAACGCCCACATTGTCCGTCGCGAGAGGCCACGCCAGATCGATGGTGGTCTCACCGATGTTGGAGCAGACCGGCTGACCGGGTGCGGTCGGCCGCTCGGTGTCGGCCGGGGCGCCTACCCGGAACCGGTCCAGGTTGGGTCCGCCGCCGGCCGTGGTGGCCGTGACGCGAATGGTGTTGGCACCCGCGTTGAGGTTCACGTTGAGCGTCTGCGTGGCCCACGTGGCCCACGCACCGGTACCGGCAAAGGACCGCGACGCTTCCACCACGGTGCCGTTGACCGTGATGCTCATCGGCCGGTCGGTCGTGGTGCCGTTGGCGTAACGGATTTCGACGCTGAACGAGCCCGCCGCCGCCGAGCTCACGCTGCACTGCACATAGCTGCCGGCGACGTTGTCGGTGTTGACGAACCCGGTGCCGGTGAAGCCGGCGTGGTTGGACTCCACCAGACCCTGCGAAATGGTGCAGGACTCGGCCTGGTAGTCGGTGAAGTTCGCCGGCGGCGCCACCTCGAAGTCAATGAAGTCGAGGTTTGCCGGGCCGACCGCGGTGGTGCCCGCGACGCGGATGACGTTGTTACCCGCGTTCACGTTGGCGGTAAGGGTTTTGGTCGCCCAAGTGGTCCACGCGCCGGTCGGGTTGAACGCGGACGCGGCTTGCACGACCGTCCCGTTGACACTGATGTCAGCCGGGCGGTTCGTGGTGGTGCCGTTGGCATAACGAATGGCGATGGTGGCACTGCCCGCGCTGGTCGCGTTGACCGTCCAGGTCGCGTTACCGCCGATCGCGTTCATGGCGTTGCAGAAACCGGTCCCGGAGAAGCCGGTGTGATTCGAGTCGATAGTGCCGTCGCACGTGGCCGGCGCCGTCTCTGCTTCGTAGCGAGTCGGAGCGGCCTGGGCGGAGGTCGTCAGTCCGGCCAGGACCAG
Source organism: Micromonosporaceae bacterium (assembly GCA_003543035.1). Lineage (GTDB taxonomy): Bacteria > Actinomycetota > Actinomycetes > Mycobacteriales > Micromonosporaceae > Rhizocola. The sequence continues at coordinate 8,169 of DPJL01000298.1, read as the reverse complement.
CGACACTGCGCCAACAAGCGCAAGGGCTTTTGTTCGTACGTTCATGATCCTCCTCATCCCTGATACTGGGCGATGATCTTCGTGAAGTCGTACGGTTGTTGCGGAATCCCGCTGCACGCATCGGGATCGGTTCCCCCACCACACGGCCGGTCCCGGTTGATGGACCAGAACGCGAACCGGGCGAGGTGTTTCTGGCGCGCATAGGTAAGGATTTGCTGGAAATCGGAGACGGTCACGGTCTCCCCCGGGACATCGGTCTTGCCGTTCATCGACGACAGTCCAATGTGGGCATACGTAACCGCGTCGGAGTAGCCGTAGGCACTCTGCACCGCCGCCTTGAGGCCTTCGACCGCGCTGATCGACGCGTCGCCCATGTCACCGGTGTAGCCGCCGAAGTCGAAGGGCATGACCGCCCAGACATCGTTGGCCAGCCCCGAAGCCGCGCCGCGGTTGATCATGTCACGACCGGTCGCGTCGGGCCCGTTCACCGTGGTGCCAAAGGTGATGATGGTTTTGACCCCGGGGTTGTTCTGCTTGACGATTTTCAGCGCGTCGATCACGCGCTGACGCACCGTGGCGTTGTTCCACTCGGTGTTCTCGATGTCGATGTCGATCACCTTGAGGTTGTACGCGTTGATGACCTTCTGGTAGGCCCCGGCAAGCGCGCTGGCGCTGGAACACCGCTCGCCGAGTTTGTTGCCCGACCAGCCGCCGATGGACACCATCACGTCACCGCCGTTGGCGCGGATCCTGTTGATCTGGTTCTGATCGTTGCCACCCGTCAACGGGCGACTGCCATCCCAGGCCGGGTTGCAACCGCCGTCGGAAAGGATGAACGCCAACGTGAACCATTTGATCCCGGTGACGTTCATGACGGTCACCGGATCCTGCGGCGAGGCCCAGCCGAAGTATTCGTAGGGTGCCGCCGCCATGCCCGGAACTCCACCGGCCTGGGTGGTGCCGGTGACCGGGACGCTCTTGGCCGACTCGTTGCCCATCGCGTCTCTCGCGCTGATGGTGTAGGTGTGACTCGTTGAGGGCGCGAGACCGGTGATGGTGGCGGTGGTCCCGGTTGGGCTGGCCACGACCGTGTTGCCTTCATACACCTTGTATCCGGTCACGCCGACGTTGTCGCTCGACGGATCCCAAGCCAAACTGATGCTGCTCGACGTGGTGCCGGTGACCCGCGGGTTCTGCGGGACCGTTGGCGGCTCGCCTTCCACGGCGAAAACCCTTAGCCGGTCCAGGTTCGGCCCGCCGTTGGCCGTCGTGGCCGTCGCCCGGATCAGATTCGTCCCCGATTGCAGACTGATCGTCATAGTGCGGGTCTGCCAGGTCGTCCAGGCTCCCGTGCCGGGGAAGTCCAGCGCGATCCCGTTGACCGTCACGGGCCGGTTGATGGTGGTGCCGTTGGCATAACGGAACTCAAGCGCGAAGGTGCCGCCGGGTGAGTTGACCGCGAATTCCACATAGGACCCGGAAACGTTGTTGTAGTTGACGAAACCCGTGCCGGTGAAGCCAACGTGGTTGGACTCCACGACACCCTGGCTGATCACCGCGTTCTCGGCCTGGAAGTCCGGGTCGGCCGCAGCCATCTCGACCTCGAGGAAGTCGAGGTTCGCCGGGCCGGTCGCAGTCGTCGCCGCCACCCGGATCGTATTCGAGCCCGCATTCACCGACGCGGTAAGGGTTTTAGTGGCCCAGGTGGCCCAGGCACCGGTCGGATTGAACGCCGACGCGACCTGCACCACAGTGCCGTTGACACTGATGTCAGCCGGGCGGTTGGCGGTCGTGCCGTTGGCGTAACGGATCCCGATCGTCGCCGTCCCCGCCGACGCGGCGTTGACTGTCCACTCCGCGTAGCCGCCAACGGCGTTGTTGGCGTTACAGAAACCGGTCCCGGAGAAGCCGAGGTGGTTGCTGTCAATGGTGCCGTTGCAGACGGCCGGGGCGGTCTCCGCCTCGTACCGCGTGGGAGCCGCGTGCGCCGGGACCGGCAGCAAGGCGGCGACCAACACGGCCGCTATGAACACTTTCTTTCTCACAGAAGCTCCATTTCGCCTGCGAGAGGCAGACCCTGAGGATCCGACAGGAAGGGGTTGGTGTTATTGAGGTGCGTGTAGCGGAACCTGGTGCCCGGGTGACGGGCCAGGTGCTCCTGCGAGTCCGCAATGGACAGATGGCCTTTGACGTTCGGCATCTCCTTCGCGGTGGCGAAGGTGCCGTCGATGACCGCCACTTCGGCGTCGGCCAGGGCGTTGTCCAATGCGTCAGTCCACTCGGCGAAACATGGGGCGTAGACGATGACCCGGCCACTCTCGTCTTCGATCCGGTAGCCCACCACCCAGTCGCTCCCACCGAGGTGCTGGGCATAGCGCGGCTTCTTCTCCCCCAACGAGAACGCTGTGACGAACAGGCCGCCCGGGAGGTCGAAATCCTTGCCCGGATACACATTTCGCCATCGCCAGCCCTGCTCCGGAGTGCCGTATGGATCCACGATGGGCCGCACCGGGAGCGCCGACTCCAAAGCCTCAAGCACTGCGGCGGTGGCGTAGACGTGAAGCTCGCCGGCCTCGCGAAGGGAGAACAGACCGAGGGTGTGGTCCAGCTCCGCGTCGGTGAGCAGGACGCCTCGCAATGGCGTCTCCCGCAGTCCGGGGCCGGGGGTCAACTCCTTGGCCGCGAGGAGTTGGCTTCTAAGGTCTGGCGAAGCGTTTATCAGGTACCAGTCTGAGCCGTTGCCCGAGAGGAGAGCGCTTTCCTGCGACCGGAAAGCACCGGTTTGCCGGGCACGCAAGCACTGTTGGCACGCACAGTTCCATTGGGGCGAGCCGCCTCCGGCGGCGGTCCCGAGTAACCGGAGCTTCATGTCACCGACACCCGCCTGGGTGTGAAGGGCACCGGGACCGCCGCTCCGACCAATGAGGTCACCAGATTATGCTGCGGCGACAGGGCACACGCCGGGTCGGTGGCAGCCGCGTCACCGGTCAGCTGGAACGCCTGACACCGGCACCCACCGAAGTCGATTTCCTTGCGGGGGCAACTGCGACAGGGATCGCGCATCCAGTCGGTGCCCCGGAACCTGTTGAAAGTCGTTGACTGGTACCAGATATCGCGCAAAGACGAGTCGAGAACACTGGCCGGCTCGAGGTCGGGGATGACCGACGCGGCCGGGCAGGGCATCACGTCACCGGTCGGGGCGACCACCAACTGCCGGCTCCCCCAGCCGTTCATGCATGGCTTGGGCACACCGTCGTAGTAGTCCGGACGGACGTAGACGATCTCGACGCCATCATTGCCCGCAACGACTCTCTCGGCCGCCGCGTCGGCCGAGGCCACCTGCTCGCGACTCGGCAACAGCGATGCCCGGTTCAGCAAACCCCAGCCGTAGTACTGGGTGTGGGCAAGCTCCAGCCGCTCGGCCCCCAACTCCACCGCGTACGCAGCGATCTCCGCCACCCGCTCGACATTGTGCCGGTGCAGCACAACGTTTATCGACAGCGGCAACCCGCTCTCCTTCACGAGCGTGGCCACCTGCTTCTTGCGATCGTGGGACTTGATGCCGGCGATCGCGTCCGCGCTTTCCTTCGTGGCGTCCTGAATGGACAGCTGCACATGGTCAAGCCCGGCCGCTTTCAGCGCGGCAAGTTTCGCCTCGGTCAAGCCGAGCCCGCTGGTAACCAGGTTGGTGTAGAGAGCCAGCTTGCTCGCGTGCGCGACGATGTCGACCAGATCCCGTCGGGCCAGGGGCTCGCCACCGGAGAGGTGCAATTGGAGGACGCCCAATTCCCGTGCCTCGTCGAGCACTCGGCACCACGAGCCGGTGTCCAATTCGGACCCGCTGAGATCGGTCGGGTTGGAGCAGTAGGGGCAGCGCAACGGGCACCGATAGGTGAGCTCGGCCAGCAAACCAAACGGGGTCGGGTCTGGCCGCTCGCCCAGCGTGGCCGGGGCGATCTGCGCGGTGATCCCCCCACCGCCCGTGATCGTCGCCATTTCGGGGCCAATCCTGCCGCTCGCCACTGGCGTGGCGACGAGGTCCCCTCGCGACGAAAGGATCGCCCCATTTCCCCGAACTGGCGCAAGGAACTCCGCACAGATCTCCGCGACCTCCGCTGCATCAACGTCGTCGAACTGCTCCTGCAGCAACGCCAGGTCGCCGGCCGCGGCGACAACGGCCGCAGCGGTCTCGTTGAGCAACTGCACACCTTCGGGCTGCAGCAACGCATGCTGCTGGCGCGCCTCGTCGAAGACGAACCGCACTCCGCGCCGCAGCCCCCAGTTCATCGACGGCACCCAGAGTGTTCGATCGCGTCGAGCATGGCCCAGAGCACGTCGCACTTGAAGCGCAGTGCGGATATCGCCGCCTCCTGCTCGAGCCGGGTAACGCAATGGTCGAGGACCAGGTTTAGCGTGAACTCAGAGTCGTGCTGGACCACCGGGATCCGGGATTCGAAGTAGGCGTAGCCGCTCGCGTCAATCCAGGGATAGTGCTTGCGCCAAGCGAGCACCCGGTCGCGCATGGCATCGGGAGCGAACAGCTCAGTCAATGCCGCCGCGGCCCCGATGATCCAGCTGTTGGACTTGCAGAAGTTGACATAGCCGTCGATGGCGAATCTGACGCCGGGCAGCGGAGCTGGGATCTCGCCCAATCCGACGGCTTTGGCGAGGACGAGCCAATCGCTAAGCCCGCCCTCGTCCTGAAAGACTATGCGCTGCACCCATTTCATCCGCACCTCGGGAAGAGGGCAGTTGGCGATGATGGCGGCGTTCTTCTGCGACAGGTTGCTCTGGTAATACCAGCGGTTGCCCACCCAGGCCCGCACCTCATCGGGGGTGCAATCACCCTCGGCGAGTCGCAGGTGGAAGGGATGCTTGTCCCAGTAGTGCGCACCTTGTGCGTAGAGGGCGTCCTTCAGTTCATCGCGGGTCAGCGCAGACATTGGAACCTACTTGCTCGGCGCGATCGGCAGCGGGCGGCCAAGGTCGCCGGAGTAGGCCGTTACCTCAGGCCGGCACTCCACTGTGGAGACCTGCGGCTTCTGCCACATCTTCTTCTTCATGGGACTCCTTTCATCGGAGGCTTCAACAGTTAGGCAGACTGACTAACTGTCTTAACCGAACATTAATGGAACACCTGTGAATATGGAAGTTCCTGACTAGAAGGAAACCTCTAAGTAGTCGAGATTTGGGCCGCCGTTCACGGTGGTGGACGTGGCGCGGATGAGGTTGGTTCCCGCTTGAAGGTTCATCGTCAGCGTCCTTGTCTGCCACGTGGTCCAAGCCCCTGTGCCAGGGAAGTCGACCACGGTGCCGTTCACCGACATCGGGCGGTTGGTGGTGGTGCCATTGGCATAACGGATGCGCAGCGTCGCCGTGCCCGCGGAAGCCGCGTTCACGCTCCACTCCACGTAGGAACCGACCACATTGTCACCGTTGACAAAACCGGTGCCGCTGAAACCCGCATGGTTGGATTCGACCACGCCCTGAGAAATATTGGCATCTTCCGCTTCGTACCGGGTCCCCGCCGGAGGCGGATCACCGATCGGCACCCCGTTAATGGTTGTGTTCACCCAGTGCACATCGGCAAACTCGATCACATTTGCTGAACTCATGCCGCTGAATGTGCTGTTGCTGACCTCGACGCCCCGGATGCGCACGTCCGACTGCCCCTCAAAGGAGACCGCCGACCTGCCGTTGGTCGTGGTCATCGCGTCGATCGTAAAATTCTGCACTGTCGGGATGAACGATCCACTGGTCGTTCCGTTGTAGACCGTGGTGATGTGCAGGCCGTCACGCTCGATGTTGCGAGCCCGGATGCGGCGCAGGTGGACGCCGTCGATCACGCCGCCGCGCTGCTTGTTGGTCTTCACATAGAGCGGGTACTTGATCGGGTACCGACCGGGGAAGTCGGCGGCGTTGTTCTCGCAGTCCTGCGCGAAGATCTTTCGTGCGCCGCCGGACATCTCGCTGCCCACGGTTATTCCGCCCCAGCGCCCGCTGAACTTGCAGTTCTCCACCACCACGTTCTGCGTCGGGCGGCCGACCCGACGCCCATCGGTGTCTCGGCCGGACTTGATGACGACACAGTCGTCGTTGGTGTCCATCCGGCAGCCACTGACATAGGCATCCGTGCACGAATCCAGGTCGAGACCGTCGCCCTGGCTGTTGGTGGAATAGAAGGTGACGTTGCGGACCGTGATGTTGGTGCAGTACACCGGGTGCAGCGTCCACATCGCGGGGTTGCGCAGGTTCACGCCTTCGATCAGCAGGTTGGTGCAGTTGTAGAGGCCGATCATGTTGGGACGCAGCTTGGTACCGGATCCATACTGCCGCTGCGAAACGGGGACGTTGTCGCGCCCCTGCTGCTGCAATCTCGTCCAGAACTCTCCCCCGCCACCCCAACTCGACCAGGACCCGGCCGGCGCATTGCCATCGATCTGCCCGGCGCCGGTGATCCCGATGTTGGTCTTTCCGTTGGCGTAGATGAAAGGCGAATGGTTGTAGCACTCGATTCCCTGCCACCTGGTGAAAACCACCGGCAGGTAGGAGGCGCTGTCGGTGCGGAAGCGAATGATGGCTCCCGAGGTGACATGAAGCTCCACATTGGACAGCAGCTCGACTTTGCCGGTTCGATAGGTGCCGCCGGTGACGAGCACCCGGCCGCCGCCGACCGCGTTGCAGGCCTGGATCGCGCTTCGGAAGGCCGCTGTGCAGTCGGTCGAGTTGTTGCCCACCGCGCCATAGGTTCGGATGTCAAAGGTGCGGCTGGCGAACGTGGGTGGCACGATCCTGGCGAGGATCGAGGGCACCTCATCCCACGGTGACGCGGCGACGGCCGGGGCTGCATCGGCCGGGACCGCGGCGAGTGGGGCGGCAAGGACCGCAGCCCCGCTCGCCGCGATGACTGTGCGTCTTTTCACGACGATCTCTCCTTCCTCGGCGCAAGTCCACAGGAGTTGCTGTTTACAGGGCTCCCATAACGACAACTCCTGTGGACTTGCTACGAAAAGTGGGCGGTTAGCTGAGCGTGATGCGGTCGAGGTTGGGGCCGCCGTTGACCGTGGTGGCGGTCAACCGGATGGTGTGCGAGCCCGCGCTCAGGGACACAGGCACGGTGACCTCGGTCCAGGTGGTCCAGGCACCTGTGCCGTTGAAGTTCACCGTCGACCCTGCCCCACCGTCGATCGACAGCGTCATCGGCCGGTTTGTCGTGGTGCCGTTGGCAAACCGGATCGTCAACGTGGTCGCCGGCCCGGTCACGGTGAACTGGACGTAGGAGCCGATGACGTTGTCGCCGTTGACGAAGCCGGTGCCGGTGAAGCCGGCATGGTTGGACTCGACCACGCCTTGCGAGATCGTGGCGCTTTCCGCCTGGTACTCGGACGGTGCTGGTCCTCCGCCAGAACTGTTGACGTCAAGGTAATCCAGGTTGGCGACGCCACCCGTGCTCGTGGAAGTAAGCCGGATCGTGTTGGCACCCGCGTTGAGGTTCACGTTGACCGTGTGTTGCTTCCACAACGACCACGCACCCGTTGGCGGGAAGGCGATCGTGCCGTTGGAGCCGCCGTTCACGGAAAGTGTGGACGGGCGATCCGCGGTGGCGCCGTTGGCGTAGTCGATCGTCAGCGTCGCCTGGCCCGCCTGAGCCGCGTTCACGGTGAACTGTACGAAGCTGCCAACAGCGTTGGTGGTGTTGGTGAACCCGGTCCCGGAGAAGCCGGACCAGTTGGTGTCAATGGTGGTTCCGGCGCTGAAGGTGGAATTCTCCGCCTGCACCCGCACGGTCGAGCCGGGACGGGAGACGCGGTACATGACCGTGCCGTGACCCGGAACCGACGCGCCGATGGTGCCCGATGTGGTCGACGTCGCCTTGGACCACAGGTCCTTCAGGTTGTAGGACGCCGAGCCGCCCAATCCGATCGCATTGACATTGGTACTCATCGTCGCGGTCGAGGTGGTCTCGTTGGAGAGCGCCACCGCGCGGTCACCGTTGGCCAGCACCTTGCTGTAGATGACATGGCCGGCGCCGTCATTAGCGATGACGATGCCCTGACGGCCCAGCGGATCCTGGTCCACCGCAATGACATCGGTGTTCTTCAGGATGGTGAAGGTGTCGGCGCTCACCGAACGAAGGTCGGCGCCGATCAGCAGCGGCGCGGCCATGAT
>DPJL01000018.1:34717-34845 GCA_003543035.1 Micromonosporaceae bacterium | reverse complement strand
CACCATGGTTTTGACGATCACGCCTGGCAGCTCGCGTCATCCTTCGTGGCCTTCTTTCTGCGACGCGGACACTGGCAGGACTGGATTCGCTCACACCTTGCCGCCCTTGTGGCGGCCCGGCGGCTAGA
>DPJL01000018.1:22794-34382 GCA_003543035.1 Micromonosporaceae bacterium | reverse complement strand
GCCGCCCTTGGGGCGGCCCGGCGGCTAGACCACCAGGGCGGCCAGGCCCGCATACACCACGGTCTCGGACGTGCGCATTTCCGATTGGGCCAGTACGACGACGCCGCGAACCACCTTCAGCAGGCCCTGCATCTATTCGGCGTGTCGGGCGACCAGGTAGGACAGGCGCACGCACGATACAGCCTCGGATGGGTGTGCGAGCGCCAGGGCCGCCACGACGAAGGGCTGTGCCACGCTGAACATGCCCTCCGCCTGTATACAGCGGTCACCGATCGGGCAGGACAAGCCCGGGCTCTTAACACGATCGGTCGGCGCCACCTCCAGCTTGGTGACACCGAGCGAGCGGTGAGCTGCTGCTGGCGCGCACTGGCCATGCAACGCCAGATCGGCAATAAGCCCGGAGAAGCCGACGCGTGGGACAGCCTCGGCCTCGCCTATCACCTGCTCGGCAACAACCATATGGCCGCAATGTGCTATCGGCGCGCCATCGACTTGTACCGGAGCCTCGGCGCCTACTACGACGAGGCGGAGACACTTGACCGCCTCGGTGACGCGTACCTCAGTGGCGGCGATCCCGACGCGGCCCATACGGCGCTACAGAGTGCCCGCGAGATCTTTGAACAGCTTGGCCACCCGCAGGCCAACACCATCCGTACCAAGCTTGACGGAATGAGACGGGCATTCGCCGAGCCGCGGCCGCCGCGGTGCTGATCGCGCTGCCGCCCCTCGTCGGTCATTCGCATCAGCCTGGAAGAGGCAACCGACCTGACCATCGCGCTCTGCGAAAGGTATCCATTCATCCCTGAAGGAGCGGGGCCGGTCAAGCTTGAGTTGACCGAGTACCAGATGCTGGCGGTGCCGTGTACTGACTGTGGGGTGGGGGTTCACCCGCGTTTGACCTGTGCTGCGGGGACCGCGTTGAGGTAGATAGCGCTGACGCATTAGGCAGCGTGCCGAGATTGCCCCGACGGGAGAGGGTGAAGTATCCCTTGGCGACCCCGTCTCGGTTGGCAAGCGCATCACTGGTCACCGCGTCAGCGTTTCACGGTCCGCCTCCCACAGCAGCAGAATTACCGCCCGCGAGGCCGGTTGATCAGCGCTGCTCTTCTGCCGCTGATCGTGCGTTGATGTTGCCTGGCTCGGTGGTCAAATTTCGAGGAGCTCGACGGTCACCGAGGCGATGTCACCCACGTCGAGCGTTTCGGCCTTGCGGATAGCGCGCTTGATCGGCAGCACATAGTTGCCCCCGCCGCTGCCCGGGAAGATTGAGGTCGCCCACGTACTGGCGCCAACGGTCACCCGCACCCGCAGCGAACCGAAGCCACGACGCGGTCCGCCAGCCATTTCACGGATCTCCTCGGATACCTCCGCCGGCAGGCTGACGAAGATCCAGCTGTCGGCGCGCCGGGCATCCCACATCCACAACTCGGCATCGAAAACGACAACCACGACTTCAGGATCACACGCGGGTCCGACAGACAGTCCGTACGGCCACCGCTGTGCGTGTAGCGATTGGTTCCCGTGGCGGCGAGGCACGCTGGCCGAATGCACTGACAGGCCGCGATCAGCGCGTGGCAGTCCCATGCTGGCAAGCGATCTCGCGTGGCATGCTGCCTCGAGCCGAGCTACCAATCGCCCAGAGGTATAGGGGTCTTTCCACACTCTTGCGGTGTTTGATGCGGTCACGGTGTACTGGTTATGATCTGTTTGCGCTGCAACGCGTTGGTGTGAAAACGTCTTCCTGGACTCCTCGCGGAGTTTGACTCCAATATGGACCGCCTTCAATGGCCGGTCTGTTGTGGATGCCGAGCCGCCGCCGTCTCAGGCCAGTCTCTTTGTTCGCTGTGTCGGCCGAGTGCCCGATCTAGAACCCTCGCGACAGCAGAGCCGTTCATCCAACCGATCGGCTACGTCTGTCCCTTGAGCCGAGTCCCTATGGTGAGAGCGTGTTTGAAGACTTCGGTAACCTCGGCGACGGCATTGGTGGTTTCGCGACGGCGGTGCTTGCGGTGTTCGCTTTTATGGGCGCTAAGTCCGCGCTCCATGACTGGCGTGAGCGGCAGCAGGCAGAGAGGCGGCGAGCTGATGAGCAGGCCCTTCAGATCCGCCTCGACCGGGAGCGTCACTACTTCGGCTGGAAGCATGGGATGCACGCGGTATACGGCGTGTCCAATGTGACCGATCCGGAGGAAATGTCCCGGGCGGTCGAACAGCTGGCCGCCGGTGGGCCGTGCGAGTACGCGATCATTCGAGTTGAGCAATCCGTCAACAGGGCCTACAGCCTGCGCCAGTGGATCGACAACGATGGGTACCTCGCACAGCCGCCGACAGACGTCGAGTACGAGGTGCTAGCAGCCGCACGTCCACAAACCGGCTTTGAGTAATCAAGAGCCTTTCGCGAGATTGAATCCCGATCGGCTCGTGTCTCGCCACCCCAATCGAAGCGGCATCCAGAGGCCATACCGTGGTTCAGGTTGGTGTAGATACCGATCAGGTTACTTCCACCATGATCCCTGTTTCCTTGGAATCTCCTGCACGACGGTCTGGGAGATCGACTCGTCGGCGTCATGCCCAACGCCTGGCAGCGCCAATAGTTCTGTCGACTTCGGCACGGCCAAAACGGGAGCGTCCTGGTTGGACCGCCGGTGGAATGTGACCTCGTTGTGGTGTGGCTCGCGACTCGAGGTGGCCGCCAGCATATAGCGCCGCGTAGCGCATGATTGCGATGTGCTCTTCACAACTCTGCGCGCGACGCTGCCCCAAGACGGAGGCGACTGGCGCAATTGGGTACCCGTCGCCTCTGCCTTCGTGGCTCTCGTCGCGTTAGTTGTTGCGATCTCGAACCGTAATACGGCACGGAAAGCCGTTGCTTTAGCAAAGGCTCAGGAGGATCGGCGCTCAGCCCATCTAGATGTCAGCCTAAGCGACGGAATCTGGTGGCGGCCCGCAGAGCCCGGATCGAGGTGGATCTGTGTAAAAGTCTTGGCGGTCAACCCAACTGATCGGGACGGATCGATAGTAAGAGCTGATCTTCACGTGACGTATACGCTTCCTACCGGGGGCCGAACCGTTGTAAAGATCGAACCAAGCGGAACACATGTCACGTTTCCTGAAGGAATCAAGCCGCAGGAGGTTCCTGTTCGGCTTCAGGCAAATGGAGCCATATCCGGTTGGTTCATGTACGAAATCGACGACGATCTGATTCATGGGCCGATCGACAGGTATGACATCGTCTTCTCGGATAGCCGCGGTCCCGTCGAGACAGTTCAAGCGTGGGTAATGCGAGAGGTGAATGATAATGCGGCGCCGTGATCCAGCGATCCGCGTCACCGACATGATTCCCATCGTTGCCGATGCGGCGATAGCGGGGCCAGTCCTTGAAGGTGTCAGTGTTCCTCTGCTGATTCTCGACACCACAGAGCACCCAACGATCGCGGAAATCATTCGCGTGTCTAAGTTCTTTCCGCCGGGTGACATTGTGTCGACCTGGGGCGGTTTGAAAGGTCAGCCGTATACCGTGCTGCTAGTTCTGGACTTCCTTCGGCCGATTGCGGCGGCGGCGGTGTTGAGTTTCGAGATAGGACGTCAGGGCATCTTGGTTGACGGGGTACTCACGGCCCGGGCCGTCTACCTGCAAGCTGGCAAGCCTGGAGACCGACTCATCCATGACCCTGACAAACCCAAGCTTCTGGTCGAGATCGCAGCCACCGAGTTTCGGAAGAAGTGGGACGGGCTATTTCTGAAGGGCCTTACGGCCGCCATTCGTAAGGAACAAGGAGTGTCGAAGAAACTTGCCAGAACAAGCGCCGAGCTAGCAATAGAGGAACTGCGCAGCATCACGGGCTTCCGCATGCCCAGAAGCTAGGCCGAGGCGGTAATGCCAGCTGCGTTTCACCGGTGCCATGAACACGGGCTCAATGGCGACTGCAGGCGTCAAACACCCTGCCAGCTAAACTGAAATCGGCATGGTCCGCGATTGTTCCGTTTCGGTTTACCGGCGGATGTGCAGGGATCTCGGACCTCAGGGCCCGGGGCCATCCACAACGCGATCAAGCCGCAGGTCTAGTGGGAATCCAGGAAAGGAACGTGAACCGGCATCTTCTTTCGGTTGGCATCCGATGCGATCTGACCCCACAGGACTGGACGCTGGTCACCTTCGCGACGACCGTCGATCAGCACATCGCTGCGGTGGCCGCAGGCCTAGATGAGTGGGCTGGCCAGATCTGACCTCGCCACCATCGCGCCACGAGATCCAGCACTGCGGAGTCAACGGGCCACACCTGCCGCTGCCGTTGTTGGGTGCCTCGCGTCTACTGCGGTTTACACCGCCGCTTTACTTCCGTAGTTGCTCGAGCTCGCCGCGCCTCGCCGCCATGTCCGGATAGCGCAGGTTGACCCCTTGCGGAGGAACCCCCCGCCTGTCAACTGTGAGACCACACAAGCGACACCCGCCCACAAATGGGTTGAGGTCGCCATCCGCGGGATCCCGACTGGGTTCAGGCTTCTCGCCTCAGCCGAAGGCGAGGCAGAGGATCAGCTCGACGATTTCGCAGATGCCTTCACTAGCGCGATGCCACACGAGTTGAACTGTCGATCATTAAGCCCGACAACTGGCCGGTCGAAGATCTTTGGGCTCTAGCGCACAAGGCTCGCCACCCACCTCGTAGCTATCCGCCGTCCCTCGAAACATCGTCCGCCAAACCATAACACCTGCCACAATTTAAGTGAGTACCTCTGCGGAGGCAGGCGTGAGTACAGATCGAGTACCAGTCGAGGACATCGAGAAGCACTACGGCCTACACCGGTGGCACATCGAGAAGGACCCATCGAACTGGTTCGGGCGGATGTCTCTCGCGATTGCCAAATCCCCGCTCGACAGACGAGACCAAGTGGTCCTCACCAATACGTGTATGGCAGTGGCGAGCTTCGCTCGGGCACACAACGCCCTCGTAGCGAACGTTCGCCGTTTCGAACGAGCCCTCAACGAGGGTGTGACACCAATCGAAAAGTTCCTTACTGGTTCGTCCGAGGCAGCTCTGCACGTGCTGTTCCTAACGTCGCTTTGGATGGACCTTAGCGACACGCTGGTCTGGTACCGAAGCATCGCTGACAGGCTGTCTCACTTGCGAAACGGCGTGAGGGCACGACGGGTTTTTCTCACCGACGATGAGCTCAACGAAGTCCTAGACACACTCAACGTAGAGGTAGTGGCAGAGCTCAGCCCTAGCCCTCTGCGTGACCTAGCAAACAACCTCCTTCACCAGTCATGGCATCCAAGTGCTCAGGACGTTGGCCTGCACATCTTCAGGCGTTCAACCCATCCAATTACGATCGACTTTTCCGAGCAGGGCGACACCCTTGAATCTCTTGGCAACTTGGTAGAAGAGACCCGGAAGCGCATCGAGACATTCGTCGGCGAGGTGGTTAAGTCAGCAGCCACAAGGAGTCAGAAGCGGTAACCAGCTAGGCCGACTTCACTTACGGTTCGACCTGGCTGCTTGTCGACGAGAAAAGACATATCAAGTTTCGAGACATGGGGACTACGTGGGCAGAGCGCAATGGTAAGCCTCGGGATGACCGCCCTCTGTCGGCCGTGGGTATCTCAACCGGCTCGCGTCTGAAGGTCGAGCTACAGCAGCAGTCCGGCTAGACCCATCACGAAAGCGATTTTGCCGCTCGGCATGCGAGTCGCGCCCGAGGGCCCATTGCCGGCTAGCTTTACCCATTCAAGGGCTGTCGTAAGCAGGTCGGCCACGATCCTCGCGGTGCGCCTACTCCGCGGATCATCCTGTGATCCCACAGCTTCGAATTTTGGCGGGTCCTTGTCGGACGTAGCCGACTTGGTGTCACATCGGAACCCTTGTCATACAACGGATTGAGGCAGCGCTGTTCCGCCGGTGTGTCAATTTGAGGTCCTTGCGGAGAGGTAGGCCTATCACCTGAAACACGTTTGTGCCGGGCCGGGCCGCGCCGTAGTCTGATGTCCGATTCGCCGGTCGCGTCTGTCCGAATAGGACAGTCCAAATGAGACTTACTCTATCATCGAGGAATTTTGGTTTCCTAGATCATTTGGCGTCAGCCGACGATCCCGTAACGAGGCAGGAAGCAGCGCATGGGTCGCTTTCGGGCAGTTGCTGGCATAGCCGGACGAGCTGTCTTGCGGTGTCGTCTTCGACAGCGGCGAGCGCCTTGCCGGGCACCGGTTCGCTGCAGTACCAAGCATTGCGGGATGTGGTCAGCACTTCCACCAGCACGATCCGGTGGAGATCAGCCTGGGACGGCATCTGTGACCACCTGTCCTATGTGGATCTGACTGGCTTCCACGCCCGCGATCAGTAGACCGGCATTGTCGCCGGGACCAGCCGCGTCTGCCTGAGTGCCGCGAAGGCAGAATCCACCCACGTGTACGACCGTGATCGCGGCGACGGGGTCGCTGTCGGACATCAACCAGAGCTGGTCTCCGGGCCGGATCGGGCCGCCTTGTACTCGCCCGGTGATCACCGGTCCGCGGCCGTCGATGGTGAACACATCCTCGATCCGCATCCATGTCATTGCAGCGACTCATGCGGTGTGCGCCAGCGGCGCAGCCGGTTGCCGTCCACGCAGGCCAGTTCCCCGGCACCCTTGTGGTGGCGGGTCGGGGTGAAGCCGGGAATGCTGCCGAGCCGGTGCCCGTTGGCTGGGTCCCACACTTCGAGTCCCTGCGGCGCGGCGGAATACAGCCAATGCGCGTCGGCGAACAGGTCACCGTGCGGTCCGGCAAACGCGTTCATCTCGACGCCGCTGGCGGCATCGAAGATGCGCACGCCGGCGAGCATGGCTTCGTCGTCGGCGCCGATACCGCTGATGGCCAGCTTCTCCTGTCCGATCCAGCACATCGGCGAGTTCCAGTGATAAGCGCGCAAACACAGCTGATTGCGGCTGGGGCCGTCTTCGGCTTCCCATACATTGCCATCGAGCCAGCGGCGCAGGTCCCAAACGGTGGGCATGCCCACGGGATGCCACACCCAGCCGTCATCAGCGACATACCGGCCGTCGGGCGAGAGATAAAGCGCACCGTGGAAGTAGTCAAGGTGGTGCTCGGGTGGCCGGCCCGGTTCGCCTGCGTCGAAGGTCCTGGCGGTGAGTAGTCGTCCGGTGGCCGCATCGGTGATGTCGAGCCAGTTCCACGCCGTGCGGTGCACCACCACAGTGCGTCCATGGTGTTCGGTGAACGCGACGGAGAACGGCACCGTATCCGGCCGATAGTCTCCACCGTTCAAGGTCGAGGTAGTGGCACCGGTGTGCAGGTCGAGGACCTGTCCATGGTGGCCGAAGTCGTTGACCACAGCGGCGAAACGGCCGTCACGGCTGACGTGCAGCCGCCTTCGTAGCTGACGCCCGGCCCACGGCTCATGGTCCGGCTCGTCCGGGACCGTACATTGCGCCAAGACCTCCCAGCTGTCGGCGTCGGCGTGGAAGCGGCCGATGCGGCCCGAGTCGTCCAGGAGCAGCCACACCGATTCCGTACTCGCGTCAACCACCGCGAAGTCAACCACCGCCACCGGAAGCTGTGTGTCCACAATGGACGTATCGAATGGTTCGTGGCTGTCGGTGATGCCGGGTGTACTGCGCCAGGCGACCAAGCTGCACCAGTCGTCGTCAATGCAACTGGCGACACAAACCTCACAAGCGACACAGAGTTCGACCGATTGCCCCTTCCGGGCGGCGGCGTCGCAGGCGCGGCAGCAAAGGTTGTATTCGACGCCATGTCCGGTCAGCAGCCGGATGTGCTCGCTGCTTTCTGTTCCGAGCAGGTGTTCGCACATGCGGCTCGGCCCCGGCAGTGCCACGTGACCGCAGGCAAGCAACTCCACAAGCTCACCGCGCCATTCGAGGGTGTCGGCGATTGTGCCGGTTTTGGCCGCCGTAGAGGTGTACGCGCTGGTCGACGTCATGATGCCGTTCGCAGTTGACGAAGACATCGGTATTGATGTGATCTTCGCTGGTGATGTGCGTGGTCCATTGCTCGTAGTACCACTGCGGCGCGCAGGCGCAGCCGGTGAACCGGAAGTTGGCTTTGTACCGGCCTATCTGTCCTTTGCGGACAATGAACAGGCGCTGGGTGCGGCGCCTGATTGGGTATGCCTGCCGGCCCGGTAACTGGTCGACAATCACGACGCCATCGTTGTCAACGTCGAGCCGGATGCCTGCGTCACGGGCTGCAGACAGGCCGTACTCGATCGAGGTAGTCGGCTGATAGGCGTTCGCTTCGTCCATCAGCACGTCGTGAACCAGCACATCGCATGCGTCGACGCCCGGCAGCGTGAAGGCATCTGGCAGACCAGACCGCAGGTTGGCATGCCGGGAGTCCCGGGCGTCCGCACCCCATCGCACCCGTACCCGCTGAATCACGATCACCGCACGAGAATGCCCGACCGGACGGCGGTAGCGCCACCGGTTAGGTATGGGTCAGATCGAGGCAGCGCCAATAGTTCGCCGGGCGAGAGGCACTCAACGACGACGTTAGACCGATCAACTGGCCGGTCTAACGTGGTTGGTTATGGGGTGGTGAATTTGGTGATGTTGGTGGGTTCGGCCAGGATTGGGTTGGCCAGTTGGATCGGGTCGGGAACAGCGCTTGGGTGGCTGTCACGATCTCGTAGGGGCTGGGTCGCCGACCCTCGCTTCGTATTCCCAGCCGTCGTGCTCGAACCGGATCGCGAAGATCCTTTCCTTAGGGGCCGGTGGCTGGCGCCCGGTGAAGTCGGCCAGCTCACGGTAGAACGTCTCGTCCATGCCGGTGTTGCCGCGGACGAAGAAGGTAGGTGGACGAAGTAGGTAGTTGTCAGCACCCCCGCCACGCCCCGGATCCGTGGGCTGAAAAGCAACCACTCCTTCGACGCCCGGACCCGGCGTCGTCGTGCCAACCTCCGAGGATCAGTGGCTGGGACCGTGTGCACCTAGGGGCGGCGCCGCATTGACCGATCCGATAGGGATTGGCTACGTACTTGCAGAAGTCAACGCCATCCACCCGTTTCGCGAGGGCAATGGCAACGCCCAGCGGCATTTTTCAGGCAGCCCGGCTCAATTACCGGCCGCAGGCGCGAAATTCCGGCAGGGGATGGACGTTCGGTGCCGAGGGTGGTGTCCTGGCCGTGGCCCGGAAGGTTGTGTCGTGTCTGGCTGGCTTCAGCGCGTGGCGGGTTGCTGACACTGTGCAGCGCCGGGCAGTGGGGCCGGCGACGCTCAGCCGGTGACGAGACAGAGGTTCCTAGCCGCGGCACTGGCCGCTTTGTGCGTAATCGCGCTGTGTCCGATGACGACAGCGTCAGCAGCGCCGCCAGCAGACCCCGGGCAGATCTTCGAAAGCCTCGGCCAGGCAGTCGAAGCCGGAGTGGTCGAGCCGCAACTGGCTGAGCGGCTTTACAAGGGCGAGAAGGTCCAGGTGCTTGCCGTGATCGAGGCGAGCGATGCCATCAAGGCCTACGGAAACGGAAACCCAGCGGCGCTGAAGAAAGCGCAGCAACTGTTCGCCGAACTGCAAACGACGGTGATCCGCGACCTCGACCTGCCGGTGGAGTACAAGTTCACATTGCTTCCGGTTCTGCTTACGCCACTTCACGATCCGGAGGCGGCGCTGCGGCTCATCAATCACCGGCTCGTCGTGTCAGTGTGGGCCGACGGCGAAAACGAGCTCTGGCTGACCCGGAGCCTGCCGATGGTGGGTCACCCCATGGCGATGCAGGGCAACCTCAAAGGGGCAGGGCAATCTATCGCCATTTTGGACACCGGAGCCGACACAACCAGGCCCGAGCTGAGCCGCATTACGGTTAGTTACGAGGCAGCGCCGGACGACCTGATGCTCGACAGCAATGGGCACGGCAGTGGCGTCGCCGGTGTGATCGCAGCGGCGGTGCCTGACGCGCAGATCATTCCGGTCGACATCATGGACGGAACATCCATTATGGACAGTCATACGCTACGTGGGCTGAACTGGGTGCTTGCTAGCCGTTACAAATACAACATCGTTGCCGTGAACATGAGCTGGGGTAAGGCCGACTATTTCCTCGGCAACTGCAACACACCCAGCCCGTATCACGGGGCGTTCCAGACGTTGCGGCAAGCCCGGACGATGCCGATTGTCGCCGTGGGCAACCATGCCTTCCGCAGCGGGTCGTTCCGGCAAGGGGTATCCAGGCCGGCCTGCGTGCCTGGGGCTGTCGCTGTCGGCGGCGTATACACCGGGACGAACACGACGGGCGATGAAGTCTGGGCGGACTGCACTGACAAAGCTCCGGTGATGGTGGACACGATGCCGTGCTCGTCGGGGAGCGGCCCGCGCGTGGACATTCTCGCTCCGGGGGCGAATGTGCAATCGGCGGGCGCCAACCGCAACGGAACGTCCATCGGCGCACCTCATGTCGCGGCGCTGTCGGCGATCCTGTCGTCGATCAACCCGTCCGCGTCGGCGCTGCAACTTGAGACACAGCTCAAGACGAGCTCGGTGTTCGTCGCCGACGCGCGCACAATCGAGGTGCATCCGCGGCTGAATTTCCCTGACGCGATCCGGGCGGCGGCGCCCGTACTCAATGATGACCGGGCCGATGCCACTATGCTTCCCACGTGGAGCGGGCGGATCAGTCAAACCAACTGGGCCGCAACGAAAGAGCCGGGCGAACTCGATCAGGCCGGTAATGATGGCGGTAGTTCACTGTGGTATCGCTGGCTTCCTGACCGCGACGCGACCGTGGAATTCTCCACCGTCGGCAGCGACTTCAACACTCTGCTGTCGGTTTACCGGGTGGAGCCGAACGGAACGTCCACTTTGCTCGGAGAGGACGACGACTCGGGGCCCAACAATGCTGAGACCAGCATCGTCACGGTGCAAGTGCGGGCCGGGGATCTGATCGAGATCGCCATTGACGGGTTCCGGTTCCAGGGCATCGCGTTCCCGCGCACGGGTCATGTGCGCTTCAACTGGAACCTGCCCAACGACGACGTCAAAGACGCAATGCCATTGTTCCCCTATGGAGCGTCCCGGTTCGGGTCGAACATCGCCGCGACGCAGCAATACGGCGAGCCGCACCACTGCGATGACCTGTTTTCCAACGCTTCGGTCTGGTACCTGTGGTCGCCGTCGGCCAACGTTTCGGCGCGGGTGCGGGCCAGTGGAACGCGAACGTATTGCGTGCACGTGTATGAGACCCCGTCGACGGTGACGAACCCGAGCTTTGGGGCCTTGGCCTCGGTCGCCTGGGGCGTGGACGATCAGGGCTATCCGATCGACTTCACCTTCCCCGCGACGGCCGGCAAGTCTTACTGGATAGCCGTCGACGGCGTGTCCCACGAAACAGCCTGCAACCCGTACGGGCAATGCCAATATGTGACCCCAACGGGGATCTTCACCCTCAGCCTCGGCTAGACGAGAGATCGCCGTTGGCCGTCGCCAGGAGCGGTGTCTGCTGGGGATACTGCTCCTGGAGACGGGGAATCTCGTCAGCCAGGACCGCCTGCTCGACCTGCTTTGGCACGGGTCGCCGCCCGCCTCCGGGCGGGGCATGCTCCGCCTCAGGACGTCCGTGACTGATCGGGCTCTAGACCCGGGT
>DPJL01000018.1:0-22505 GCA_003543035.1 Micromonosporaceae bacterium | reverse complement strand
CCCCCCCCCCCCCCGCCTCCGGGCGGGGCATGCTCCGCCTCAGGACGTCCGTGACTGATCGGGCTCTAGACCCGGGTGACACGTCCGGCTAGACGATCTCGGCTTGCTGAGCGTACTTGGCCGGCTCCTGGCTGTCCCGGGCGTCACGCCGTGGAGTGCGGCATCAACCGGCTCAAACGCAACCGTGCCGTCGCCACCCGGTTCGACAAGCTTGCCGTGCGCTACGAAAACACGGTGACCATCGCCGCGGTCAACGAACGGCTGTAAGCGACTTCGATAATGATCTACTCACGCTTAGGCCAGATGGGGCCCTGGTCGGTCCACGTGACACCGTTGTTGCGGCAGAGGCAGAAGGGGTGGCCGACAGGGTCGGTGTAGACGCGCCAGCCGTAGCCGCCGGGGCCGATGGAGTCCTGCCGCAGGGTCGCGCCGAGGGCCAGGACGCGGCTCTGTTCGGCCTCGATGTCGTCGACTTCGAAGTCGAGGTGGAACTGTTTGGGGTGCTCGCTGTCGGGCCACTGCGGGGCGCGGTAGTCCTCCACCACGTTGAAGGCCAGCTCGATCTCGCCGAACTGGATACCGGCCCAGTTCGCGTGGCTGCCCTCCTTGACCGGGCGACCCGTCACCTCGGAGTAGAAGGCCGCCAGCTTCATCGTGTCCGGGCAGTCGATGATGAAATCGGTGAGTCGGAGCATTCGGTGATCTTGCCACAAGATCGAATACGCCGGAGTTTGAGACAGGTCTTAGTTCAGCCGGTGCAGTTCGTCGCCCAACACGTGGCGGGTGATCACAGGTCCCGTGGCCAGATAGAGATGCCGCCTTTCCAGTAAATGATCTCCATCACGTCCGCTTCGGCGGCCGGGATTTCCGCGTACATGAACTCGGATCCGCCCAGCTCGTAGGCCATGCCGCTTGGCTCGAACATCATGGTGAAGGGGACGTCGTCGTCGGCCGTCAGTTTGATTCCCAAACGCTTGTCGCTGACCATTACCTACCCACGCATTAAATGACCTGCTAGTCAGCTCAACCCGGATCTTCACCTCAGGATGCCAGGCCCTCCGGGGCGGTTCAGGGTTGCGGACCTTGGACCGTGCGATCGGCTTGGTGGTGGTGTGGGCGACCTCGATCAGCACCTCGGTGTCGTCATAGATCCGGAACGAGTGGTTTGCATTTTCGACGGCAAGGCTGCGACCAGCATGGACCATTGCGCCGTATTCCTCCTGCGTTGCCACTTGGGCGGGGCCATGCCGACTGCGGCTTAGCCGTAGCTAGCGGGCCGAAACGTCCGATTGGCCGATGATCGGATCGGGCCGAGGTGAGGCGGTCGGCGTCGGTTCTGACGTGACGGCGACGTAGGGATAAAGTCCGGCGTCATGGAAGACGATCAACACCTGCGACGAAAGCGGCCATACTACTGGGGTGCCATCTACATCAGTGACGCTGATTGCCAGGAGGACTTCGACATCGATTTTCACGGTGGCGAGGGACCGGTACTTTCTTCGGCTTCCCATGTTGCTGTTGTGGTCACTCATGCTGGCACGGCCGCTGAGGGAGAGGCCGACGTCACCCTTGACCTGTGGGTGAAGACCCAGCGATCTGAGGGATTGCCATACGAGGTCGCGCTTGAGTTGCCCTCCGGACGACTCAATGTTGGTGACGCCGATGACGACGACGAACTGGCGTTATGGCCGGGGCTCTGGCTGCTGCAGTTCGCAGTAGATGACCCGGAGGAAGCCCACCACGTCGAGATAGTGGCATCACCGCTCTGACGAGATCCGGCCGGACCAGACATACGGATCTGCCGCGATCGGTTCGTCCAAAGTGGATCAATCTTCATGCGCGCTTCTGCCGAAATCCGGATGTTCGAGTGTCCGTTGGTGAACCACGAAAGGACAGATTCTGGATCCTAGGCGCTGAAGGTTGTTCTTGGCCGGCGATGCCAAGGTTCGTGTGCTGACGCCGGTTTTCTGGCTCTGGATAAGATCGATGAGTGAGCGGGAGTGCGGGCATGCGTGGCGTCGCGAGCGAGATCGGTCAGTGGCTGAACGAACGCGGGTACAGCGGCCGCAGCCCGCGTTTCTGGATGCAGGGCAGAGCTGGCGACTGGGGGGCAGTGGAGCTGCAGACATCTACCTCTTTGGTCATCGGCGAGGACAAGTTCTTCCTCAACGTCGGCTATACCCCGGCCCTGTGGTGGAGCTGGCGCTCGCGCGATCTCAAGGGCGAGTACCCAGGTCCCGAGACCGGGCTGGTGTGGGATCGGATCGCCGATCCCACACGCCGGATCCCGGACAGCGCCTGGGTGGTCCCGAAGACGCCCGACGGTTCGGCGAACACGGCCCGGATCCTGCGGGACGTGCTGGGCGACACGTTATCGAGGTACGAGCAGCTGCTGGACCCGCATACCGCCTGGCGCCACGCCATTGACGAGGACTTCCGCGCCATGATTGCGAGCTGGTCGCTGATGCGGGCGTGCCTTCTTGCGGCGGAGGGCCGGACCCCACAGCTGCGAACGGCACTCGACGAGATAGTCGCGCGTCGTGCCGCCCATCGGCCGTTCGCTGACTGGATCTGGGACGAGGTCGGCTGACGATGTCTTTCTGCTCCAGCCGAGTTTGTCCGTAGCGGAACTCTCGACGAACATGCGGACTTGGCTGTAGCCAGCGGGCGTCGTATGCCGAGGGCTTGGATGAGGAACCCGGCCGAGCCCGATCATGTTTGCGTTCTAAGTCAGGCGCACTGGCTGGTCATGGTGAGGGGTACGCCCTCTGTGCCTGGCGTTGTGGGGTCGAGGGGGAGCGGTCCTTGTTGCACGCCTGTGTTTCCGTAGATCACCGGGGCGCTGTGAAAGCGTTGCACGTTTTGCCATCCGCCGATGATGCGGTATGGGTTGTCGGCGGTTCCGAGGTGGGCGGTGAACCGCTGCCCGGCTTCGATGTAGGAGATGTCGACGCCGAATTCGTGGAGTCCTTCGCAGGCGTTGACTTCGATTTTCAGGCCTGCGGCGTCGGTATCCGTGACGGTAAAGGTCGGGCCGAACGCTTCGCGGCGAGCACGCGGGTTGGGCGGTCCGTAGTCTTCTACGCCGAGATCTTCTAGCGTTCCGTGGTCGAGTGTGGTGCGCAGTAACCGTGTCTGGGATGGACCACCACAGCCGGGCGAGACCTCGAGACCCCAGGATGGCACGACCTCTTGGCGCTTGTATATGACGGGGTTGATGGCCATGATGAGAGACGGCGCCGCATCGATTGTAGTCACTGTGATGTTGAGTGTGCCGTGATACCAGACGATTGCGCCGAGCTGATCCATCGCCATTGCGCGTATGTCCTGGTTACCGATGAGGCCGGTTGGCTCAGGTGCGCCGGGCAGTCCTGCGACCTTGGTTGATGCGTCACATTCGAGATCAGTCCGCGGCGGCCATCGGCTGATTGTCACCAGCCGACCACTAGGACTCTGCAACGACGTCCCCGGGCCGCGCCCATCGGTCGCCGGCCAGATGGCCTCGACGAGACGGGCGCCCACGGGGGAGAGGATCGCCCCAGCCAGAAGTAGACCGATTGCTGTCGCGACGGAGATCAGCGCAGTCCGATGCTTGCGCCACCAGCGCGCTGATCGCGCCCGGCCGTCCTTGGTCTGCTGCCTTCGCTGTGGCATGCGGTACCCTCCGCTGCACCGACATTCCAAGAGCATTCTCCCAGATGCGGATCTCGCTTGCTGGAAAGAGCCGCTAAACCGTGCAACAAACAAGGTCCGCAGCACAACGCTGCTTGCTCGTATTAAGCCAAGAACCTAAATCTCCAACCGAGTCTCTGGGCCGCTAGTGCATTGAACTTCCGGAGTTCACGCTGTCCGCTGAAGGATCCGGCCCGCTATCCGACGATCAACCGAAATTTGTGAACATCGCGATGTTCTCCGAGCTTCTCATATGGTGTCCTCATCGGACACAGGTTAACCGTTTGCACGTAGGAACCCGTAGTCTCCACGCTTGACCTTCGTATCACACTGGCCTATATGGATGCACTGCCGTTGGGGCTCAGCAAGCGCATCCGCGCAGAGCTGCCGCATGTGATTCGCCTTCAGAGGGAGTTATCGTCCAATTTGGAATTTGTGCGGCGTTGAAGTTGATGCTGAAGCCAGATCACGTGCGACCACTAAACGGGATCCGGTGACGGTGCTTGCCCCAGCCGAGTTGGCTGAGGGCAAGCATTCCAGGCTAGTTGTTATAGACCGTGTCCGATGCAGGTGTTTCCGTTGCTGTCGCTGTTGGTGTTGTCCGGGCAGATGGTGTGAGACCAAGTCGCGCCTGCAAAGTTGCTGCTGCCAGAATTGCGGATGCCCACGAGGTTGGCGTTGGTGAAGTTCACACCTGCAAAGTCAGAGGCAAACAGCATTGTGTTAACCCATGTGGTTCCGGTGAGGTTTGTTCCGGACCAGTTGACGCCGTAGATGTTTGCCGCTGAAAGGTTGGCGTTGGTCATGTTGGCTCCGGGTCTTGCGTCTGAGCCGTAGAAGTTCACGCCGGTCAGGTTGGCTGCCGTGAGATCGGTGCCGTTGAGAAGCACACCATGCATGTTGGCACCGGCCAGATTGGCTCCCAGCAGGGCAGTGTTGGTCAGGTTGGCGCCAGGCAGCACTGCGCCAGCCAGATTGGCGCCTGTGAGGGCTTGCGCGGACAGATTCGCACTCGATAGGTCACATGCGGCGAGGTTGACGCCTGGAATACGTGCGTTGCAGTCCCATGCGATTCCGGCTGGTCCCTGCGGTCCGATGGGACCCTGTGGCCCGGCTGGACCGGCTTCGCCTTGTGGACCTTGAGCGCCAGTAGGCCCAGTCGGCCCTTGGGCACCGGTTGGGCCAGCGGGTCCCTCAGCCCCTGCCGGTCCTATCGGTCCGGCGGGTCCAACGTTGCCTTGTGGTCCCGTCGGTCCGGTCGCACCTTGGGGTCCCGTCGGCCCGGTCGCGCCCTGTGCGCCGGCTGGGCCGGGATCTCCCTGAAGTCGCCAATCCAGCGGGGACTCACCTGCTGCGCAGTTGGTTGTGGCGGACACGATCCGAATTGATCCGTTGCTTGTCTTGACGCAGGAATGGATCAGGGTGGTGTCGCCTCCATGCGCGACTGCGTAGGTGGCAGGTGCCACCGCCAGAAGGACCGAGGCGGCCACGATGAGCATGGAACGTTGTAGGAATGTCCTTTGTCTCCACCAGCTTTTCACTCGATCTCCCTCAATTCTTGTATACGAGCGACCGGCTAGGATCGCGTCGCGTTTGCACCGGCACAGGAAGCAGATTTGCCATCAACGCACTGCTATTTCGTCGCTGGAGACCGAGTGGTTAGGCGGCTTGTGGCTTAAAATGGGCCTCAGCACTGGTAGTTGAACTGAGGACCGATTGTCTCGGTGTCGGACCATGTACCGTCGGGGCCTTGGACTGTGATCTCCCAGCCTTTGAGGTAGTAGGTCGTGTCGGCCGTGCACGGGTATGTGGCGTTGCCTGTTGTCAAAGCACCTTGTTGGAAATTGCCGCCGACCCACTTGCCAAGCTTGATGTCGTTGACGAATAACTCGACCTCACGGATGCGGATTTCTTGGCAGGCGACTGGTTGTGAGTTGCCCTGATAGCAGCTGATAGATAAGTGTCCCGAGACCTGCGATCCGTTGCTGCTCATGGTTGAGCAGACCTGGGCAGCCCACCAGTTGATCCGCCAGGAGGTGCCACAGACGGTTTTGGGTGCTCCGGCGAGCGGCTTAGTAGTCTGGGCGGGGGCTACTGGTTGTTGTGGCACCGCTGGGATCGGCTGTTGCGCCGGCGTGGTCGGTTGGGCCGGCACGGCGTTTGCCGAGCCTTTCAAGCAGCCGACGATAGCGCCGACGAATCCGCGCTTGTCCTTGGCCAGTGTCCTGAATACGGCGTCCTCGTCGGCTGTCCCCTGCAACGACGATGCGAGTTCTACCATCGCCGAGCCCAAGCCCGGGGCTAACACCGCCAGTGCACAGCCACCAATGCGGCTGGTCCATTGTGGACCCACGCAAGGGTTGAAAGGACCGCCGTACGAGCAGATCGTGCGCGAGAGATCCTTGCGTCCGACATCAAAGCTCTTCTCGTACGGACCGCTGACCCCGCCGCTTTGAGCATGGCAAAAGAGCCTGTACGACAGCTTCGTTTGGTCAGCATTACGGGCGATCTTCACTCGGCGCTGATACGCCTGGAAGTCCGGTGGCACGAAGACTGAGCTTCCTGGCAATCGAACATTCGGCGGATACTTCACCTCTTCCGTCACGCCATTGACCGTGATGGAGAGGCTGGCCGGACTTCCGCCCCAGCCATCGAGACTGCCTGGGTTCGAGCAGGACACCGAACCCTTGACGATCACTGTGACCTCAGCCTTGTCCGACTGCCACGGCAGTCGAAAGGCGCTGGCGTTCGAGGCGACCAGTACGACTGCAAACACTGCGGCAACAGCGATCCCGGCTCCAGCCAGCAGACTTGGGCGGTGCACCTTCATCGACATCTCCTCGGCGGCATCGACATCTCCTCGGCGGCATCGACATCTCCTCGGCGGTGAGGCAAACCATATCGATGACCGTCGCGTGTGGAGAGCTCCCAATTGGCCGTATTGATTAAGCCGATCATGTCCGCGACTGCGCCGAAACTCGCCAGCCGACGGATCGACCATCGGCCACCGTCAGCCTTGAACAACCCAAGAGTGACCAATCGTATGAGTAAACAAGTCCCTACCGACGGTAGCGGTAGCCCGGCGCGAGCTTCGCGATCCTGACATTCGTGAGTCCGACACGGGCGCGCTGAGGTCGCTGATCCTGGACGACTCCGAGTCTGTCGTCAAACGTGGGCGTGCGTTGCTCGAGTTAGGTCGGCGGGCTCGCCATGAGCCGACGGTTAGGGTTATGGCTTTCCGAATGGGCTACGGCTGAGGAGTTGAGGTCCAGGAAGTGGGCAGGGGAGGTGACCTTGGGATGGATTGCCATGTGCTGCTTGGGCTATGCATTCCGTGACGGGGGCCAGCACATCAAGCTCGCGGCCGTTCTGAACTCTTGGCCAGCCACTGAGCGCGACGCTCTGCTTGGTTGGGCCAGACACGAGACTTGGTTTGAGGGCCTCTAAGCTCCACAGATCGACGTGGTTTCCGGTGTCAGCGTCATGGACCCGCACTGATCTCGTCTGTTTGGTGACCGACTTTCCAGCCGTGACGGCGGTTGGGAAGTGGAGGTGGGGCGCCAACGATGGAGGTGGCTTGTGGACGAGATGGCTGGGATCTTCGTTGATTCCAAGTCGGGGATGTTTGGGTTTCGGATGGATGTGGGCCGGGCGGCGGACGGGAGTCGTCGTCAGGTGAAGCGGGGCGGGTTTTCGACGGCGCAGGAAGCGCTGGGGGAGCGGCGCCGGTTGCAGCAGGCGAAGGATGCCGGGACGCAGAAGGCCCGGCTGGCGGGGTCGGTTCGTTCGCTGTGCGACGGCTGGTTGGCGTCGCGGGTGCAGGAGCTGGAACCCAACACGGTGTACGGGTATGGGTGGCTGTTTCAGTTGACCTATCCGTACATCGGTTGTCTGCGGGCGTCGACGTTGACCGGCCGGATCGCCGGGCGGATGTACGACGTGTTGGAGCGGCAGGGTTTGTCCCGCATTACGTTGCGCACGTTGGATTTGGTGTTGACGAAGGCGTTCGGTGAAGAGACCGGCCGCACCTTGAACGCGCCCACGCCGCGGCCCAGTGATGTGGAGCATCCAATGTGGACACTGCCCGAGGTACGAAGGTTCCTGGACGGCACGCGGGGTGAACGCCGGCATTTGTTGTGGCGGCTGCTCGCGGTGACCGGCTTACGGCGTGGGGAAGCCTGCGGCCTGAAATGGCTAGATCTCAATCTCGACACCGGGACGTTGTCGGTGCGACGGCAGCGGGTGGTGCAGGATCGTCCGGCGGCTGTGGTGGAGAAGCCACCCAAGTCGCACAACGGATTCCGTACCATCGCCCTCGACATTGTCACGTTGGCTCTACTGCGAACAGCCGAGGATGCGGCTTGTTCGCCGTACGTGTTCACCGGGCGCACCGGGTTGCCGCTAAGACCTGACAACGTCACCGGACAGTTCAACAAGACCGCGGCCCGGCTTGGGTTGCCGCCCATTGGCCCGCACCAGCTGCGGCACTTGTTGGCATCAAGTTTGCTCGAAGCAGGCTATGGCATCCACGAATCTGCCAAGCCAAGCACAACATTTGTGGCGACGGGCACCACGGAGCGAGCCGGCCCTCCCCTCTAGCCGGGGAGAAATAAGTGGCCAGCTTTGGGGGATTTCTCAATGGCCGCCACCGGGGAGAGCAACTGACCGTCCTCGGGGACAAACCACTGGCCGCATCCGCGTTGGGATCAGCATACGGACACGCCACTGTGTGGCGATTCAGAAAGGAGGGTTCCGGTCGTCGGGTGGCGTCCGATCGTCGCCCACGCCGCAAGCCCCTGACGAGGTGTCCGGGCGGCTGTGCCCTTGATCCCTGAGACGCCCCTGTTGGCAACGTCCGACCGCGTATGCCAGGACTAACGCGCGAAGATCAGGCCAAATATGATCGCGCCAACCAGGAGCACGTAGGCCACGCTCTCGACAGGCGCCATCACTCTGCCTGGCTCATGCTGTGTGCTGGAGATCATATCTAATGTGGATGTTGGATGGCGTTCAGCAGTGTTCACCGCGCCGTGCTTCGCGTCCTCCTTTCTCTGCGACCACTGCGAATAACCAAGGCAATGACACATCAGGAGGGTTGCCGTAGCAGGAATCGGTGGCTCCCAGCCGGTGTGCGTCAGGCGCCGGGCTCAAACGCGCGGGCTGCCCGTCGCCCGGCCGGTGGATGAGCAAGCTGTTCCGGCAGGGCTGTCGTGGTGGATGGTGACACACGACTAGTCGTATCAGCGTTATCTGCAACCGTCGTTCAACTGGACCAGGGCACGCTGCTGGTGCTCTCGGCTACGCGCGGCGCGTTCGGTGAAATTGGCGGCAACGTTGCTGGAGCGCAGGCCTTGTCCCAATTCCGGCACCAGAAGATAGAGGACTTTGCATGAAGAGTGATCGGCTCACCGTGGGTCGTAGTTTCTCAAGAATCGGTACAGCGGTTGGAGCAGCGGTTGGAGCAATGACAAAACGCCAAAGTAGGCCTCGACTGGGGTCTGTCCACTGTGGCTTGACGAGTCGCATGGGCATGAGTATGTTCCGGTGCCTGCGCCTTGACGATCTAGGGCGCAGCGTTAACGGGGAGGGCCTCACCTTGTCCATTTTGCTGCGCGCCGTGCTGACTATGACGCTATCCGCGGGCCTGATCGGTGGGATGCCCGCCGTCGCTAGCGCGGCTGCTGAGCCTGGTGTTCCTGGTGAGGTTTCGGTGCCGCTGACACCGCTGGTGCCGGATAAGACGCCGGTGGCGCCGATGCCGGGGTCGACGAAGCCGGTAGTTGCCTGGCCGCGGCCAGGCTCGGCCATCATCGATGTTTCGGCCGCTGGTTCGCGTACGGCTGTGCCGGTGGTTCGTGTCGGTGGTTTGCCGGTCACGGTGTCTGCGGTGCAAAACGGTGCTGTGGCGGGGGTTTTGGGGTCGGCGTCGCTTGAGGCTGAACCCGCGCCGTCGAAGGTCCGGGTTGAGGTTCTCGACAGGGCGAAAGCTGGCGGTACGTTAGCGTTGCGGGTTTCACGCGCTGATGGCGGATCGGGGCCAGCGAAGGTTCGGGTCTCACTTGATTACAGCGCGTTCCGGCTTGGCTTTGGTGCCGGGTGGGAGTCGCGTTTGGAGATGCGGCTGCTGCCTGAATGCGGGCTTGGCCCGGTGACGCCAGTGCAGGCTTTGCGTAAGGAATGCACCGGTATTGACCTGCCGGTGGTCAATGACATGAAGACCGGTGTTATCTCGGCTGATGTGGACTTCATGGCCCCGGTGCGGCTGCCTGCGGTGAAGGCCGGTGCGCGTGAATCCGCAGTGCTGGGTGAACCGCAAACGTCGGCGTCGTCGCTGGATGGTTCGCAGCCGTTGATTGTGACGATGGCGTCGAGTTCGGAGTCGGAAAAGTGGGGATCATTTTCCAAGACCGACTTGAAGCAGGCTGGTTCGTGGGCATCGGGCACCAACTCCGGTGACTTCACCTATTCATATCCGATCGATGTTCCCGGTGTCCCCGGTGAGCTTGAGCCAGAGATCGAGCTGGCATATTCCTCGCAGTCAGTTGACGGGCAGACTTCGAGCGAGCACGGCCAGAGCGGTCTTGTGGGGGAAGGCTGGAGCCTGTCGGCAGGTGGGTTTATCGAGACGACATACCGGCCCTGCAAGGAAGACAAGGACCACCCGCAGACCTGGACATCGGATTACGACACATGCCACCGGCATGAGAACTATCAGCTGTCGTGGGGTGGGCGTTCCGGTGAGCTGGTCCCAACGGGAACGCCGAATGTGTGGAAGACCGCCAACGACGACGGCACCCTCGTGGAGTATGTGACGTTCTCGGGCGTGGGAGCGTATTGGCGTGTGACGACCTCCGACGGAACACAGTGGTGGTTTGGCAAGCGTGAGGTTGGCGGCCGGGCAACGAACTCGGTGTTGACGCGTGAGATGTGGGCTAATGATTCCAGCGAGCCTTGTTATCACCCTTCGGGGTTCGCGTATTCGCATTGCACAGTGGCATACCGCTGGAACCTCGATTACGTCGTTGACGCGCACGGTAATTCGATGTCGTACTGGTATGACAAGTACACCAACCAGCACGCCACCGGCGGTGGCGAGTGGGGCCTGATCGCTTATGACCGTGATGCCGTTTTGTCGCGCATCGAGTACGGCACCCGGGCTGGCAGTGAGACTGCGACCCCACCGGCGATGGTGCAGTTTACGAACGCGGACAGGTGTGTGACTGACTGCTGGTCTGGTGGCACTCGCAACAGCGCGAACTGGATTGATACACCGTTCGACCTTGAATGCAACGTCGGTTATGCGGGCCCGTGTGCGAACAACCGCGTGGCTTCGTTCTGGACCGACAGGCGCCTGGCGGGCATCACGACACGGGTGAAGGTGGGCGCGAGCGGCAACTTCGACGCCGACTACCGCAAGGTCGACTCATGGGCGATGACCCATCAGTTCCCGGACAACTTTTACTCCGGTGCCGCGTACCGCACCTTGTGGCTTAGCGGCATCACCCGCACCGGGTTCGACGCAGCTGGTACATCGTCTACGCTGCCGCGGCTGGTGACCTACGGCAAGCTGATGCAGTCACGCGCCGATTACGACCCGAACTCCGGGATGCTCAATCACTGGCGCTACCGCCTCGAGCACCTGGAAACCGAAACTGGTGCCCGCATCACCGCAACGTACGCGCCAGTAGAGGACATCTGCACCTGGAAGCCTGGCAAGACCGATGCCGAATGGCCGAACTACAACCACAACGCCTCACGCTGTTTCCAGCAATGGTACGTGCCAAAGGATCCAGTCAAGGCGCAGCAGTGCCTGAGCAACAACTCCTGCTGGAGCCGCTGGCACAAGTATGTCGTAGAGAAGGTCACCGAAGATGACCTCGTTGGCGGCAGCCCGGACGTCGTCACATCATATGAGTACAAAATGGATGGTGCCGGGTCGAACCTCCCGCTCGTCACGTGGACGTATGCATCTAATCCCTTTGGCACCATTAAAAAGTCGATGTCGACGTGGCGTGGCTACCCGACCGTCATCACCCGCACCGGCCCAGCCGGTGGTGTGCAGACGAAAACCAAGCGCCTCTATCACCGGGGTGTGCACCGTGACACCGGACTGGATGCTGGGCAGGCGTTCTGGCGCACCGGCACGGTGACTGATTCCACGGGCGGCGTCAGTGACGACCATCAGGCCCTCGCCGGATTGGTCCGTGAGGAAATCGTCTACAACGGTGAAAGCGAATCCGACGCGATCAGCAAGACCGTGCACCACTTTACCGTGACAGAGAACGCAGGCCAGGTCCTGCCCTCGTGGCAGACTCCGCCAGAACGGCGCGCCTATCACACCGGTGAAACGGCAACTGTGTCCTACCAGAAGCTGGCTGACGGCACCTGGCGCCCGCAGGTCACCCGCAACGCCTACGACACCGGCCTGGGCAACCTGACTTCCACACAAGACGGTGGCGTGGAAACCGATGGCGGCGCCGATGACGTGTGCACCAAACACTCCTATGTGGTCAACGTCAACCAGCTGATATCGCGCACCACCGGCGCGAACGGGCAGCCAGGCGCTGGCACGTGGCTGGGTGCGGACTGGTCAACGTACGATGTCATCCTCACGCCAGGTGATTTCGCCGGCGATGGCCGCAGTGACGTCTTGGCCCGCAACAAGCTCAACTCCCACCTTTACCTGTTCCGTGGGCAAAGCAACGGCACCCTTGGCACCCCCGAACGTGTCGGGGATTACTGGACAGGCACCGAAAACACGTTCTTCACTGGTGGGGACTTCTCCGGCGATAACATCCCCGACGTCCTGTACCGCGACGAAACAGCCGCCCACGACCTGTGGATGCTGTACGGCAACGGCTCCGGCGGCTGGGGCAATGGCGCCAATGCCGTGCGTGTCGGCTGGGGTTGGGCCGAAAGCTTCCTGTTCTCCCCCGGCGACATCACCGCAGACGCAAAAATGGATGTCCTGTACCGGCGCGCCAATGACGGTAACCTGGTTGTCCTTCGTGGCAACGGCGCTGCTGGGTGGATCGACGGCGTGAACGTCGTCGCCCACACCGGCGACTGGCGTATCTACGACAAGATTTTCGGCCGTGGTGATGTCACCGGCGACGGCAAGGCAGATGTTTATGCCCGTGTCGCGGCTACCGGTGAACTCAAACTGTTCCCCGGTACCGGCTCATCAACCGGAAGCAACGCGTTCGGCACGCCGATCTCCCTTGGCCTCTGGAACAACAACCGGCTCCTGGCCGCAGCGGATCTCAGCGGTGACGGCAGAGCCGACCTGCTCACCGGCCAAGATGGCCCACGCATCACCGACACCGTCGCAAGAAGCCTGACTGTGACGGCACCATGCAGCCCGTGGAACCCCGCCTACCCCGGCAGATGTTGTCTCCGACGAACGGTTCCACTACGACGGCCTGCCCTACGGCACCCCACCGGTACGTGGCCTGCTCACCCAGACGGATACCGCCACCACCCCTGGAACGTCAGAAAACAGCTGGGGCGGCAACCTCATCTTCACCAAAGCCACGTACGACAGCTTCGGCAGGCCGTTAACTACTAGGGATGCACTCGACCGGCTGACCACCACCGAGTACACCGATACCCGTGGCCTGCTATCGAAAGTCAAGGTCACGAACCCGGCCGGGCATGCCACCACGACCGAACTCGATGTGGCATTCGGGGAGCCGGTCAAAGTCACTGACGCCAACGGCAAAATAACGACGGGCACCTACGACCAGTTTGGGCGGCTGAGCTCAGTAACCGAGCCAGGCAACAGTTCGGGCACCCCGGATGCCGCCTACACCTACAGCATCACCAACACCGCACCGTCATATATCGAAACGAAAGTTCTGGGCCCCAATGGAAACCAGATCGCTTCCTATGAGATGTTCGACGGATTGCTCAATCCCCGCCAGACACAGCACACCGCACCTGACGGCAAACGCACCGTCACTGACACGCAATACGATGGCCGGGGGCTGCCGGTTAAAGAGTCTGTGGTGTACAACGCCGGCAGCGGTCCAACCGCAGGGCTATTCGGCATCGTAGACACCGATGTGAAGACACAAACCCGCATCACCTACGACGCCGCCGAGCGTGAAACCACCGAACGACTGTGGTCGGGCAACGTTGCGCAACCTCAGCTAACCACGACCAGCTACCTCGGTGCGGATCTGGTGAAGGTCACCCCACCAGCTGGTGGCACGGTTACCGAAACAGTCACCGATGTACGTGGCCGTACGACCGAACTGCGCCAGTACAAAACCGCAACCACCTACAACAGCACGAAATACGGCTTCAATGACGTCGGTGAGCTAATGACTCTGACGGACCCAGCTGGAAAACAATGGGTCTACGAGTATGACCTCCTCGGCCGGGAAAAGAAGTCCACAGACCCAGACGCCGGCGAATCGCTAACGACCTACTATCCCGACGGCGAAATCGAAACGGTCAAAGACGCACGTGGTCAGGTGCTGTGGTTCAAATACGACCAGCTTGGCCGTAAAACCCAGACCCGTGACGGGCATTCCGGTGGAGTCATCCTCTCCGAATGGACCTACGACGACATCCAAATAGGACTGCCGACAAGTAGCACGCGCCACGACGGTGCCAGCGTCTACAAGACCGCTGTCAGCTCATACGACGCCGGATACCGGCCACAATCGGTGACCTACACCATTCCCGGCTTCGGCGGCAGCGGCGCCAGCCTGTCCTACACCGTGTCGAACACGTACAAGACCAACGGAGCGCTCGCTTCACGCACATTGCCGGCCGCCGGCGGCCTCGCGGCGGAAACGTTCACCTACGGCTACGCCGCCTCAGGCGTGCCGCTCACCCTGACCGGGGCACAAACCTACATCCACAGCACCCTCTACACCTACGACGCCAGAGTGCTCCAGCAGGTCCTTGGCAACCCCGGCAAACAGATACGGGTCACCACAACCCCCGACTTGGCTACCCGCCGAACCAAGGTTATCGAAACCGAAACCGAAACCTCCCTAGGCACCTTCGCCCAGAAACATCTATCCGACTATGGCTACGATGCGGCCGGAAACATCACCTCCGCCGGCACCATCATCAACGGCACCCGTGACCAGATCGAATGCTTCAGCTACGACCTGCTGCAGCGGGTAAAAGAGGCGTGGACCCAGAGCGCCGGCGGAAGTGGTTGCACACCACAAAAAACCGGTGCTGACCCGTACTGGCGCACCTGGACTTACGACGACATCGGAAACCGGCTAACCCAAGCAGAAAAGAACACCGACGGCAGCACAAACACCAACTGGAACTACACCGTCGGCGCCACCGGATTCAAACCCCACCAGCTGTCCAAAGTAGACGCCACCGGCCCCCTCGCCGGCACACCGTCACGGTCGTTCACCTACAGCCCGGCCGGCAGCATGGCAACCCGCACCACCGAAACCGGTGCCACACAAAACCTGGACTGGGACCAGGAAAACCACCTGAAGACCGTTACGCAAGGCAACGTCACTGTTGGGTCATACCGGTACTGGCCCCACGGCGCACGAATGCTGGCCACCGAACGCCAGCCAGACGGCACCGGCGAGAAAACCACCCTGTACCTGCCCGACGGCACCGAACTCACCAAAACCGGCACCACCATCACCGGACAGCGCTACATCGGTGGTGTCGCCGTACGCGACGGCAACGGAGTAAAACTATGGATCGTCAATAACCACCAGGGCACTGCTGTCGCCCAGATCGACGACACCACACTTGCGGTCACGCCACGGCGTACGATGCCTTTCGGCGAAACACGCGGCACCCAGCCGGCGAACTGGTTCGGCACCAAGGGTTACGTCGGCGGAACCAAAGACGCACCGACAGGGCTCACGCACCTCGGCGCACGCGAATACGATCCCACAATTGGCCGGTTCACCAGCAACGACCCCATCATGGACAGAGCCGACCCACAGCAATGGAACCCGTACAGCTACAGCAGCAACAACCCCGTTACCCTGTCTGATCCTGACGGTCTGCGCGCCGACATCGAACCAGGCGGCCGAGGCGGGGGCCGATGGAGCAACTGCTACACAAACAGCTGCTATGAGCAGGTTCCCGGGGGACGAGGTAGACCAAGTAAGGATCAGCTACATCGCTGGGCGGCTGGTGAAGGCTCACAGGCCCGTCCCAACCGCGACATCAACCCCAATGCACGCTACAACAGGCCACCGCCCGACGTTGCAAAGCCCACCCCAAGGTCACCGCGGCAAGCCCAAAACGATCTCAAAAAGCAGCAGAGGGCCGAGGGCTGGACCGGATCCGGGACACGCGCCGCAAGGAAAGGTCAGCCACGCACGGCAAAGGCCGATGCGAAAACCAAATCTGGCACCGAAGCCTCGAAGGGTGATCCGGGAAAGAAGCCACGCGGGAAGCCCGGGCCAAAGACGAATGGCGAAGGACCGCACAACGAGGCGATCAAAAAGACCGCCGAGAAGGTTGTCGATGGAAAGGTTGTTGCGGGAGGGGGCGGTAAGAAAGAGATTCTGATCAAGACGCCTGGCGGAAAGAAGGAGGGCAGGCGCCCCGATATTCTCGTGCAGAAGCACGACGGGAGCGGTCGATACGGCATCAATGTTGGTAAGCAAGGACGACATGGAGCGCCTGTGAAACGTGAAACCGATGCAATCGAGGACCTCGAAGATGTCGGTATACCGATGTACTTCGTCCCTTACAATTGAGGAACTATGACTAAGATCGGCTTAGATTTTCACGCCACCCGTAAGGAGATTGCTACTGTCGTCGCGGAAGCCGTGCATGAGCTGGGTCTGTGGATGGCTTACGAGCGTAATACGCTAGATGACAAGCCGGAGCTTATTGCGCAAGGAGATATCACCGGAGCTCTTGAGATTCCTGGTGACGTGAGCAGCCTTGTGCTTAGCGTGTACCCGCTCAACATGATCGCTGAAGCGCCGTTTGGCTTGGCCGGTCACAACAGGGATAGTCTTTCAATACGAATAGGCGAGGAAACCGGTGATCACCTCGGTGAATCGAACGTTGGGGCAATGACCGATGACGCTGACTCACTCCGCATATGGCGCAAGTTCCGCAAGAAACTGGTGGCCTCTATGCGCAACGATGGTATATCCGTCGTCAATACGATGAGCGGAGCGTCGGCCCAGGTTCGTGATCATTACTACTCCGAAGGTGCGAAGCAGCTATACGCGAGCGGCAAAAGACTCGCTGGGCTAGGAGAATTCCTGTCGTACAAGCTGGAATAGCCTGGCAGTCTATTCGGGCGAAAATTGAGGACGCTCCAGCGCAGGTCGACCAGATTCGGCTGCGCTGGAGTTCCAGCTTCTACCAGGTTTGCTGCTGCTGGACTGTCCAATGTCTACGTCGTGCTGGGTGTGGGATCGCTAAGCTTGGCGTTGACGGCCGTGTTTGGTCTTGTATCCAGCGTCGGCGTTGTTTATCAGGTACTTGACATTCGGCGCAGGTCAGCAAGCGGCGCGGATGACGTCACAGCCAGCCGACATGCACTCCAGCAAGCGCATCGGGAAACCGGACCGATGCCTGCGGGCCGGTCAAAGGGGCACGCCCACGCGCAGCCGCCGACGGGTAGTCGAGCTTCGGCGATCACGCCCAGTCCGGCTAATGATCATGGCACTATTTCCTGTCGGTGCGACTATTCCCCCGGTCCCCTTGGGTAACGCGGGTGTGCCTAAAGTTGTCCTCCGGGCGCGCCAACTGATCCTCGTGCTCACAGTTCTGGCCGTAGCAGCTGTCGGGCTGATCGTCTGACCAATGTGGACTAACGAGGTCCGCGTTCTCGTTGAGCTCCCGCTATCCGTACACCCGTGACCTGTATCAGTTTGGAACCCTCAACGTTCTCTGCGGGGAGGCCCTGGCCACGCCCGCGCCCGATATCAAGCCGGGGGATCGTCTCGGTATATCTGCGTTTTCAAGCCTCTGCGCCGCCAGCGGGTGGCGACGAGCTCTGGCCGGGGGCGGGTGGGCTCAGGCACCCAGCTGGATTCCCGTGTGTCTGGCGGACCCTTATCCCAGTCAGCTACCAGGGCGAACGGATCCGGTGTGTCTTCGGGGCCCGTGCCGCAGTTCTGCCGTATGACCATATCGGGGTAAAAGCGTGTGTCCTGCGAAACGCAACAATCGTCGGTCCGGCTGGCGACGAGGGCGCCGCATCGCTGGCAGGTCATGCTGGGACTACGACCGTCCAGAGACCAGCAGCCAACGTGGACAAGTTCGTGGACGAACCGCGTTCCTCGGACATCACCGGGCGAGAGGACAAAGGTGCCAACGACGCGGTCAAGGCCGTGCTCCGCCTTATCGACCGCGTAAGTGCGTGGCTCAAGCAGCGGGGGATTCACTTTGTGGTGACTTAAAAGCGTCCAATGCGGCGGCGTGGGCATCGCCACCAGCTGTACCGGCACGCTCAGCGCGTTTCCACAAGTCGCGCACCGAAATCGCTCCACCAAGGCAGTATCGTGCTCGGCGTTATGGAACGCATCCGAATTGCTGACGGCACAGCGTTGGGCCGTGTGGGCATTGCGGAACAGGGCCCGCGTGACATCGCGGGCGCGGGTTGGCCAGCGTATCTTTGCCGCTGCCAGGGCGTTGATGCTGCTTGTCGTCAGTGGCCGTCGAAAAGTCGGCCAGGTAAAGGGAAGGTCTGCGATGGACATGATTGATCCAGCTTTGCCCGCTGCGAGACCCGTCATGCCAGGCGAGGGCGGCACTGAAGCAGAGCTGGCCTGCATCGTGGTCCGGTGGGTGGACGACGAGCCCCAGCCTGGCATTGCCGAAGTGCAGTTCACCGATGCGAGCGGCCAAACCTGGCAGGTCATCGAGAAATCTGCCGTGCTCGACTCCGGCGACACGGTCACACCGTGGGCGATCTATCCGATGCCCTGGCGCATACGATGTTTCATCGTCGCCGAGTGCAGCGCCAGCATCGTCAAGATTCGGCTTGCGCATCAGATGTCGTCCACAGATGGCATTCGCGAGTTTGAGGTCCACCGCGATCAATTGCTCCTACATTCCGGCGGTGACGCGCTGCCGAGGTTTACCTACCATCCGGATCCCGTTGGCACCGGCTCTGTAGCCGTGTCGGACACTGCATGTGTCTGTTGTGGACGGAACCGCGGCTGGGTCTATACCGGTGCGGTGTATGCCGTGCAGGAGATAGACGACGACGAGTTGTGTCCTTGGTGCATCGCAGACGGAAGTGCGGCAGAGCGCTTTGACGCGACCTTCAACGACGTCGGCAACATCGACCCGTGGCAACAAGTTTCCACCCACGTCGTGGAGACCATCTCACGGCGGACGCCAGGGTTTTCAGGTTGGCAGCAAGAACGATGGCTGTTTCACTGCAACGACGGCGCACAGTTCATTGGTCCGATGGGCGCCGACGAGCTGGCCGGCTATCCCGATGCAATCGAGTCGATATGCGAAGAGCTCAGCGAATTCCGCTGGGACGCCGAACTCGTCGCCGAATATCTGGCCAGACTGAGCAAGAATGGGCAGCCGACCGCTTACGTGTTCCGGTGCAGACACTGCCAAACCCACGTGGCCTACACCGATTTCACATGATCAGCAAACCACTCATTCAAAGCGGTGGGCGGAATACCGGGGGGTGAAGAGAGATCGGTGGGAATACTTCGGCGCGATCAAACGGGCGGGATGTTGGGGCAGGTTCTCCCAATCGCGTTCCTCCGCTCGATCGCTTGGCGGTCTACGATGTTGCCTCACCCGTTCACAGGGAAGGCGACATGTCCGAAGGCATCAATCCGAAACACCTGATCGCTCTGGCCGATCGCCTGCGAACCCACCCAACGCACAGCCATGAACGTCTTCAGCTGGTCACTAATTGCGAAGGTTTGCCATGGCTGGGCTGTGTCCCGGCTGCCACCGAGTCGTGCATCAACATCCTCGCCCATGCGGACCCGACGTCCCGTTCAATGCCTTGTGGGCTCGGCATCTCCTCTATGGAGGTGCCCAGTGCCCTGGCCACTTTCCGTCGTTGGTGGCCCGAGGCGGTCATCGCCGTGGGTGATCCTGGGCAGCCGGATCCGCGACAACCGTTGAAGCCCGGGGTCGTGCTGTGGCGCTTTGATGGTGTTAATGCGTCGCCGGCGTTGGGTTCGCCTAGCGCAGCTGGCTCGGCTGCTATCGCAGCTGGCTTTGCCGTTTTGCCGTGGGCGCCGCCGCCGATGATGCATGACGCGGCGAGTTCGCTTGCGGGCGTTGGGGTGGAGGATCTTTTGGCCTGCATGGTGCATCCGCCGCAGATGCCGGTCCGGTGGGATCGGTTGCCAGGCTTGTGGGAACGCTACATCCAGGCGTGGTGCTGCCTCGGCCTTCTGCACCATCGGCCGGAGCAACCATGGCTGGCATCGACTAGGCGGCAGCTGTTGGTGGAGCTGGCCTATGGCGTCGAAGACTGGATTACCGAAGCAGCGCTCTATGCGCTGATCACCGCGGCATGGGTGGATCCGGCCTGCCGCGCAGATGTCGCAAAGCTGGTCGAGACCAGATACTTGGTGATGCGTGAGGCGGCCAAGACACGACCGGTCACTGTCGGCATCTCCGTAGCGCAGCTGGTGTACATCACCCCCGGTATGCCAGGCACAACCCTTCAGCACGCCGTGGATTTGACCGCCGCACTTCAAACGTGGCCAGGAGATGGCCACGCCAAACTGGCCGGTCTGGCTGGGCTTGTCCCGCAGCGGAAGTCGTTGTTGGACAGACTTCGTGGCCGCTGAGCCGCGCCATGCCTGTCGCGAAATTTCCTACCGGCCGGCTTGACCGTCCAGCGCACCCGTTGGTCGAAAGTCAGGACCCGATGCTGCATAGTCCTACGGCGAGCAGGGCCTGCCGATGCCGTGGTGCCAGCGCCAGCTGACCCGAGCCATCCAGCAACCGAGAGGAGCGGGCCGATGTCTCGACGGCCGAAACCGTGGCCACGCGGGGTCGCCCGCATGATTGCCTAAACGGCCGGGGGACATCGGGACGGTGGCCATGTCCGCGGTGGGCGATGATGGCTGGGTGAGTGCTGTAGATCTGTACAAGGCGATGCTTCGGGATCAGGTAGGTCCCGCCTTGCGGGTTCATGGGTTTCGAGGGTCGAGCAAGCTTTGGATCAAGGTCGATGCCGGGTCGGGCGACTATGCGATTGTGCAGGCGCAAAGTTCTACGGCGAGTTTGGCTAGCGAGGTGCGGTTCGCCATCAACCTCGCGGTGGTACCTGTGCCGTGGTGGCAGTGGCAGCAGGAACGCTTCGGCTCCAAAACTCCGCGTGAGTACGACGGCTTGTGGCATGCCCGGCTCACACCGCATCTCTCCTCAGGTAAGCGTGGTGGTGACCGGTGGTGGCAGTTGTCCGATGCTGCTTCGGCTGATGCCTGCGGCCGGGAGGTGATCGCGCTGCTTGCCGAGGTGGGGTTGCCGTGGCTGGGCCGGCTGCTGCACCGCCCCACGTTGATCGACCTTGCCCGTCAGCACGACCCGGCGATCAGCGAGCCCATCAAGGAGGTAGCCCTGCCGGTGCTGCTGAGCGATGAGGGACCCTCCCCGGAACTCGACGACGCGCTGCAACAACTTCAAACCGTTGTTGACGCTAATCCGCGCCTTGACCGGGCGGCCTTCGACGGGTTGGCCCAGTGGATACGCGACCGCGCCAGCAGCAAAGCCGTTGCCCGTGTTGGAATTGATGAGGGACGATGACAAGAGAGTTGAGCTGGCGTGAGTTGAGCCGGCGTTGGGTCGAGGGTGATGGGCCGATTCTGGCCAACGAGGTGTTGTCCCGGCTGATCGCCGGACAGGACCTCGGGACCCTTCCTCTCGACATCGTTGACGGAAGGTTTGATCTTCGTGGTCTGGCGGTTCCCAAGCCGCAAGCGTCAGCCCCACGGACTTATACCGTGAAGATGCCCGATGGTGTGCAGTTCACCCAAACCTGGGTGTCATTGGGCGGGCTGATCGAGTTCAAGAACGTCAGGCTCGAGGATCTCGACTTGCGAGCCGCTGACCTGCCGCACCTTCGCTTCTTCCACACCACGATCGCGAATTGCCGGTTTGACCGGGCAGGTTGCCAAGACTGGCGCCTGTGGGCATCGGAGGTCACCAGCTGTTCCTTTGTCGGCGCGGATCTGAGTGACCTGAGCGTGGGAGCCTTCCACGACGGCCGGTCAAACCGCCTTGTCGGTAACGACTTCACCCGCGCGAACCTGTCCGGTTCCCGGACGCGTTATTGGGGCGTGGCGGACGTCATCGATTGCGACTTCAGCCACGCACGCATCGTCGATGTCAACTTTTTTCAGGCCAGCCTGATTCGGTGCACGTTCGCCGGAACTCTGCGCGATGTCATCTTTGACGGTCGAGTTCTGGAGCCGGAGAGGAAGACGGTCGGCAACCCGATGGAAGAGATCGACATGTCCGGTGTAACAGCCTTCGAAGACGTCGACTTCCGCGGCGTCAACTTCGACCGCATCAACCTGCCTCAAGACCCTAACCTCATTGTGGTGCGCGATCCCGAATGGGTAAATCGAGCCTTGGCGGCACTGGCAGGTCGCGCCGACATTCCCGCGGACATCGTCAGAGGACGATTGGAGTCCAAGCAGAAGTACGACCAGCCCAACTGCGGTCACCACTTTGTGAACCTCACACGGATCACCGACAACGAGGCGCGGGAACTCATGAGGCAGTTGCTAAAGGACGCAGTCGATTGAAGTCTCACGCGGGGACCGGTTTGCCGGAGGGACTTTTCGATGAGGATCCTGACTTTCGTGGGTCCGACACGGGCGCGCTGAGGTCGCTGGTCCTGGCTGCCGATACCACCATCA
>DPJL01000027.1 GCA_003543035.1 Micromonosporaceae bacterium | reverse complement strand
TTCACCGACGGTTCGGGTTGCGCACTGGTGTGCGCGGCGCCTTCGTTGGTGCAGCCGGTCCTCGCGGCGATCTAGTGCTCTGACCGGGATGGTTCACCGGGCCGTGGCAGGCAGGGGAAGCGTGACTGGAATCCGCTTCGATCGTTGTTGCGGTGCTTCTACTGTGGCGTGGTGATGACTCGGGTGATCGTTCTCAATGGTGGCTCCAGCTCGGGGAAGTCCGGGATCGCCCGGTGCCTGCAGGCGGTCCTGCCCGATCCATGGCTGGTCTTCGGGGTCGACACACTGATCCAGGCGATGCCCTCGTCAATGCGGACATCGGATGCGGGGATCGAGTTTGCTCCGGACGGCGGGGTGATCGTCGGGCCGGAGTTCCGGACCCTGGAAGCGGCGTGGATCGAGGGGATCACCGCGATGGCGCGTGCGGGCGCCGGGGTCATCGTCGATGAGGTCTTCCTCGGTGGAGCGGTGTCCCAGCAGCGGTGGCAGAAGGCGTTGGGCGGGTTGCAGGTGTTGTGGGTCGGTGTCAGGTGTGCGAGCGCGGTTGCCGCAGGACGTGAGGTTGCACGGGGCGATCGGGTCACCGGGATGGCCGTGTCACAGGCTGAAGTGGTCCACCGGGGGGTGTTCTACGACCTGGAGGTGGACACCACCCATGCCGAGTCGATGGAGTGTGCGCGGGCTGTCGCCGCTCATGCCGACTGATCGACCGGACGGCAGCTCGCCGGCCTGAGTGCCGCACCGGGACGGTCAGGCGCACCCATCAACGCGAGCCGCAACCCGGTGAACCATCACGGTCAGAGCACTAGCGGGCTCGCAGGAACGTGTGCCAGCCGGACCGCGGAAACTCCAGCGTCGGGCCGGTGGTGTTCTTGGAGTCGCGCACCGCGACGGCGGACGGGGTGACGGCGATCTCGACGCAATTGCCTTCGTCGCCGCTGTAGCTGCTCTTGCGCCAGCCTTGCTCAGGCGCGGTCATCGTGCCCCTCTTCCGGTCGGTCGT
The DNA here is from genome assembly GCA_003543035.1 of Micromonosporaceae bacterium. Taxonomy (GTDB): domain Bacteria; phylum Actinomycetota; class Actinomycetes; order Mycobacteriales; family Micromonosporaceae; genus Rhizocola. The sequence goes on along the minus strand of DPJL01000027.1, from coordinate 4,980 downwards.
ACCAGCTTGCCAGTTGGGCCGGCGGCGATCGAGGACCGCTTCGGCAACCTTCGTGCCTGGGCCGGCCCGGGCCGCCCCGATCCCTACCCCAAGCCGAGGCCGCAACTGCGCCAGGAGCTCCTCTGCGAGGTGACGCGACGCGGACCGGTGGCGCGCATCAAGGACCGCCTCGTCGCTCTTGCCCACACCCGCGACGACAACCTGCTCGGTGTGCTCGCTCTCGTCGACTCGGGTCGGACCGCCGGCCGGCACGAGATGCTGGCCCTCGAGCACGGCGCCGTGGTGCTCGCCGGCGAGCTCGCGCACCAGCACGACCTGGTCGACCTGGAACGGCGACTGCGCGGCGATCTGGTTGGGGACCTGCTCACCGGTACCGGAGGGGAGAGCGTCTATGCCCGGTCCCGAGCAATCGACCACGATCTGCACGGCCCGCACCACGTCGTGGTGATCCGATGGGAGGAGCGGACCGACGGCGTGCTCGCCCGGGCGGCCGAGCACGCCGTGGCCGGCCTCGGTATGACGTCGCTGGTGTCCACCCGGCACGGCATGACCGTGCTGCTGGTCAGCGGCCGGCCCAACGAGCAGGACCTGCACGACGCGGTCGCCAAACGGCTGCGAACCGCGGCCGGCTCGATCGGCGTCGGCGGCCGGTGTGACTCCCCCGAGGAGTTTCCCGCTCCTTCGAGGAAGCCGTCCTCGCCCTCGACATCCGGTTGACGTCCCGCTGTCCGCACGGCGCGACCTCGTTCGAGGACCTCGGCGTCATCCGCGTGCTCGATACCGGTGACGGAGGCGCCAAGCTCAGGCGGTTCGTGCGGGACTGGCTCGGGCCGTTGTTGGACTACGACACGCACAACCGCTCGCACCTGGTGCGGACCCTGTCCCACCACCTCGACTGCGGCGGCAACTACGACCACACCGCCGCCGCGCTGGTCATCCACCGCAGCACACTGCGGTACCGCCTGCAACGGATCCGCGAGATCAGCGGACTTGACCTCGCCGAAGCGGGCAACCGGCTCAACCTGCACGTCGCCACCCGCGCCTGGCGGATCCTCGATGGCCCCCAAGGGCGGACATGAGGTCCGTCAGACCCGGTGCGAGGGCTACGTCGATGATCCACCAGACACGCCCTAGCCGCCGACGTGGATGCCGGGGCGTTGGGCCGGGTCGGTTTCGGCTTTGCGGAGGATTTCGCGGACCACCGGTGGCGTGTCACCTTGGCCGAGGATGAGGTAGCGGAACAGGTGTCCCAGCGGGCTGCCTTCGGACCATTCGAAATGGCAGTGGGGCCGGACGCCGGTGGTGTCGCGCAGCGCGAGGAGGATGGCGGCGATGGCGTTGGGGGCGGCGGGGCTCTCGGTGCGCAGGATCCGGTGGCCGTCGATCTCGACGCCGCGGACGTGCAGGACGTCGCTGAACGTGGACGGGTCGACCACGTCGACCTCCAGGAACAGGATGTCCGCGGCACCCGGGACGGGGTTCATGCCGCGCTGTTCGTCCTCTTTGGCGCGGTACTCGGCCGCGTCGCCGGCCTGCCGCTTGTTGGCGATGATGTTGAGGTGTCCGTCGTAGGTCAGCGAGTCGGTGACGAACCGGCGGGCGGTCTCATCGAACTCGATCCGATCGGCCCGCAGCTCGGTCGTCCGCGATACCCGGGAGATCAGCGACACCAAGATGATCCCGGCGACGAACGCAGCGGAGATGGCGATGCCGTCGGGCTTCTCGATGATGTTCTCGACCAGCGCGTAGAGCAGGACGAGCGTGAGGACCGTGAAGCCGATGATGGCGCCGGGATGCCGGCGGCGCACGGCGGAGATGGTCACCGCCACCGCGCCGGAGACCATCATCGCCAGGATTCCGGTGGCATACGCCCCGGCCTGGGCGTTGACATCGGCGCCGAAGGCGATGGTGATGCCGATGCTGATCAGCGTGTAGACCAGCACCACCGGGCGGACCGCGCGGCCCCATTCGGGAGCCATGCCGTAGGAGGGCAGGTACCGGGGCACGATGTTGATCAGCCCGGCCATCGCCGAGGCTCCGGCGAACCACAGGATCAGGACGCTGCTGATGTCGTAGGCGGTGCCGAACACCTCACCGAGATGCCGGTGCGCCAGATAGGCGAGCGCGCGCCCGTTGGCCTGCCCGCCCTCCTCGAACTCCTCAGCCGGGATGAGCACCGTGGTGATGAGGCTGGTCGCGATCAGATACCCCGACATGATCACAGCGGCGGCGGTGAGCAGCTTGCGGGTGTTGCGTATCCGCGCTTCCAGCCGTTGTTCGGCGGTCTGTCCGTCGGCGGCGACCAGGGGCATCATGCTGACCCCGGTCTCGAACCCGGACAGGCCGAGCACCAGCAGCGGGAACGCGATCACGGCCGGCCCGAGGATGTCGAACACCCCGCTGCCGCCGGCGGTCAGCGCGTCGAACCACCGCGACACCGCGTCGGGTTCGCTGATCAACTCGCCGACCCCGACCACGACGATGATCGCGTTGAGCAACAGGAACACGGCGACCAGCGGGATCGCCACACCGACCGCCTCGCTGAACCCGAGCAGGAACACCCCACCCAGGATCAGCAGCAGCACGATGGTGATCGCGACCTCCTGCCCATGCAGAAAGCCTGGGAAGACGGGGTTCTCCACCATGTGCACGGACGCGTCCGCGGACGACAGCGTGATCGTGACGATCCACGACGTGGCGACGAATCCCAACAGGACCAGCACGAAGATCTTGCCGCGCCAGAACGGCAGCAGATTCTCCAGCATCGCAACCGACCCCTGCCCGTGCGGGCTCTCCTTGGCCACCCGCCGGTACATCGGCAACATCCCCAGCAAGGTCAGCGCCACGATCAGCAACGTCGCCAGCGGTGAGACCGCCCCGGCCGCCAACGCGGCAATGGCCGGCAAATAGGACAAGGTAGAGAAATAGTCCACACCGGTCAGGCACATCACCTTCCACCATGCCTGCGGCTTGGCGTGTCCCTCGTCGGTTTCCGGGCCTACCGGTTGCCCCCTGTGCTCCACCAGCCACTTCGCCAATCGGCCCGCCGGCGGCGACGGCTGAGCCGGGCTGTCCACCACTGCCGGGATGGCGTATTCAGTCGTGCTGCTGCTTCCCATGATCGTTCCCGTCACCCACATCAAGACCCACTTTCGACCAAGCCACCACCATAGGCGGCGTTGTCACCCATACCCGTGGCGGCTCCCTTGTATGGGGGAGCAATCGGGCATGCGTCCCCTGCCACCGTGCCGCGCCTACAAGGCGCTCCGCTTCGGTAAGCAGGAGGGTTGCCACCCCGGAGCCAGGATTCTGTGTCGATACGTAAACCTGTTCGACCTCGTCATCGACCACCATCACGAACCCCGCCACCCCCCGTCGACCATCGCCACCGTGGTGTCGCCGACCCGCTGTGCCGCTCGCACGTCGAAGGACTCGTCGGCTCGTACCGCGACCAGGGCGTCGGGAACATTGCCGATATGGCCGTCGCGCCACCCGCTACGCCAGATCTCCGCGACCGCCTTCGCGTCATCAAGGTTTGCCGCACGAAGCGCCACGGCTTGATCGTGAGTTGACATTCCGTGAGCACAGCGAGAACGCCCACAGGATATGCACCCGTTGCACACCAGCCCTGCACGCCGCTCGGGAATGATCCGGCCATGGCTAAACGAATAGTCCGGCGGGCCGCACGAGCGCTGCTCGCATTGACCGGGTGTCTCGTGCTGTTGGGAATCACGGCGTTGGTGTCATTGGCGAGTCAGTATTCGGGCAGGCCGAGCCAAGCCGCACGCAGCACCGGCAATGACGCGGAGTGGCTTGGCCATGCCTGGGTCGACGGCCGCAAGGGTCAGTCCGATGTGGATGTTCTCGCCGCGCAGCTGCGCGGGACTGGTATCCGCGATCTGTTTGTCCACGCCGGGCCGTTCAGCGACGACGGGTCTCTGGATCCCGCCATACGACAGCAGGCAGCTTGGCTGACAAAGGCTTTGCACACCGCCTTGCCAGGAGTGCGAGTGCAGGCATGGCTTGGTGCACATCCTCTGCCCGATGAGCTTCACCTGCACTCTGAAGAGACTCGAGCCGCCGTTCTCATTGCCGTGGGGCAGATCATCGACGACGGCTTCGACGGTATCCACTACGACTTCGAGCCGGTCGACGATGGAAACGATGAACTGATAACGATCCTGCGGGAAACCCGCGCATTAGCCCGGCAGCGCCACGTGATGCTGTCGGTTTCAGCCATTCACGGTGAGCCCTGGCCCGGCATGGCGGCATGCGTGACACTGATGCCCGGCCGATCGGCGCTGTGGTCCGGTGGCTACCTTCGCCGCGTCGCCCTGGAAGTCGATCAGGTTGCCGTCATGGCCTATGACACCACCCTGCCGACCGGGGCAGCCTATGGCGGCTACGTCCGTCGCGTGACGGAGATAGCCATCGCCGTCGTCCCGCCCGAGGTCACCCTCTTCATTGGCGTACCGGCATATCACGATCAGCACATTCGCCACGGACACGGCGAGACCGTGGCTGCCTCACTTCGCGGCATCCGGCTTGCGTGGGGTGCGAAGCCACCGGAGCGAAAGTTCGGCGTGGCGATGTACGTCGACTTCGCCGCCACAGCCGATGACTGGGCGAGCTACCACCGCGACTGGATGAGCCCAAAGTAGGTGTCGGCTCACCGCCGCTTCGGAAACCCGCCAGCTGAAAGTGACCGATTTCGAAGTATGGTCGCTTCACCAAATCGGTAAGGAAAGTTAACAGCTGCTTAAGTCACATCCAGTCTTGGAGGTCACCATGCGCGGCCGGCTGACCTTGGCGATCATCACGACGGCAATGGTCGTCGGAGTCGCCACAACCGCGGTAGCCCTTACCACAGCTTCGCCTTCGGCGGCTGTGGACAATGAATCGTGTAGGCCCGACGGCGTGTACCGGACGCCGGGCGTCGACGTCCCCTATTGCTTGATCTACGACAGCGCCGGCCGCGAG
>DPJL01000026.1 GCA_003543035.1 Micromonosporaceae bacterium | reverse complement strand
CCGGCCGGCCTCGCGGGGCCAGTGCTGGGTCAGCATGAAGTAGCCGATCGCGCCGATCGATTGGATGTCGCCCTCGGCACTGGTGTTGCTGTCCACGCGGGCATCGGTGAGCACGACGCGGCCGTCATTGGCGACGAGAACGGTGCCAGGGTGGACGTTTCCGTGTGCCATGCCGCTGGTGTGCAGGGCGGCCACTGATCCGGCGACCGCGTGCAGCACCGATGTGGTGCGCTCGGCGTCGAGGGGATCGACTTCCAGCACGACGTCCCGCAGTGCCGACCCTTCGATCCACTCCCGGACCACGAAGGCGCGGCTGCCCTCGTCTATCGCGTCATAGATCCCGACAAGATTGGGATGCCCGACCCGGCTCGCGGTGACCGCGGCATTCAGCATCTCCTCGGCGGACTCGCCGCCCGGGTGCCGCATGACGATCGCTACCGGCCGGTGCAGCAACTCATCAACGCCTCGCCAGACATGACGCCCGGCGCCGTCGTGGTTGATGTGCCGCTCCAAGCGGTAGCGCTCGGCCAGCAGATCTCCAGCCACCCCCACAGAGGGCGCGGACGGACCATCACCGACCTGGGTCACCCGTCCTCCCTCGGTGCACAGTCGCTGTTTTGGGCAAGGCAAAGCATCTCTTGTGCACTGACCTTACCTGCCCAAGGCGAAATCGCGAGAACTCATGTCCCATCCCCTAGGCTTCCTAGATATCGAAGTAAAAGCGACAAAAGGAGCGCAGATGGCGGACATCGCGGCGATCCGAGCCGGGTACACGTTCGATACACCTGCGCTCGAGCTGGGTGCGTTGGTGGTCGAGGGCAAAACCGACCCCGAGACACCGATTCGCATTCCCCTCTCCCTCCTGAACAGACACGGCCTGGTGGCAGGCGCAACAGGTACCGGCAAAACAAAGACTTTGCAGGTCATCGCAGAGCAACTGGCGGACAAGGGGGTGCCGGTCTTCCTCGCCGACATAAAGGGTGACGTCAGCGGGATGGCGGCGCCGGGCGAGGCAAACGAGAAGATCACGCAGCGGATGACCGAGATGGGGCAACCATGGACCCCAACCGCCTACTACTGCGAGTTTCTCGCCCTTGGTGGGCGTGGCGTTGGCGTCCCTATCCGGGCCACGGTCACCGACTTCGGCCCGCAGCTGCTGGCCAAGGTGCTCGACCTTAGCGACGTGCAGGAGTCGTCGCTGAACCTGATCTTCCACTTCGCCGATCAGAAGGGTCTCCCCCTGGTCGACCTCAAGGATCTGCGGGCGATTATCCAATATCTGACCTCGGATGAGGGCAAGGAGGAACTCCGCAACATCGGCGGACTGTCCAAACAAACCGCAGGTGTGCTGCTCCGCGACCTGATTTCGTTTTCCGACAAGGGGGCGGACGCCTTCTTCGGCGAGCCCGAGTTCGACATCAACGACATGATCCGGCAGACCGGCGACGGCAAGGGTGTGGTCACCCTGCTTGAGCTGCCCGGTGTGGTGCAAGAGCCGGCCCTCTTCTCCTCGTTTCTCATGTGGATGCTCGCGGAGCTCTACCAGACCCTGCCCGAGGTGGGAGACATCGATAAACCCAAGCTCGTCTTCTTCTTCGACGAAGCGCACCTGCTCTTCCGCGATGCGTCCAAGGCGTTCCTTGAGTCGATCACGCAAACGGTGCGGCTGATCCGGTCGAAGGGGGTGGGCGTCTTCTTCGTCACCCAGACCCCGAAGGACGTGCACCCCGATGTGCTGGCGCAGCTGGGAAACCGGGTGCAGCACGCGTTGCGGGCCTACACGCCCGACGATGCGAAAGCGTTGAAGGCGAGCGCCTCGACCTTCCCGCACTCGGACTATGACCTCGAGAAAGTGCTGACCGAGCTGGCCACCGGAGAGGCGATCATCACCGTGCTCAATGAGAAGGGTGCTCCGACACCGGTCGCGTGGACCAGACTGCGCGCGCCGCAGTCGCTGATGGCCGCGATCCCGTCGGACACCATGTCCACGATGGTCAGCGCCTCATACCTCTATCCCAAGTACTCACAGGCTGTGGATCGCGAATCCGCCTACGAGATGCTCGCCAACCGGATGGCCCAGCAGCCTCAGGCTGAGCAGTCCCAACAGGCACCGCCGCCGGTGAAGAAGACCACGACTCGAGCGCCGAAACCGGAGAAGGGCCTGGCCGAACAGATCCTCGGCTCGCGGACCACCAAGAGCATCCTCACCGCGGCGAGCACCCAATTGATCCGGTCAATCTTCGGCACCCGCAAGCGTTAGCGGCCCAGCTTCTGCCGGACAAGACCAACAACCTCTTTGACTTCGCGGGTACCGAGTGCGAGCGCGACAAGTCCATAGACGCCACAGATGACGATGCTCCCCACGATCATGTGGAGCCATGCCAGGCCCTTGCTGTCAGTCTGATTCGCGTCCAGCAGATAGACAGTCAGCAGCCCGGCCGCGGCCGCCACGATCGCAGCCGCGAACGCCTTGGTGACGGCGACCATGATCGCCTCTCGGCCCATGTGCCCGATCCGGCGGCGCAGCAACATCGCTGACAGCAAACCGGCCGCGATGAACGACACCCCGTTGCCGACCATCATGCCGACCGCGGTGACCGAAACCGCGAACAAGGCGAACCAGGCCAGCTGGACCGAAAGGCGCAGAGAGACCACAGGCAGGTTGATCAGGGCCGGCGTTTTGGTGTCCTGCAACGAGTAGTAGGTGAAGTTGAACAGCTGGCTGATCGACATCGGTACCAGGGTCAGCCCGGCCACCACCAGTACCCAACGGCTGGCCTGCGAAGCGTCGGCGTTGAACGCACCGCCTTGGAACAGCGCCACCGAAATTGGCAGGGCGAGCACCGCATAAACCACAGCGATCGGTGCGAGCAGCACGGTGACCATCCTGATGCCACGGCTGAGGTCTTCGGCGATGTCTTGGGCGCGACCGTCGACTGCCGCGGCACTCATCCGCGGCAGCAGCGCGGTGATCACCGACACGGCAATGATGCCGTGGGCCATCATCAGCAGCAGGAAAACGTTGTTGTAGATCATCGGACCGGCATCGGTCTCCTCACCCCGGTTGAGCAGGTTGAAGAGCAGCAGCAGGGCCAGCTGGTTGACGATCACGTAGCAGAACATCCAGCCGCCGACCCGCCCCAGCTGGCGCAGACCTAGCGCGCGGAAGTCCGTGCGCCACTTGAACCGGAAACCGGTCCTACGCAAGGCGGGCAGCAGACCCAGCGCCTGGGTCACGATGCCGAGCAGGAATCCCCCGCCGAGCACCATGATGCGGGTCGGCGTCATCTCCTCGGGCTGGATCAGGCCGGTGCCGAAGGTGATCATGTAGAAGACGCCGGTCGCGATCACCACGATGTTGTTGAGGATCGGTGTCCACATTGGAGCCGCGAAACTGTGCCGGGCGTTGAGGATCGCACCGCACAAGCCGGAAAGCCCGTAGAAGAAGATCGTGGGCAGCATCAGGTAGGACAGAGCGGTGATGACACCGCGTGTGCTTTCGGTGGCCTCGTTCGCGTAGGCGAAAGCCAGCAACGGAGCACAGATCGTCGCAAGCACGGTCGTAATGCCGAGCACGATCAGGCTGAGTGTGAGCAGCCGCTGGGTGTAGGCCTCACCCTTGTCCGGGTCCTGCTTGCGAGCGCGCACGATCATCGGCACGAGGACGCTGGACATGATGCCGCCGATCAGCAGCTCATAGATCATCCCCGGGAAGACCTGTGCCGTCGTGTAGGCGTTGCCCACAAACGAGCCGCCGAGCGCCATCGCCATGACCGCGGTCCGCACGAATCCGGTGCCCCGGCTCACCAGTGACCCGACAGCCATCATCGCCGAGTTGCCCGCGGCGGTTCCCTTGCCCTCGGCGGGCTCGGGCGAAGAGGCCGAGACCACAGGCAACGGCACGGTGGCGTCGTCAATCGGCGAACGCTCGGGGGGATTCATGTCCTGCACATTAGTGCAGCTAACCTTGATTTCCGATGCCGTCCTCACGCTTGAACCAAGTCCAGCGCAGTGCTGTAGCCGAGCTGCTGCGAGTTTCCCCCATCGCCGATGAGCTGGGCCGGCGCTTCGCCTTCGCCGGCAATGAGCTGCATCTGGTGGGAGGTTCGGTTCGTGACGCTCTCCTGGGACGGCTCGGCGATGACCTCGATTTCTGCACCGATGCGCACCCCGACGAAACGCTCGCCATCCTCAAGGGGTGGGCCGAGGCGACGTGGGAGACCGGTCGCGAGTTCGGCACCATCGGCGCGCAGAAGAACGGGCTCCGGCTGGAGATCACGACCTACCGGGCTGAGGCGTATGACGGGGTGACCCGCAAGCCGTCGGTCCGCTATGGCAAGTCGCTAGAGGAAGACTTGCTGCGCCGGGACTTCACGGTCAACGCCATGGCAGTCAGCTTGCCGGGGCACGCCTTCTCGGATCCGTTCGGTGGCCTTGATGATCTTGCCGCGCGATTGATCCGTACCCCCGGAAAGCCTTCTTCGTCTTTCGGCGACGACCCTTTGCGGATGTTGCGGGCCGCACGCTTCGCGGCTCAACTGCGATTTTCGCTGCACCCCGCCGTGCTCACGGCGATGACCGAAATGGCCGATGATCTTCGGCGGATCACCGCGGAACGGATCCGCGACGAGTTCTCCAAGCTCATGCTGGCCGATGACCCGGTGACCGGGCTTCGCCTGCTGGTGGATACGGGTTTGGGCGAGGTCTTCTTGCCCGAGCTGATCGGGCTGCGCCTGGAGATCGACGAGCATGCTCAACACAAAGACGTCTACGAGCACACCCTCAAGGTCGTGAGCAACGCGGTCGCCCACGACACCGCGGATGGCGGGCCCGACCTCGTGTTGCGGCTGGCCGCGCTGCTGCACGACATCGGCAAGCCGGCGACCAAGGCGGTCGGCACGGACGGTGGGGTGAGCTTCCACCACCACGAGTTGGTCGGCGCCCGGATGGCAAAGGCCCGGCTCAAAGCCTTGAAATATCCCAACGAGGTGGTCAAGTCGGTGGCCCGGCTCGTCGCTTTGCACCTGCGCTTTTATGGGTACGGGGGAGGCGAGTGGACGGATTCGGCGGTGCGGCGCTATGTCACCGATGCCGAGGATCAGTTGGCGCGCCTGCACAAACTGACCCGCTCGGATTGCACTACCCGCAATCGCCGCAAGGCGGCTCAGCTCGCGGCGGACTATGACGAGCTGGAAGCACGGATAGAGCGACTCCAGGCCGAGGAGGATCTGGCGAGGGTGCGGCCGGACCTGGACGGCAACGCGATCATGGAGTTGCTCGGTGTGCCACCCGGCCCGATCGTGGGGCGGGCTTGGAAACACCTCAAAGAGCTGCGGCTCGAACGCGGGCCGCTCAGCGCGCAGGAGGCAGAGCAGGAACTGCGGCGCTGGGCCGACGAGAACCTATAGCGAACCAGATCGACAGCGCGATGAATCCCAGCGCGACGGTGAACAGCCCGGCGACCGACTTTCCGTTCGGCGGGAAGGCCATCGCAGTGATGAAGAGCCCGCCGACGAAGCACAGGTTGTAGGCCGTGTCGTTCACGCTGAAGATCCGGCCGCGGTAGACGTCGTCACACTCGTGCTGGATGGTGGCGTCCACAATGATCTTCATGCTCTGCGAGGCGACGTTGATCAGGAACGCGGCGAGCAATAGCAGCAGCTTGTTGAACGGCAGCCCGAACGCGATGACGACCGTCCCTACCCCGGCGACGATGCTGATCAGCCACCGGTTGGCACCAAGAATGCGTACGGCGGGCGGCGTGATGACCGCTGCGACGGCCGCCCCGGCCGCTCCGGCGATGACGATGAATGCCAAATCCCGCAACGACTGCGAGGCCCGGGTCGACTCCTCGCCGAAGTAGCGGCTGAATAGCAGGAGCACTGCCAGGGTCAGCACGCCGTAGAGACATCGATAGATGGCTTGCAGGGCGATGTCCCGGGCGGCCACTCTGCGCTGCGCCAGATGCCGGGCGCCCGCGATCATGCCTTGGGCGACCTCGACAATCGCCCTGCCCAACCTGCCGGTGTGCCGCTCATGTTCCAGCGGGCCAAGCGATTCGGGCTTGAACAGGTACCTCGCGAGCAAACCTGAAGCCAGATAGCCGAGCGAAGCCACTGCCGCGATCACGCCGTACCCGTGCGAGCCGGCCCCGATCAGGTCGAACGTGATCACCGCGGCGGCGCTGAACAAGCCGATGGAGTAACAGATCGTGCCGAGTGTCGAGGCCAAAGCGTTGGCGGGTACCAGTTTTTCGTCCTCGACCACGCGAGGAAGCGAGGCGGACAGCCCGGCCAGGAAGAACCGATTGATGGCAATGACAAGCAGGGCGCTCACCGCGAACCGGAGGTCCTGTGATCCCGCCCACAGTAAGGCGGCCGCCGGGAGCACGAGGACCGCGCGAGCAAGGTTGGCCACGGACAGCGAAGCTCGCCTGTCCCATCGGTCGAGCAGCACACCCACGTACGGGCCGAGGACCGAATAGGGCAACAACAGGATGGCGAAGCCCATCGCTATCTCGATCGGACTGGTCTTCTGGTTCGGATTGAACAGAATCGATCCCGCGAGCCCGGCCTGGAACCAGCCGTCGGCGATCTGGCTGGTCAGCCGCACCGCGAGCAGCCGCCGGAACCCCGAGCCCGCGAGAATCGCGCGGGAAGTAGGAGTGCGGGAGATCACGGTTTGCGACACGGACCCCACCTTACGTCGCTAAGGTGGGGTCCGCTTAGCTCACTTAGCCTGTTCGGCTGGCGCTTCCACAGCCTTTGCCGCGCCGTTACCGAAATTGCCGGAGCTGAGGCGAGCGAGCAGCGCCGGCAGGTCAATGCCGGTCAGGTCGGTACCCAATTGCAGGCCCTGCGCGACATTGCTGGCCACCGACTTGGTCAGCGAGCTCGCACCGTCGGTGGAAATGACGGTCAGCTTGTCGATGCCACGGATCGGGTCCGACGCGGCGGCGACAACCTGCGGCAGCATCCGGACCAGCAGGTCGAGCACGGCCGCCTCGTTGAACTGAGCGAACGCCTCGGCTTTGCGTTGCAGCGCTTCGGCTTCCGACTGTCCCTTGGCGAGGATCGCGGCCGCCTCGGCATGGCCTTCACGCTCGACGGCGTCGGCGATCGCGGTCCGCCGGCGCTGCTCGGCCTCACCCTCTTTGGCACCTTCGATCGCGTTGGCCTCGGCCAGGGCGGCACGGCGTGCCCGCTCACCTTCACCGGTGAGGCGGGACTGCTCGGCGGACGCTTGTGCCGCGGCAATGGTCGCCTGGCGACGCGCGTCGGCCTCGAACACGGCCGCATTGCGGGCCGCCTCAGCCTCTTGCTCAACCTTGTACCGGGCCGCATCGGCCGGCTTGCGCACCTCGGTGTCGAGCTGACGTTCCTTCAGCTCGGCGTTGCGCTCGGCCACCTTCTGCTGCTCGGACAGAACCGCTTGCTGGCGCTCAGCTTCGGCGAGCGGACCGGCAGCGGCCGAACGCGCCTTGGCGGCATCGATTTCCGCGGCGATTTCCGCCTTCTTCAGCTCGAGAGCCCGCTGCGCGATGGCAATCGCCTCTTCCGCAAGCAACCGCTCCTGTTCGGCGGCCTGCCGCGCCTTGGCCTCGGCGATCGAGGCATCCTTGAGCACCCGGGCGGCCTCAGGCCGGCCAAGGTCCTGCAGGTAGGTGCCCTCGGCGACGATGTCTTGAAGCTGGAACGTGTCGAGCACGAGACCCTGGTTGGTCATCGAGTGCTCGGCTTCCTCCGCCACGTTGCTGGCGAAGGCAGCCCGGTCCCGGATGATCTCCTCGATGGTGAGCCGCCCGACGATCGAACGCAGCGAACCCGCCAACACTTCCCGGGTGAACTCCTCGATCTCGGCCTGCTGGTGCAGGAACCGCTGTGCCGCAGCGCGGATCGCGTCCTCGGTGCCGCCGACCTTGACGATCGCCACCCCTTGCAGGTTGGCCCGGATGCCCTGCTTGCTCACCGCGCCGGTGATCTCGACGTGGATGCGGCGGCTGGACAAATCCATTGCTTGAAGCTTCTGCACCACCGGCAGGACGAACACCGAGGCGCCCATGACGACCTTCTGCCCGGACAGGTCATGCGACCGGACGCCTTCGGCCGACTCGGACATCTTGCCCTTGCGGCCGGTGACGATGAAGGCCTCATTGGGCCCGGCAACCTTGATCCTTGAGACGACGAGTAAGACGAAGAGCAGGATGAGCAATGCGCCCCCCGCCCCCGCGATGATGAGGGGTGTCAACGTTCAGTCCTCCGTGACTACAACACTGGTTTCGCTGAGTGCCTCGGTGATGATCACCGCGGCGCCGAGCGCTATGGGTTTGCCCGAACGGGCGTAGAGCTTCATCGGCTGGCCGCCGACCCGCACTCTGATCTCACCGAATCCGCCGGTCGGGATCGGTGTCACCACCACACCTCTCGCACCGGCCAGGTCGGTGGCAGTGGGGGTGGCGTCCGTTGGCATGTTGCCGACCCGGTCGACGAATTTGCCCGCCAGGAAGGCGAGTGGGACGGCGGCAAGGATCCCGATCCCGGCCGAGCCGACGACTCCTACCGAATCACCGATCATCTCGTGAGCGGCTGGGGGGGGGGGGCG
>DPJL01000032.1 GCA_003543035.1 Micromonosporaceae bacterium | reverse complement strand
GGCGTCGACTGCCTGTACCAGGCCTACCTCGACGACATCTTTGCGGTGCCCTATCTGAAGTGGGGCCAGCACCGGTTCTGGGGCCTGGATCGCGTCGAAGGCTTCCTCCGCGTTTGGCAGGCGGACGACGAGACACCCGCCGTGGAGCCGCCACCGAAGCTCGAAAAGGCCTATGACACCGATCAGGCGGGAGGTTGCGGATGATGGACATTGATCTGCGTCACCCCGAACGGAAGCATCGCATGCAGCGCCTTGCCGCGTCGCTCCGCCTCTTCGCGGAGCTCGGCTACGACGAGGGCGCCGGCGGGCACATCACCGCTCGCGATCCGGAGCAACTCGACTGCTTCTGGATCAACCCGTTCGGCCACTACTTCGGTCACGTGCGAGCCTCGGATCTTTTGCTCGTCGACACCGAGGGCACGGTCGTGTACGGCCGCGGCCGGATCAACCCGGCCGGGTTCACCATCCACGCGCACGTTCACGAAGCGCGGCCCGATGTCGTCACGGCTGTGCACACGCATTCGGTACACGGACGGGCCTTCTCCGCACTCGGTGCCCTGCTGGACCCGATCAATCAGGATGCCTGCGCGTTCTTCGAAGACCACGCGCTCTTCGATGACTACACGGGCGTGGTGCTCGATCACGAGGAAGGGCGCAGGATAGCCAAGGCGCTCGGCTCGGCCAAGGCGGTCATTTTGCGCAACCATGGCCTGCTGACAGTCGGCGGCTCGGTGGAGGAGGCGACATGGTGGTTCGTGGCCATGGACCGCTGCTGCCAGGTCCAACTCCGGGCCCAGGCGGCCGGAAAGACGATCCCAATCGACCCGGCCAACGCCCGGATAACCCGAGACACCATCGGCACCCCGGGCATCGGCCGCTTCAACTTCAAGACGATGTATCAGGGCATCGTCCGGCGGCATCCGGATCTGCTCGAATGATTGTGATGCTGCGCGATCAGCTCAGCGACTGTCCGGATAGGACAGCGCTGGCGGATCACGCGGGCGCGTTGACCTGGCGTGAGCTGGCCGACCAGGTGACCGCCTGGCGAAGCGCTTTCGCTGGAGCCGGGCTGGGAGCCGGTGACACGGTTGGCATTCTGCTGACCAACGGCTGCGCCGTCTTCGAGGCGCTGTTGGCCTGTCTGCACAGCGGAATCACCGTCGTGCCGATCAACCAGCACCTGACCGAGCCGGAGATCGCGTACATCCTGGCCGACTCGGGTGCAACCGGTTTGGTGACAGATCGCGCCGACTCCTATGGCGTAAAGGTGTTCCATCCCGCCTCGCTTAGGCCTGCCGATCCACCCGAAAGCCCGCCAATCTGCGGTCAGTTGATGGTTTACACCTCAGGCACCACAGGCGCCCCTAAAGGTGTCCTCAATGGACTGTTCAACACCGGAGACCCGTTTGACCGAGTCGAGCGGCTCCTGGGCTATGCGGGCCGACTGCTCAACGTCCCGGATGACGGTCGAGTGCTGTTGGTCGGCCCTTGGTACCACTCGGCGCAACTGTTCTTCGCCCTGATGTCTCTGCTGCGCGGGTCGACGCTGGTGATCCGGGAACGTTTCGACGCCGAGCCGATCCTGGCCGTCATGGAACAGGAACGGATTAGCCACTGCCACTTGGTACCAACTCAGTTCGTGCGCTTCCTACGGCTCGATGAGCTGACGCGGCAACGGTTTGACCCGAGCGCATTGCGGACGATCTGGCACGGCGGAGCCGCGTGCCCGCAGGACGTCAAGCGGCAGATGATCGAATGGTGGGGACCCGTGCTCACGGAGTACTACGGGGCCAGCGAGGGCGGCGCGGTCACCCTCATCGACTCGAACGAATGGCTCAAACGACCCGGAAGCGTCGGCCAGCCCATCCCGCCCAACGAGATCCTGATCGTCGACGAGGACGGTCATGGGTTGCCCGTGGGGGAGACCGGCCGGGTCTACATGCGAAGGCCGGGGCGGGGGTTTCAGTATCACAACGCGGAGGAGAAGACACGGGCCGCGCACCTGCGCCCAGGGGTCTTCACGTACGGCGAGATCGGGCATGTGGACGACGAGGGGTATCTCTTCCTCACCGGCCGAGCCCAAGACATGATCATCACGGGCGGTGTGAACGTCTATCCGGCCGAGGTGGAAGCCGTGCTGTTGCGGCATCCCGCCGTGCGCGACGCCGCCGTAATCGGGACTCCCGACGACGAGTTCGGCGAGCGGGTCGCGGCGGTGGTGGAGCTTGCATCACCGGTCGCTTTCACTGAGCTTGATGTGCATTGCCGTTCCTCGCTCGCCGGGTTCAAAGTACCGCGCCAATATCGCGCGGTCGACAGCCTCCCCCGGGAGAACACCGGGAAGATTCGCAAGGATCTGTTGCAGGAGCTGATTTTCCCGTGACGGTGATAGCGGATCCGGCGACATTTGCCAGGGGCGTACCGCATGAGGAGTTCGCCGAGCTTCGTGCAGCCGGTGGCGTGAGTTGGGTCGACGAACCGGCACTGTGGCGGCACAGCGCGGCCGGCCGCACATTGCAGCGCGGCAGCGGCTTTTGGGCGGTGACGACACACGAGGCGATCATCGAGGCGTCCCGTCGCCCCGAGGACTTCTCATCCGCGCTCAAGGGCGCCTTCCTTGTCGACCCGCGCACTCAGGCCGACCTGCAGACAGCCCGTCAGTTACTCGTCAACATGGATGCTCCGCAGCACTCGCGCATCCGCAAGCTTGTCACGTCCGTGTTCACCCCGCGTGCCATCCGGGAGCTCTCCGAAAACGTTCACCGGCATGCCTCCGAAGTCGTAGAGCGCGCCATTGCGGCCGAATCCTTCGACGGGGTAACGGATTTGGCGGCTGAGCTTCCGTTGCTCGTTCTCTCCGATCTGCTGGGGATGCCTCGCGAGGATCGGCACCTGCTCTACCGCTGGAGCAACAATCTGGTGGGCTTCGACGATCCCGAATACGGCGGCGGTGACATTGAGGCCTACCGCGGCACGTTCGCCGAAGCGTTCAAATACGCCTTGGGGATAGCTTATGAGCGCCGCGATCACCCTCAGGACGACCTCATCAGCCTCCTCGCCAACGCCGAAGTTGAGGGAAAACGGTTGGCAGACCGTGAGTTCTGCCAGTTCTGGCTGCTGCTTGTGGTGGCAGGCAACGAGACGACACGGCACCTCATCTCGAACTCGGTGCAGCTGTTGCTTGCCGACCCCGCCTTACAAGTAGCGTTCAACGACGAGCCGGTCACCTCCGCCGTGGAGGAGTTCGTCCGCGTGGTCACGCCCATCATGCAATTCCGCCGCACCGCGACACGTGACGTGACGCTGGCCGGGCAACAGATCGCGGCCGGCGACAAAGTCGTTCTCTATTACGTCTCCGGAAACCGGGACAAGCGAGTCTTCGACGAGCCGGATCAGGTGCAGTTGGGTCGCGATCCCAACCCGCACCTCAGCTTCGGCATCGGCCCGCACTTCTGCCTCGGCGCGCACCTCGCGCGGATGGAGGCCGCCGCGCTGTTGGACGCTTTGCGCCCGCACCTTTCCCGGTTGCGGCACGCGGGCCCGGTCGTGCGGCTGGAGTCCAATTTCGTCAACGGAATCAAGTCGATGCCGTTGAGCATCAATTGACTGCTGTGGGAGCCACCTATGCACCTTAACGTTTTCACCGAATGTTCGCCGTCACCGCAGTTCGTCGGGATGTGGCGCTCGCCGGATGACCGGACTGCCACCGGGTACCGGTCGCTGGACTACTGGACGCAGGTCGCTCGGCAACTGGAGCAGGCGTGCGTGGACGCGCTCTTCTTCGCCGACATTCACGGAACCTATGACGTGTATAAGGGTTCATGGGCGAGCGCGGTACGGCACGGCGTACAGATCCCGTCGATCGATCCGGTGCTCGTGGTCGCCGCACTGTCCGCTGCCACCCGGGACCTCGGCTTCGCGGTCACGTATTCGACCACGTACCACCAGCCTTACGAATGCGCGCGGCTGTTCTCCTCGCTGGACCATCTCACCAACGGCCGGATCGCTTGGAACATAGTCACTTCCTATCTGCGTTCCGCCGAGGGGTGCGGTCTGGGGGAGTACCTCGACCACGACCCGCGATATGACCGCGCCGATGAATACATGAGCGTGGTTCGCGCGCTGTGGGACGAAAGCTGGGAAGACGGCGCCGTCGTGCGGGATGCCGACGCGGACATCTTCACCGACCCGGCGAAGGTGCACGAGATCAATCACGTCGGGGAGTGGTTCACGGTAAGGGGACCGCATCAGTGTGAGCCGTCACCGCAACGAACTCCGGTGCTGTATCAGGCCGGTGCCTCCGGGCGGGGCATGACTTTTGCGGCCAGTCACGCCGAGGTGGTCTTCCTGACCATGTCCGATCCCGAGGCGGGCGCCAAACAGGTGGCGGCGCTGCGCCAGCGGGCCACCGAGCTCGGCCGGGATGCCAACGCCATCAAGGCTTTGCAGGGCACGATGGTGATGGTCGGCGCAACGAAGGAGGAGGCGAAGGCGAAAGCCTCGGCATACCACCACCTTTGGAGCGCGGAAGGTCAGCTCGCCAAGTGGTGCGGCTGGATGGACGTCGACCTGGCGGCCTATCCGGAGGAGACACCCGTAAGCGAGGTGAAAAACCAGGGAAGCCAATCGTTTGTGGGCTTCCTGCGGGGGCTGAGCCCGGAGCGCGAGTGGACCGTGGGGGACGTGAAGTACCTCGTCTCGCGCCCGCGCCGGGCGCGTGCCGATGCGCCGGTGACGCTATTTGGTACGCCCGAACAGGTCGCGGATCGCATCGAGCAGTGGCTGGAGGTGGCAAAGGTCGACGGCTTCAACCTCATCCCGTGCCCACCTGCCGGTGGCATCACCGACATCTGCGAGCTGCTGATCCCCGAGTTGCAGCGCAGAGGTCTCTTCCGTACGGCCTACAAGCCGGGCGAAACCTTGCGGGAGCGCTATTTCGGCTAGCCGGCCAGCTCGCGGATCTGCTCGATGAGCCGAACGCGGGCCTCATGGGTCCTCGCGATCGGCACCACGTTCAGGGTCGTGATACCGGCTTGCGCGAAGGCGGCGACCCGCTCGCGCACCCACGACAGCGGGCCGATAAGCGTTGTGCCGTCAACGAGTTCGTCCAGGAGAGCGGCCGCCGGACACGTAGTCGAGCCCGGCCGGTCATCGCGATCAGGGTGGGAGTCCGGGTGTAGAGCTGTATGACGCCGGAGGCGATGCCGAGCCGCTGGGTGCTCGCGGCGATGTAGCCGAGCCGGCTCACCGCGTCGAACGTGTAGGCCTCGGCCACGAACACCACATCGAGGCCCGCCTTTTCATAGTCGGCCAAGCCCCTTACCGCCTCGGTGAAACCGCCGCTGTAGGCCAGCGGCATCCCTATTTTCATCGACGCTGTCCTATCAAGGCATCGGTAGGTCCACATCGGACAAAACGGCCGGCCGGGCCTGCGCGGCCCGGCCAGTCGGCGGTTCGCCGCCACCAGGTCAGCTGGTGGTCTCCTGCCGTGTCAGCTCGGGGATGATCCCCAGCTGCCGCAGAGCGCCCAGCAAGTCGTAGCTGGTCCACTCCTCGACGATCCGCTCGTTCTCCCACTTGTCGATGGTCATGCCGGTCATCACGTAGGTCTTGCCGGTGGCCGGCAGGCCACGGAACTCTCCGCGGGACGTGCCGCCCATCGTCCACCGGGCGGCGGTCATATCGCCGTCCACAAGGATGTCGTGGACGTCCAAGTGCAGGTCCGGGTTGGCGGCCCGCAGCTGGCGTACCTGCTCCTTCATCCCGGTGACTCCCTCGACAGGGAAGCTCGGGTCATGGAACGAACAGTGCGCCGCGAACACCTCGTCGCAGACGTCCAGGTTGCCCTTGTTCCAAAGCTCGTCGGTCAACCGGCGAACCAGGCTCTTGCGCTCGTCTGGTGTCATGTCGCGCCTCCTTCTCACTAGCGCGCGTGGGGTACGCGGCCGCGAGCGAATCCACCCCTTTCTGCCGGCACGCCGGTCGCGACTGCCACATGCCCAGCTCACTCCCGATCGGAGCGCTGCGTCAAGGGGCCCTAGGCCCAAATTCTTGGACAGCGACCGGATGGGTGACGTGCCCGTCGCCCGGTCGCGTCCGGGGGCCTCACCCCCCGATGAGCTTGTCCTTTGTCTCGGTGAAGGATTCAGCACGGCAATGCTTGCCGCCTCGATCGCTTGGTCGACGTCGACCTCGGCGTCTGCACTGGTTCAACTGTCAAATTGGGAGAACAGGTTGCGTAGCTCGCGAATTGTCGCAGCGGCGTCAGTGTGATGTAGAACTGTCATTCCCAAATTTCTCGCGGGCTCGAGGTATGCCGCGATGTCATCGACGAACACACACTGGTTAGCGGTTACGCCGAGCTTGTCGATGGCGAGGTCGAAGATTGCGGGTTCTGGTTTACGCATATGGACCTGGTCAGAAATGATCACTACATCAGCAAGGTCGCTGAGGTTCCAAGGTGCGTAAGGGTCGAAGTCGTCGCTGCCCCAGGAGTTCGACAGGATGGCTATCTTGACTCCGCTAGCTCTGAGCTCGGCAACTATGGCAAGCATTTCTTCGTCAGGGCGTAGGTCGGCTGCCACGCGTGCGAGTAAGCCGGATCGGGGCACGCCAAGTTTGGTGGCCATTTCCTGTTCGAACTCTGACTGCCGTATGCCCCTTTCTCAAGGTTGCGCAACAGCTCAACTCCGTCGGGGTTTTTGGTGACCAGATCGACGAGTGCGTCCTCGGGCAGACCGTCACGGCGTGCGTAGCTCCTGAGCACCTCCCAGAAGTCGTTGGTCAGAACGCCGCCAAAGTCGAGTACCAGCGCGGTTGGGCCGTGCGTCACGCGGAAAGTCCTTTCGAATCTGGCATCACAGAAAGAGCGTCGATCCACAGAGAGTGGCCCGCTGGACCTGAGTGTTCAGCGACCACGCCAGGCAAGCGGAGACGTGGAGAGCGCGGCGTCGGCGATGCGCTGCGCCGTTCCCGTCGCCAGCCCCTTGCGTGAGGAGTCGATCCAGCCTTGGACGCCACTATTGCCGGCCGCCTGGTACTCGATCGCTTGGAGGAGGCATTCCAGCTTGTCGGCGTCGTGGGCGCAACGCGATTCCAGGGTGCTGCGTGCCTCGTATTCCGATACGGCTTCGCGCACGGTCTTGGCGGCGAGGTCCGGCAGGCACGCCACTTGATCCGTCGTGATCGCTTGGGGGTCGGGTCCATTGACGTACGGTCTGGCAGAGTGCGGAAGGTCGCCGGTGCGGGTCTCCTGCGAGTCGTGCCAGACGGCGAGCAGGGCCGCGCGAGCGGGGTCGGCACCTTCCTGCGCGGCGATGAGTGCGGCGAGCTGACTGACACGGAGACTGTGCTCAGCAACCGACTCAGGATCACGGATACCCGCGTGCCACCATCCTGCGCGACGCACACGCTTCAGTACGCCCATCTCAAAGGCGAATTGCGCCAGGCCAGCCGCTTCGTTGGTCTCGTTCGGCTCCACGGTGGGTACCTCCCCCTCCATCGGCTCGCCAATCTGATCGCGTAGGCCCACGTCGGCTAGCTCTTGCATGCTCAGTGAGAGGTGCGGCCTCCAACCATAGCTGCCAGAGAGTGCGCACATTTGGCTTACTTAGAGCGACCGATGTGCGTACGTACTTGGTCGAGCACGAGCTGAACCGCCGCTGCTGTGTTGTCTACGGTAAGTGAGAGGTGGTCGATTCCGAGGTCCACAAGCACGTCGGCGACGGCTTCGTCCGCCAGCCTGCGGAACTTGCCGTCAGGATCACGTGGCTTGTTGGTCCCAAGGGGGATCGACGGGTCAAGCCGCGAATTGAAGATCAGGTCATAGGTTGCGGCGTGGTGCCCGGCGAGCGACGACAGATAACTCGCCCAGGTTTCCGGGCTGGCTTCGTCCCGATAGGACAGAGCCGCCCGGTAGTAGCCGAGTGCGTCAGGGACAGGGCGATCCACAATGATCACGTTGGCAGTGAGCGCGGCCTCCATCTCGCGCCTGATTCCTTCCGTCATGATCCATAGCGTTGACTGTGGGGTGTGGTCGTAGAGGATGTTGAAACCACGGTCACGGCATTCCTCGCCGAGATCGGACACGCAGACGGTGTTGTATCCCTGAGCGTCGAGCGTCTCTTTGAGCGCCTCGGCAAATGTCGTCTTGCCGGTCGAATGGGTACCAGTTACGGCGACCTTGAAGGTCTTCAAAACAAGACTCCTTCGTCAGGTGGGGCGGCGGGCGCGCGATTCGGAAGGCATCCGAGCGAAAGAAGCTGGTCCCTTGTCACGGCGAGCTTGGCGAGCGTGGCGAACAAAAGGGCGGTGGCGTGGGCGTCAAACCCGGCCCGATGCCTGCAGCCAGCTAAACTCGACGTGTCGATCCGGGCGTGTGCTAAGAGCGGATCGAGACTGTAACTCTTGAGCCCAGGCCAAAGAGCACGGGCCAAGCGAAGCGTGTCCACGACGAGCGCCGGCTCCCAGGTGGGTAGCTGACGGCTCAGCACTTCGTGATCTATGCGTGCGTTGTGTGCGACCGGTATTCGATCGCTGAGTATGGCCTGAATCTCCGAGGCGATTTCGGTGAACCATGGCGCATCTTTCACGTCGGAGTTCTTGATTCCATGGACCTTGCGTGTCACCAGTGGCGTGATCGGTTGGGAGGGCTTGACGAGCCAGGTCCGCGGCTGGGTTGTCAGTACCAACCCGTCCATGGCCAGAATCGCGATTTCCACGATTTCGGGTGGCTGCTGGCCGTTGCCCTCCACATCGATCACGGCGAAGCGAAGCGTTTCCAAGTTCTCGGTCATATTGAGGTTCCCGCGGTCTCGGCCTGCTTCGGCCAGCCGATGTCGGCTCGGCCGTGCTGGCGTTGGTGGTGTGGTTTGTCCACATCGTGCACCTGATAACCGAGCGAGTGTTGCATCAGGTACCTAGGCTGCTCGTTGAGTCCTTCCACCACGGCCGCACGATCATTGATCTCGATGAGCTTGCCGCCGAGATCGTGAGCGAGGGTTTCGACCAACCCTCGATCTGGTTTGGTGAGAGCCTTGGCACATAAGCCGATCTGGGCCACTGGGCAGATATCGCACAGCTCCCGGATGCCGTAGTGGGCGTTGTAGTCGGGCAGTTCGTGAGCGTAGGAAACGCCGCACGAGGTCTTGCGGAACAGCGGCCCGAAGGTTCCATCTGGCCTGCGGAAGGCTGACAAGATTCGTTCCTCAAGTTCTGCGGGGAAGATCTTGCGGCGAGCTGTTCCGGCGTATGGCTCTGGGATACCGTGCGCCCGGTAGTAGTCGCGGATCTCGTTGCGATAGAACAGTCCTGTGTAGACGGTCGCATGAGCGTGCTCGGCTAACTCGCGAGCCCTACTGATGTGGCAGTGGGAATCGTTGAGCCCGGGAACGATCGGCCGCCAGTACTGAATCACGCGGTAAGACTCGGCGTTGGCGTAGGCGGTCATGAGCGACTTCACTGCGATCTGCGAGTCGAATGGCTCGATCCGCTTGTCCTGGATCCCTGAGTGCGTCATGAGCAAGGTGAGCTTGATGTTCTTCAGGGAGTTGAATACTTCGCAGTCGGCCTCGCTGACGCGCCACCGTGTGATGACCGCGTCCTCGTCGCACATCAGGGCGCGGGGAACCTTCATTTCGAAGTTGTGGAAGAGGTGTCGTACGCAGTAGCCGCAGTCAAGCGGGCAGCCGATCACGTGATTCAGGCTCAGGCCAGACTTTCGATACTCGACTATTTGCCGAAGGTCGAGTCTGAGTTTGGCGTGTTCGGCTTCTGTGAGCACGGGAAGCCTCGCATTCGGATTGAACATCCTTGCCTCCGGTACGGTGCAAACATGGCCGGACTAAGAATCGCTCCGGTTGGAAGGGTGGTGGGCGACGGTCTGAACTGAGTGCCAACCCGTGAAGACCGCCGCCCATCGTTGCCGGCCCATTTGGCGCGGAATGGCCGGTACTCGCGCAGCCTCGTTAGAGCGGACAAGAGTAGTCGCGTTTCATAGGAACCCGCCTCCTTCCGCGAGTCGTCTTGGAAACGCCATCCGGTGAGTTCTCTTCGGGAGAACGCCTGCACCGAACAAGACTGAGTGGGCAATGTTCCGGTTTGCGCATGGTGGGAATTCGCCACACGCCATGCACCGACCCCCCAAAGTGGACTTGACGTGATCATCGATCAACGTCTGCGCATCCATGGGAGACGGAAGGCGAACAGAGGCGCTGGCGGAAACAGCCGAGGCGTCATGTTGGGACCTCATGCCGTTCAAGACCTCCCAGCCGTGGCGTGGCCGCCGCATCTTTGGCTCAGACAAACGGGATGCAGCTTTGCGCGGCAGGCAGGGCAACGAAGAGAACGACGCCCGAGAGCATAGCCACCTAGGGCGACCAGAGCGACTAGTATGACAAGCAGAACCCAACGCATCGACTTACCACCTTTCCCATACACCCGCCGATTCCCTTAAGTGCCAAGGCATGTCGACGTTTCGGTACGGTCACTTTGGACATCTCTGAGGAAACCACGTGTGATGGCTGGTCGGTACGCGGTCAAGGGTGTCTATGCGGTGAAAGCGGTGAAAGATCGTTTAGTGGACTTGGAGGCTGCATCATTGGCCGACAAACGGAAGGCGAACGACAAGCTGGCGGCGGTCATCGCCAAGGCAGGCTGGTCGCACGCTCAGGTAGCTCGTGCCTTCGTGCGTGTTGCGCTTGAGAACGGTGCTCGTGAGCTTGCAGCTGTCGGCCGTTCACACGTTTCCCACTGGGTCGGCGGCTCGAATCCCTCGGGTCAGGGACCATCGATCTTGGCCGAGACCTTGTCGCGTCGCCTGAACCGAGTGGTCACCCTCGACGAGATAGGACTATCCGCTCAGCCCAAATCCGTCCCAGCGATGCTTGATTGGAGGACGGATACTCTGATCGAGCTGATCGATCTCGGAAGGATGGACATCGACGTGAAGCGGCGGGCTGCGCTGGGAGCTGCTGCCTACTCGGCTGCTGCGCTAGCCCTCCCGGATGAGAGCTGGTGGCTTGAGCTGGCAGCTCGCGGAAGGACACGGCCCTCCCGTCGGTCACGCGTAGTTGGCTCTGGCGACGTCGAAGCGGTTCGCGAGATGACGCAGATCTTCTCCAAATTGGATCAACGACGAGGCGGCGGCCACGCACGAAGTGCTCTAATTCAGTACCTGACCTCAGACGTTGCTAACTATCTTGGCAGCACATTTACGAGCGAGACCATCCGTCAACATATGTTTTCCGCCGCGAGTGAGCTTGCCTACCTTGCCGGCTGGACCGCGTTCGACAACGCAGAGCACGCAATAGCGCAACATCACTTCCGCACTGCCGTAAAGCTTGCCGCCGAGGCCGATGATGCTCCCATGGCTGGCCATGTACTGCGAGCGATGGCCCACCAGGCGATCGATCTCGGACATCTCAAGGCTGGGCTGGATCTTGCGACCCAATCGCTCGAAGGCCTCCGATACAAGCTGGCAAGCCCACGGGAACGGGCGCTCCTCGGATCCGTGTATGCGAAAGCACTCGGTGCGAACCGATATAGACCCAGTGCAGCAGCAGCCTTGATCCGCGCCGAGGATGACCTCGCGGCGGCGAATGCCGGAGATTACGAACCTTCACGTGTCTTCTTTTTTGGCGAGGCAAGTCTCGCTCACGAAACCGCGTGCACGCTGCGAGACGTCGGAGACGTCCCAGGGGCGATCCGGGAGTTTCGCCGCAGCGTCCGCACGCGAAAAGCGAGCTCGTTCACTCGGACCCATGCCGTGACCCTTGGGTATCTTGGCTCAGTTCAAGCCCAGAACGGGAACATTGAGGAAGCGTGCGCCACCTGGTCGCGAGCTCTTGATGCCATGGAGGGCATCAATTCGGGCCGTACGCGCAAGGTGGTCAAGGACATGCGTTCCACCTTGTCACCCTTCCGGCGGCGCGGTATTTCGACGGCGAACGACCTTGACGTTCGGGCGGCTGAATACCTAGCAACCGTGTAATGGATCAGTCTGTGAGGGGATAGAAATGACTCGAGAGAAGTTCGAGGTCGAGGCATTGGCCCACGTTGTCGGTGGCCGGATTGAACCCACAGATGACCACTGGGGCGGCATGCAGTCCATCATCCGCCTTGATGACTCCCGTTTCACTTCGGCGGCGACCGCAGGACTGGAGGCGTTTTCGCACCTTGAGGTCGTGTTTCGGTTTCACTTGACTGATCCGACTGACCTCAACCTTGGTGCGCGCCGGCCACGCGACAACCCAGCATGGCCTGAGGTCGGGATATTCGGCCACCGCAACATGCGACGGCTTAACTGGCTCGGTGTATCTCGTTGCCGCCTAATCAAGGTCGATGGACTCGATCTGCATGTCGAAGATCTCGATGCGGTCGACGGAACCCCGGTACTAGACATCAAGCCCTGGTTCGCCGAGTTCGGACCACGAGGACCGGTGCATCAACCGGCATGGACAACCGAAATGCTTAAGGACTACTTCGCACCCAGCGAGTAAGCCCGCATGCACGGGCGAGAGTGTGGTCGTCTGCGAAGTCGTATCATGCTGACGCTGTAGATCGCGCTGAGCTAGAACACCAATCTCAGGTGGGCATTCGCGCAGGTCGTGGGTTGTTAGAGGAGCTCTGACGGGCTCGCTCGGGTGGAGGGCTCCAGCTCTCTCGGGTAACGTGGCGCAGCGTGACCACTATGGTGCCCCCACACCAGCTGCGGCTCACGGTAGCGACGATCCTGGTCGCTGTTGTTGCCCTGGTGACGGGGCTGGCTTCCCCCGCTATAGCCGCCATCGAGCCGACACCGGCTCCTACCCCGACGACTCCGCCCAACGAGACCGGAACCCCTTCGCTGGCAACGTTGCGGGCCAACCTCGAGACCGCCGGCCGGGAATACATTGCCGCGGAAGACAAGCTGAACGTCTCGAAGGCCAAGCAGACGGAGTTGCAAACCAAGCTTGACCGGGCCGAGGTCGATGTCACCCGGCTGCGGCAAGGGTTCGCGAAGTACGCCGGAGAAGCTTACAAAACGGGGCGAGTCGGTGTGCTGGGTGCGATGCTCAACTCCACCAGTCCCGACAACTTCCTTGAACGGGCCACCGCGCTCGACAAGATGACGCAGCGTGACCAAGCGGGCCTACTTCAGTTGGTGGAAGCCAAACGACAGGTGACCGAAACCAAGGCTGGCATCGACGCCGAGGTCGCGGTCCAGGTGGCACAGTCGCAGGAGATGGCCAAGCGGAAGCTGGCCGCTGAGCGAGCACTGGCGGCCGTCGGCGGTGGACAAACCGCGAAGGTCAACACCGGTGGGGCGCCCAGTGCACGACCAGCACCCCGAAACCCTGATGGCAGTTGGCCGAGGGAGAGCTGCTCGCAGCAAGACCCGACACCAGCGGACGGCTGTCTCACGCCCCGGACGTTGCATTCGCTTAACGAAGGAAAGCGCAACGGGCTGACGTGGTATGTTTCGTGCTTCCGGCCCGGGGGTGATGGCGAGCATCCATTGGGCCGCGCGTGTGACTGGGCCGCGTTCCAAGGCGGTTTCGAGAACAGGTCGGCCGGTGGGTCGAACAAGGCCTACGGCGACAAGGTCACGTCCTTCTTCGTGAACAACGCCAGGGCTCTGGGCGTGATGTATGTCGTCTGGTATTGCCGGATCTGGCACGTCGGGACGGGCTGGAAGACCTACAACTCAGCCGGCTCCAATTGCGGAGACCAACCGGCCGGCGATCACACCAACCACGTCCACGTCTCGATCTACTAGGCGTCAGAGGTTGCGGCGCCACACTTCGTGGTCGTGGAGGACACGGCTGATCGCATGGGCGGCGAAATTCGCAATGGCGTAAGCCAGCACAAAACCAACGATGAACCAGCCGAGTACCCATTCGCTGGGGATGAACACGCCGATCAGAAACCCGACCACTGTCGATCCCACACCGATGTCGCGGTACTTGTTGTTGTCGGCTGAATGCATGTGGCTGCCTTTCTAGCGATGGAGATCGGCAGCGTACCCAACACGTGCGACAAGAGCTTGTTCGGTGGCGGCGATGAGGATCTGGGCGGCCATCTCGACGGTTTCCCCGTCGGAGCCGTCCTCGGCGCAGAAGCGGTCGAGCATGTCGCGGATTCCAGCGAGCGGATCGTGCTCGTCGGCCTCGCCGGCGATGACTCCGTTAAACCCCTTGTAGGTCATAGCCTCTCTCCCTGAGTCCGGGCCCGAGGCCGAACAGTGGTGCGCTAACGAAGGAGAGCCCGCCAAAGTAGACACCGACAGTTCCGCGAGCGGCGATAAGTGTCATACCGAATTTCCCGACCAGCTTGACGATTTTCATCGCGTGGAACACCGCGGCGAAGGCGCCGCCCTTGGTCCGGGTCAGATAGGCGAAGACGAGATCCAGGATCTGCTTGATCAGGTCGGCGATGACGGAGGCGGTGATGTAGGCGAACTTCGCGTACGCCTTGTAGGCCTCGGCAAGTTTGTTGAACGGATCCTGCAGCTGCTTGAAAACATCGGCAATGTTCTGGAAGAGGCGGTAGGCCTGTTCGCTCGCATCGCCGTCCCATCCGTGGTCCATCGAAGCGTTGCACGGTCCAGGTTTTCCCCAATGGCAGCAAGAGCCTCGCCGACGTTCTTCCATGCCGCTCCGGCCCGGCTGAAGGCCTCCCAATCGCCGGTGAGGAATTTCATCGCCTCCTCCAGCGGCTTACGGCCGGTGAGAATTTCCACGACTTTCAGCGCTATCCCGGTGATGCCGTCGAGCACCTTCGTCATGTCGTCGATGTCTTCAGGGTGCGGGTTGTTTAGCGAAGCGTTGGGATCCTTGGCATCGTTGTAGCCCTTGACATCCTTCTCCCACCCTTCGCGCGCCGTCTGCGTGACGGGCACGTTGAGCTTGTCGATCCGTTGGCGTGCCGCGTCATCGGCCTTGTCATAGAACTTGGCCGCGTTCTCGAGCTCACCGGCGGAGCCGCGCAGAATTCGCCTCAGGTGACTGATCATCTGGACGACCGAGTCATACGCCTTGTCGTGGAAGTCCAAACCCTTGGCGAACAGTCCTTCTGCGTCAACCGCTTGCAGCTCCTGGCCACACCATTCTTTGACATATTCGAGTACCTTGTCGGTGTGCTCGGCGTTGCGCTTGAGCTGACCCGCATAACCCTTGAGATCGGCGATCTGCACTTTGACCGTCATCGGCTGGTCTCGTCGAGGTCCGCGATCGCTTCGACTGCCTCGGCATACAGCCGGTCGCGGTCCTTTTCGGACAGACTGTCCCACCAGTCGGCCAGCTCATCGGCTTGGCGCGCAAAGAGCTCACCGTACACGTTGGAATTCGCGGCCTGCTGGAGCGTGATGGCACCGGAGAGCACATCCCGTGCCATGTCCCGGCGCAACGGGTCGGGATCGTTGGCCGCCTGTTCCTCAAGTGACTTGCGGAGGAACCGATCCAGCACCGGATCTCGCATGTGGCGCAGCAAGGGTTGGTCGCGTTCGCCATCGAAAATCATAACTGGAGGCTAGCGAGATAGGGCTAAAAGGGCGTCCGGTGGAAGTTTGATGTGTTCCACAACTTCCGCGGTATCCGGCGCTACAACGCCTGCCGTAGTTGCGTCACACCAACGCTGTTCACACCTTAGGGCTGGGCTCGAGCCCCGAGTTGACTTTGTCGACGCCTGGTAACGAAGAGATCGATTCTTTGGCCTTGTCGACCGAGGCCCAGTCGGCGAGGCGGAAGCGGAAGGACTCCGGCATGTCCTGCGGCCTAACCGAGTTGACGAGGTCTGGCGAGTCTTGGAACAGTTTCTTGAATTCCGTATAGGCCTCGTCGCGAGTCTCGAATCGGACGTCAGAGACGCCGGGCAGGGCGCGGATCGCGGCCTCTATCGACTGCTTCTGTTGATCCGTCGCGGTCATCTGTAGGAACACTGACACGTCAACGGGCTGCGGTGGTGGGGGCTTCTTGGCAAAGCATCCCGTGAGCAGCAAGGAGAAAACCGCAAGCAGCAGAGCTAACCGGCGCATGCAGCAGAGTGTAGTAGCTGGACGTTTAGCGCCCCCGCCACCCAAACCGTCTGCCAGCCGCTGGCGTCACAAGCTGAGGTGGCCGAGTGGTTCCGCCCGAAGGCGATACCGAGCCGAAGGCTCGCGTCAATTCAATGAATTGGTGCATCCGTTCTCTTCATTCATGGGTTCACTTCAGGGTTTTGGCAACTTTCAGACACCAATACTTGCCGATGCCTCGATATGGTGCCGATGCCACATCGGGCAACGACAAGAGGGGAACATCGTGAAACCAATCTCGCAATGGTCGGCCGTGGTCGGGCTGTCGCTCGCTCTGATCCTGACCGGTACGTCGGTCGCTGAGGCGAAACCGCCCGCCGGCGAAGGGAGCGCCGGCAACAGCACCACCGTTGCCCGCACCAGCGACGGTCGCGCGGTCACCAGCTATGCCATCGCCGATGAGATCGCCGCCTTCTGGACGACGGAGCGTATGGCGGCGGCCGTCGACCTCGACTTTCTGAATCCCACAGACAACGCCAAGTCGCCCAGCAGGGCGCCAAAGCCCGGCGGACCGGCCGGCGCGATCGCGCCTACGGCACCGACCATTGCCCACGCCGACGATGTTGGCATACAGCTCAACGAATCACAGACGGTCGGCAAGGTCTACTTCACCACCCCCGGCGGCGGTAGTGCCTCGTGCTCGGCCAGCACAGTCAGTAGTGGCAAGAGGCGACTGGTCATGACCGCGGGCCACTGCGTGCATCAGGGCGGCGGCGGGCAGTGGTACAGCAACTGGCAGTTCGTTCCGCGGTATCGCAATGGGGCGCGGCCGTTCGGCACGTTCGTGGCTTACCAGCTCACGACCCGCACCGCGTGGATCAACAGCAGAAGCTACGACGAGGACATGGCCGTCGCCATCATGCACAACGGCGGTAACTGGGGCCTGAAGGTTGTCGACACGGTCGGCGGCAACGGCATGCGCTGGAACTGGGGCTACAGCGTCTACGTCACCGCTCTTGGTTATCCGTCCAATCTCGGCGGTGGCGAGAGCCAGTACTACTGCCAGAGCGGCACATGGCACGCCGGCGGACAGCAAATCCGGATGTGGTGCAATATGACATATGGCTCCAGCGGCGGGCCTTGGCTGCAGGAGTACAACGACCAGAACGGCCTGGGATACATCAACAGCGTGGTCAGCCACGGGGACAACCCAGGCAACGGCCAGTTTGACGGCCCATACTTCGACAACGACATCAAGAGCCTCTACGACTTTGCGGAAAGCCTCTCCCCGTAAGGACCTTTGTGACCGCTGAGCCCTGGCCACCTGTGGCCAGGGCTCTTAACCTGCTCAGCCCAGATTCGGGCTCGACGAATCACCGCCGTCACCGAGGTCGCCGACGAGCACGTCTGGGGCACGCATGCGCCACGCATCGGTGACAAGCTCCCTCAGCCGATCGACGTTCACCTGCGCCAGCCGCACCATGACCAGGGGCAGCCCGTCGTAGGCGGGCGTGGTGAAGAAGACCTCGGGCTCACCGAGCAGCAGGGCCTGCTTCTCCGCTTCGTCGCCCACGTACAAGACTGCGATGTCAGTCCGGATGCGGCGCGGCCTACCCGGTCGGCGCTCAGGGTAGGACCAGACGAACCCTTTGTTGGCCACCCTGAAGTCGAAGCCATCGCTGTCGAT
>DPJL01000031.1:11812-38902 GCA_003543035.1 Micromonosporaceae bacterium | reverse complement strand
CAAGAACGTCCGTGGTGGCAAGGAGTACCTGCGGCACATGCTCTCCAAGGACGGTGCTCGCAAGTTCACAGAGCTCACGAAGAGCCTCACCGTGGTCCAGGGCTCGACCGAGGGCTTGACGCTCTCGCCGGGTCTCGCGTCCGCCAGCAAGGCACTACAGGAGGCGGGAGCGAACAACTTCAGCTTCCGCTGGGACGCCTGGTACAAGAAGATGGACGACGAGTGCCGCAACGCCACCAACGAACTCATGTTCCAGGGTGGGACAGCCGACAAGTTCGCGGACCGAATGCAGAAAATCGCGGACGCGGTCAAGGCTGACTCAAGTATCGAAAAGTTCGAGCGCTAAACCTAGAGCGGAGTAGCTGGATCATGCGGCACGGCAGATACCCGTTTGTCATAGGTTTTCTCGTCGCCCCGATCGTGCTTTACACGATCTTCGTCTTCTACCCGATCACGCAGTTGGTGTTCGTGGCGACGACGAACTGGAGCGGCCTGTCACCCGACTTCGAAAACGTCGGCTTGCAGAATTTCGAGAGGATCTGGAGCGATAACTCGTTCTGGCAAGCGGTGCAGCATCACCTGTTGCTGCTGATCGCCTTGCCGCTGATCACCATCGCCCTCGCCCTGTTCTTCGCGTTCCTGTTGAACATGGGCGGGGGCACCCGCGGCGGTGTGATGACCGGGGTCTGGGGGTCGAAGTTCTACCGAGTGGTGTTCTTCCTCCCCCAGGTCCTGGCCGTCGTCATCGTCGGCGTCATCTTCGGGCGGGTTTACGGGCCCGACCAAAGCGGAATCCTCAACCGTGTCCTGAGTTTCTTCGATGCCGGCCCGCTCTACTACATGGCGGACTACGGCATGTGGGCGATTCTCGGTGTGCTGGTCTGGCAGGCGGTCGGGTTCTATGTCGTGCTCTTCTCAGCGGGCATGTCGTCCATTCCAGCCGACCTCTATGAGGCCGCTGTTTTGGACGGAGCCACCCGGATCACGATCTTCTTCCGGGTGACCGTGCCGCTGTTGTGGGAGACGATCCGCGTCGCCTGGGTCTATCTCGGCATCCTGGCTTTCGACGCGTTCGCTCTGGTCATGGTGATGAGCATCGAGCAGGGTGGGCCGGATGGGGCCACCAATGTGCTGCCAGTGCTCATTTACAAGCAGGGCATTCGCGAGTCCGAATACGGCTATGCCTCGGCGCTAGGGGTGTCGCTGTTCCTGTTGACCATCACGTTCGCGGTCCTTGCCCTGCGTGGCGGTCGGCGCGAAGCCGTCGAGCACTGAACTGGAGCCGCAGATGTCTACCAACCAAACCACCGCACGGGACAAGCGGGATATCCGGCTGCTGTCAGGCTTCGGTCACGTCTCGCTCTTCGCCTGGGCACTGATCATTCTCTTCCCGCTGGCGTTCGCGTTCTTCGCCGCGTTCAAGAGCAACACCGAGATCTTCATCGGCAACCCCTTCGCGTTCCCCTCCAACTGGGACCTCGCCTCCTTCGGCCGGGCCTGGACCGAGGCCAACATCGGCACCTACTTCATCAACAGCGTCATCGTCGTGGTCGCATCGACCTTCGGCACGATGCTGTTGGGCGCGATGGCCGCGTATGTGTTGGCGCGCTACAACTTTGCCGGCAACCGCGCCATCTACTACTTCTTTGTGGCAGGTCTCGCCTTCCCGGTCTACGTGGTGCTGACGCCGCTCTATCTGGTCGTGCAAAACCTGGGTTTGCTGGGTACCCACCTGGGCCTGATCCTGGTCTACATCGCCTACTCATTGCCGTTCACCGTCTTCTTCCTCGCGGCGTTCTTCAAGACGCTGCCGAATGCGGTGGCTGAAGCGGCCATGATCGACGGAGCGTCGCACACGAAGCTCTTCTTCCGGGTGATGCTGCCGATGGCCAAGCCAGGTCTGGTGAGCATCACCATCTTCAACGTGATCGGGCAGTGGAATCAGTATGTGCTTCCGGTGGCGCTGCTCCCGGGCGGCGACGCTCAGGACAAGTGGGTGCTGACCCAGGGCATCGCGAGCATCTCGACCTCAGCCGGGTACGAGGCGGATTGGGCGGCCCTTTTCGCCGCGCTGACGATCGCCATCATCCCGATGATCGCGATGTACGCGCTGTTCCAGCGGCAGATCCAGTCAGGCCTCACCGCGGGGGCCGTTAAGTAAGGGCCGTAGAGTAAGTCAAGTGCGAGTACTGCTTATCGGTTCGGGCGGGCGCGAACACGCGCTCGCCCTTGCTTTGTCCCAGGATCCTTCGGTCACCGAGGTGATCGCCGCGCCGGGCAACCCCGGCATCGCGCAGTTAGCCGTGACGAGAGACGTTGATCCGCTTGATCCCGTCGCGGTCACCGAGCTCGCGGTCAGCCAAACCGCCGATCTGGTGGTGATCGGGCCGGAGGCACCACTCGTGGCGGGCGTGGCAGATGCGTTGCGGGAGAAGGGGATCCCGGTCTTCGGGCCGTCGAAGGCAGCCGCTCGCCTTGAGGGGTCAAAGGATTTCGCGAAGCAGATCATGTCCGCGGCGGGTGTGCCGACGGGCCGATCGTTCACATGCGAGACGGTCGCTGAGATTGACCACGCGCTCGACGAGTTCGGGCCGCCGTACGTGGTGAAGAACGACGGGCTAGCGGCGGGCAAGGGTGTCGCGGTGACCGAGGATCGCGACGTAGCCAAAGCTCACGCACTCGACTGCCAACGGGTCGTGATCGAGGAATTCCTCGATGGCCCTGAGGTTTCCCTCTTCGTCGTCTGCGACGGTGAGACGGCCGTTCCGCTGTTGCCGGCTCAGGACTTCAAGCGGGTCGGTGACGGCGATCAGGGGCCGAACACGGGTGGCATGGGCGCTTACACGCCGCTGCCGTGGGCTCCGCCCGACTTGGTGGAGACGGTGATGGCAGAAGTCGTGCGGCCGACTCTGGCGCAGATGAAGGCCAACGGCACGCCCTTCCAGGGTCTGCTCTACGTCGGGCTGGCGATCACCAAGGACGGGCCGCAGGTGATCGAGTTCAACGCTCGCTTCGGCGACCCGGAAACCCAAGTGGTGCTTGCGTTGTTGGAGTCTCCGTTGGGCGAGCTGCTCCACGCGGCGGCGACCGGCAAGCTCGCCGACCAACCGCCACTGCGCTGGCGCGAGGGCGCGGCCGTCACGGTAGTCCTTGCGGCAGAAGGCTATCCGCAGTCGCCCCGGACCGGTGATCCGATCGAGGGCGCGGAGGGTCTGCAGCACGCGGGGACCAAAGTGGACATTGCCGGGGTGCTGCGAAGTGCCGGTGGCCGGGTGCTCTGCGCGACCGCGACCGGAAGTGACCTGCACCAGGCTCGCGCTGCCGCATATGCGCTCGCGGAACAGGTACACCTCAAAGGAATGCACTATCGCAAGGACATTGCGTTAAGCGCTGCCTCGCAATAGCCGGGGGATGACCTTGCCGGTTGCGGTCCGGGGAAGCTCGTTGAGGAAATGCACATCGCGCGGGACGCTGAAGCGCGCCAGGTAGTGCCGCACATATTCGCGGACCTCGGCGTCGTCGAGATAGTGCCCCGGATGCAAAACCAGGTAGGCAGCCAGCCTCTCGCCGAACTCGGCATCCGGCACCCCGATCACCGCGACCTCGCGCACCTGCGGCAGCTTTGCCAACAGCTCCTCAACCGGTCGCGGAAAGACGTTCTCGCCGCCCGAGACCACCATGTCGTCGGCGCGACCGTCGACATGCAGCAGCCCATCCGAGTCGACGTGGCCCAGATCCCCCGTGCCGAGCAAGCCATCTCGCAGATCCTGCCCGTTGCCTTCGGCCGCATCGGGCGATGAGGAGCTGCTGCCTTTTCGCGAGGCGAGGCCCGATGGCCCTGAATTGCCCGTGTAGCCCTCGAAGAGCATTTCGTTGCCGACGTAGATCTGGCCGATCGCGCCCTTGGGCACCGGGCGGCCGGCCGGATCCAGGATCACCACCCGGGTGCCATGCGGGGGACGCCCGGCGGTACCCGGATTCTTACGCAGATCCCGGGGAGTGGCGATGGAGGCCCACGAGGCTTCGGTTGAGCCATAAAGGTTGTAGAGCGAATCACCCCACCGGTCCATGAAGGCGATGGCCAGCCCGCCCGGCAGGGCAGACCCGCTCACCGCGACCACTTTCGGCGGGTGGGCCGGCGTCAGCTGTGATTCCATCAGCCTTTGCACCATGACGGGTACCGCAAACAGTGCGCTGCAATTGAATCGGTCAAGCACATGGACCGTCCCGGCCGGGTCGAACCGGCGCTGCAGCACGATCGTCGACCTCAGCGCAAACGCGAGTTGGAGCGCCGCATATCCCCAGGTGTGGAAGATCGGGGCGGCGATGTGCATGCGCTCACCCGCCCGGAGCGGGATGCGATCGATGATGCTGGCCAGTGGCCCGAAGCCGCTCGGCGTAGGGCGGCGCGCTCCTTTCGGGGCACCGGTGGTGCCCGAGGTGAGCACGATCATGCGGCCGGCGCGCGAGCTGGTCCAGTCGCGGGGCGGTGCGGTTTGCGCGATCAGACCGTCCACAAGCGACTCATCCATGCGCTCGCAGCCGACCGCGGCGGCAAGGGGCGCGAACTCGCGATCGTGCAGCAGCAGGCGAAGCTTCTGTTGCTCGGCCACCATCGCGAGCTGTGGTGCGGAGAGTGCGGTGTTCACCAGGACGGCGTCGGCGCCGAGGATCGAACAGGCCACCATGGCCTCGATGAAGCCGGCGTGGTTGCGGCACAGCAGGCCGATGCGGTCGCGTTCCTGGATCCCGCGGGTCGCGGCCAGTCCTGCGGCCAGCCTCTGCGCCCGTTTCAGCAG
Organism: Micromonosporaceae bacterium; assembly: GCA_003543035.1. Lineage (GTDB taxonomy): Bacteria > Actinomycetota > Actinomycetes > Mycobacteriales > Micromonosporaceae > Rhizocola. The sequence continues at coordinate 34,103 of DPJL01000031.1, read as the reverse complement.
CAGGCGATAGCTAACCACACCGCGGTGCTCGTCGATGACGGCCGGCTTGTGGGGGTCTCGCGCTTCGGCGGCGCGAAGCTCGGCGGCGAGGGTGAAACCGAAGCGGCGGAACGTGTTGAGCTGATCGATGACTCGATCCGGGCGGCCTGGATGCAGCAGGCCGCGGCGCGCGAGCGTCTTTCCGACGAACAACAGGTCCACGCCGTGCACATTACTAGTCGGTAACAGAGGTGTGAAGCCCTCTGGTACTGCGCAGTACCAGTTCCCCTTGCCGCAACTCCACAGGAGTTGTCGCTAAGACGGTGCTGAGAACAGCAAGTCCTGTGGAGTTGCGGCAAAGTGGGTGGTCAGCGAAGTGAAGCCCCGCTGATGGCACGAGCGATGACCAGACGCTGGATCTCGCTGGTGCCCTCGAAGATCGTGTAGATCTTGGCATCGCGGTACCAGCGCTGCACCGGATGGTCCCGGGTATAGCCGGCCCCGCCGAGGATCTGGATGGCCTTCTCGGTGACCGCGACCGCGGTCTCGCCGGCCTTGAGCTTGGACATCGAACCTTCGCCCGCGCTGAACGGCCGGTTGTTCTTGCCCATCCAGGCGGCGCGCCAGACGAGCAGCCGGGAAGCCTCGATCTCCATGCGCATGTCGGCCAGCATGAAGGCGATTGCCTGGTTCTCCACGATCGGCCGTCCAAATTGGACTCGGCCCTTTGCATATTCAAGGGAATACTCAAAAGCCGCCCGGGCGATGCCGAGTGCTTGTGCCCCAACGGATGGGCGTGTGAGCTCGAAGGTCCGCATCGAGGCCTGACCCTTGGAACTCCGGCCCTCCCGCACCGCGGCGAGACGCTCTTCGAGCTTCTCCCTGCTGCCGAGCACGAGATGGCCCGGAATCCTTACGTCGTCAAGGAAAACGTCGGCCGTGTGCGACGCGCGGATGCCCAGTTTCTTGGTCTTGCCCGGCGAGCTGAGCCCGGGGGTACCAGGAGGAACGATGAACGCCGCTTGCCCACGCGAGCCCAATGCCGGGTCGACCACCGCGGTCACCACATGCACATTGGCGATGCCGCCGTTGGTGGCAAAGGTCTTCTGGCCGTTGAGCACCCAGGTGTCGGTGGCCTCTTCGTAGACCGCGCGGGTGCGCATCGCCCCAACATCGGAGCCGGCCTCAGGCTCGGTCGAGCAGAAGGCCGCCAGTTTCGGCTCATTTTCGTCACCGAAGCACTGCGGCACCCACTCGACCATTTGATCCGGTGTGCCACTGCCGTAGATCGCTGCCACGCCAAGGGCGGTGCCCATGATGGACAGACCGATCCCGGCGTCGCCCCAGAAGAGCTCTTCGTTGGCGACGCAGATGGACAGCCCGGTCGGGTCGTTCCACGTGTTCGCAAGGAATTCGAAGCCGTAGAGGCCGACCTTCGCCGCCTCCTGGATGATCGGCCAGGGAGTTTCCTCCCGCTCGTCCCACTCGGCGGCGGCCGGGCGCACGACTCCTTCGGCGAAGCCGTGCACCCAGTCGCGCAGCTCGCGCTGCTCTTCGCTGAGGTCTAGGGAAAACTCAGCGGTCATCGGTTCAGGCCTTCGGGATGTTGAAGAGGTTGGCGATGTTCGCGGCCAGGCCCAGGTCGCCCTTGGCCTTCAACTTGCCCGTCATGAACATCATCACCGGGTTGCCGTTGCCAGAGACCACCTTGAGGAAGTCGGCCGGGCCCATGCTCAGGGCTAGCTTCGGCTCGTTCTCCGGGGTCGGCGAGAGCTTGCAGGTGCCGTCCGCGATCACGATCTCGTAAGTGTCCGAGCCACCGTCAGGCTTGCCGCCGACGACCCAGTGGATCACCGCGTTGGTGTTGCCGGCCCGGTCCGGGCGGAACAGTGACGGCATACGCGCGAAGATCTCGTCGAGCACCTGCTGCCGCAGCGGACCCCCCATCACCTCGTTCATCTGCGAGTCGGACGCGCTCTTGACCAGCTGAGCGAACTGAGCCGGGTCAATGCTCTTGAAGTCGGAAAGGTCGAACTCGGACATGCTGGCCTCCGTTGGGAAAACTAACTTACTCGCGCGTAACCTTACGGCTCGGTAGGTAAGCTGGCAAGCGTGCAGACCAAGAGACTTCCCCGCGCCGTGCGAGAGCAACAGATGCTCGACGCCGCTGTGCGCGTCTTTTCCCGCCGCGGCTTCCATGCCGCCAACATGGATGAGATCGCGGAGCTGTCGGGAGTCTCAAAGCCGATGGTCTATGCGTACCACGGCACCAAGGAGGAGCTCTTCCTCGCTTGCCTCAACCGCGAGTCCGAGCGCCTGATGGCCTGCATCATCGCCGCCGCGGACGCCTCCCTGCCGCCGGACGAGCAACTATGGCGCGGGATCAAGGGGTTCTTCGAGTACGTCGGCGGGCATCGCGAAGGCTGGTCGGTGCTCTATCGCCAGGCGCGATCACTTGAGCCCTTCGCCGGTGACCTGGCCGCGATGCGCCGCGCGATGGTTCAGGTGATCGCGCATCAATTGGATTTGGCGCTACAGAAGGAGGGCCGCCAGGTCCGCCCGGATGAGTTGACCTCGATGGCGCTTTCCCTTGTCGGAGCAAGCGAATCGCTTGCCGACTGGCTCGCGTCGCACCCTGACGCCGATCCGGGCAAGACTGCGACCCGGCTCATGAACGCGGTCTGGATGGGTGCCGGTCAACTCCTGCGCGGCCAAACCTGGAAACCCACAAGCTGACGCCCGCACTATCGAGAGTGCGGGCATCGAATTTCATCGCTGACTACTTGTAGCAGACACCAGCCTTGTGACCAGGCTTCGGACTGCCCTGCTGGCCTGGGACACATTGCTTGTCGCCCGGGCCGGGCTGTGCGGCTGCGGCGGCGGATGCGGTCCCGCCGAGCAGAGCAGCGCTGAGCGCCGCAACAAGGAAGATCCTTTTATTCATGACTTCCCCCGTTCAAAATTGACGCTTTTTCAGCCTATTCCCGGGCCTTTCGACGGAGTCAATCGTCCCAACGGGTCACCCCTAGATCTGCGCGGTAACCACGAGGCCGCCGCTTGGTCTGGGCGCCGCGTTTACCTCGCCGCCGTGCGCGGTGGCGATCGCTCGCACGATGGAAAGCCCGAGGCCCAGACCGCGGGTGACCGAGGAACCGGTCCGCTCCCGGCCGAGCCGCCGGAAGGGCAAAAAGATCGTTTCCATCTCGTACCTGGGCACCACCGGCCCTGAGTTCAAAACCGTGAACCGGGCCCGGCCCCCCACCGTGGATGTCTCCACCCGGATCCAGCCATGGTCGGTGACGTTGTGCTTGGCCGCGTTCTCGATCAGGTTCTGCACCAGCCGTTCCAGGAGCACCGGGTCACCCGTGCACGGCGCCGGGTCGAGCAGTCGCGTGACCCGGTGACCGTTGACAGGCAAGGTTTCCAGCACATGCCCGGCCACATCGGCGAGGTCGAGGGGAGCCCGTTCGCTGATCTCGGTTTCGCTGTCGGCGAGCATGAGCAGGCCTTCGATCAGTTTCTCGTGCCGCTCGTTGACTTTTAGCAGTGCCTCGCCGAGCTGTTGTGCGTCCGTGCTGGCCTCGGATCGGGTGATGGCCAGCTCGATCAGCGCCCGGTTCAATGCGAGCGGGGTGCGTAACTCGTGGGAGGCGTTGGCCACGAAGCGGCGTTGGCCGTCGAAGCTGTTATCGAGCCGGGCGAGCATCTGATCGAAAGTGTCGGCCAGTCGCTTCACTTCGTCCTGCGGCCCATCGAGCCCGATTCGTTGATGCAACCCGCGTCCGTCGTGGGCGATGCGCGCCGCGGTGTCGGTGATCTGTTGCAGCGGTTGCAATGCGCGGCCTGCGATCAGCCAGGAGATGGCCGCGGCAGCCGCCAGGATGAGGACCAGTGCCACCCCACCCTGCGTGAACAGGGTGGTCAAGGTTGCCTGCCGGACTTCATCCACCTGCTGGCTGAGAATGGCGCTGATCGCCTCCTGCTTTTCCACCGGTAGGTCGGTTGGGATCGCATCGCCGGCGACTGAACCTTTGACGATGAAGCCCGCCCCGGCCGCCTTGGGTAGCTGCCGTTCGACGAGGACGTAGGTCACCGAGAGCAGCACGGCTCCGGCCGAGGTGAACAGCGCCGTGTACAGCAGCGTGAGCCGGGCGCGGATAGTCAGCTTCTTCACGGGATCCGGTACCCCACTCCCGCAATGGTTTCAATGATTTGTGGCTCACCGAGTTTCTTGCGCAGCTTCATCACGGTGACGCGCACGGTGTTGGTGAACGGATCGATGTGTTCGTCCCACACCTTCTCCAGCAGATGTTCCGCCGAGACAACCGTTCCGGCCGCCCGCAACAACTCGGCCAGGAGGGCAAACTCCTTGAGCGACAAGGAAAGGTAACGGCCGTCGCGAAAGGCCTCGTGCCGGGCCGGATCGAGGACCAGGCCGCCACGTTCCAACGACAGCGGGGTCCGGGTGACCGCTCGGCGCGCCAGCGCATGCACTCTGGCCGCCATTTCCACCATGGCAAAGGGCTTGATGAGATAGTCGTCCGCGCCGAGGGCGAGCCCCGCCACGCGCTCGCGAACTGCCGCCGACGCGGTGAGCATGAGCACCCGTGTGTCAGGGCGATTGGTGGTGATCTCCCGGCAGAGCTCGTCGCCCGACATCCCCGGCAGATCCCGGTCCAGGACAACGACATCGTAGGAATGCACGCTTATCCGCTCATGCGCGGAGTCACCGTCGTAGGCAACGTCCACCGCGAAAGCCTCCCGGCGCAGCCACTCGGCCACCGCATCGGCCAAGACGTCCTCATCCTCAACTACCAGCACTCGCACCGCCCCATGATGGCGCCTGACCGGATAACCACAACGTAAATGCCAGGATTGCCAGCGAGAACACAGGTGATCTTTACGTGCTGGTTACGGGCCTTGGACTGCACTGAGCCCATGAAGTTCACCAAACTCACCGTCTCAGCCGCGGTGCTGGTGTGCGCACTCGCACTAGCCGGCTGCGGCAAGAAACAGGACGACGGCATCGCCACGGCGGGCCAGAACGGCAATAAGCCAAGCGGTGCACCGGTTTCCGAGGACCTGCAGGAGCGGGCGCGCCAGTTCGCCCAGTGCATGCGGGATCAGGGCATCGACATGCCTGACCCCGAGTTCAGTGAAGACGGCGGAATGGCATTCAAGGCCGGTGAGCCCGGCGGCTCCGGCACAGTAGAGGGAGGGGGACCCTCTGACACCATCAACCCCAAGGAGGACATGGGCAAGTTCAAGACGGCGATGGAGGCGTGCAAGCAGTACATGCCCAACGGCGGCAAGATGGGCGAGCCGGATCCCGAGATGGAAGCCAAGATGCGCGAATTCGCCAAGTGCATGCGCGAGAACGGGGTCGAGAACTTCCCCGACCCGAGCACAGAGGGCGGCGGCATCATCATCGGTGGCCCGGATGGGGAGGGCGGCATCGACCCCAACGACCCGACATTCAAAGCGGCGCAAGAGAAGTGCGGCGCAAACATGCCGAAGATGAAGGCGGAGCCGGCCACATGAAACGTCGAACCATAGTCAGCGGGGGGATCGGGGCCGTCGTGCTTGCGGCGGCCGCGATCGGCCTTTCCGTCGGGCTGCCAACGGGCACCCCGGAAGCCACCGCTGAGACCAAACCTCAGAAGACTGCCAAAGTCACCAAGCAGAACCTCTCCGACACGGAGACCAAGAACGGCACCCTCGGTTACGGCACCTCGACCAAGCTCAACAACAAAGTCAACGGCACTTTTACTTGGGTACCGGTTGCGGGCGCGACAATCGAGCGAGGACAGACACTGTACAAAGTGGACGATCTCCCGGTCGTGCTCTTCTACGGCACCTTGCCGTTCTACCGTCCGCTGTCTGCGGGCATGGAGGGTGCTGACGTCAAGCAGTTCACCGACAACCTTAAGGCGCTTGGCTACTCGGGCTTCACGACCAGTGCGATCAAGAAGTGGCAGAAGAAGCTGGGCTTGCCGGAGACCGGGGTCGTGGAGCCCGGGCGCGTCGTGTTCGCGGCCGAGCCGATCCGGATCGCCACTGTCAGCGCGAATGTCGGCGACAACGCCGGGCCGGGCGAGGTCGGCACCTACACCGCCACGAAGCGTGTCATCACCACGACCATCGAGGTCAACGATGCCCGGTTGGCCAAGGTCAAGGAGAAGGTGCGGGTCACCCTGCCCGACAACAAGGTCATCGACGGCACGATCGACAGCGTCCGCACGGTGATTCAGCAGAACCAGCAGGGAGAGCCCGTTACCCGGATCGAGGTCACCATCAGCCTCGGCGACGCGAAGGTGGACTTCGATCAGGCCTCGGTGAAGATCGCTTTCACCGCGTCTACCCGGCCGAACGTGCTCACCGTCCCGGTCGCGGCATTGCTGGCGCTGCGCGAAGGCGGCTACGGCGTCGAGGTAATCGCGGATGGTGGCGCCAGGCAGATCGTGGCTGTCACGACCGGGCTATTCGCGGGCGGCCGGGTCGAGGTCTCCGGCAACGGGATCAGCGATGGCCAGACGGTCGGGATGCCTTCATGATTCGCCTGCACGAGGTGACGAAGGTGTACCCGGGGGACGTACGAGCGCTGGACGGGGTCTCCGTCTTCATCGGATCGGGGGAGCTCGTCTCCATCGTGGGGCCTTCCGGCTCGGGCAAGTCCACCATGCTGCACGTCATCGGGGCGTTGGATCGCCCTTCCACGGGCGCGGTCGAGATCGCCGGGTATGACCTTGCAACGCTTAGCGATCGGCAGCTTTCCGCGTTGCGGGGCAGCCGGATCGGTTTCGTCTTCCAGCAGTTCCATCTCGCGCCCGGACTATCCATGGTGGACAATGTCGCGGACGGGTTGCTCTATTGCGGCGTGCCCCTTGCCGAACGGCGAGTCCGTGCGGTGGAGGCGCTTGAGCGGGTCGGGCTGGGTCATCGGCTGAGCCACCGTCCGCATGAGCTCTCCGGCGGGGAGAAGCAGCGGGTGGCCATTGCCCGTGCAGTCGTCGGCGATCCGCCGCTGCTGCTGGCCGACGAGCCAACCGGAAACCTGGACTCCCACTCGGGTGAGATCGTCCTGGACGTTCTTCGCGAGCTGCACTCGGACGGGACCACGGTCGTGGTGATCACCCATGACCGGGAGATCGCGGACAGCATGCCCCGGCAGATCACGATGAAGGACGGGGTGATCATATGCTGACCCCGGCCCGGCTTCGGCTCGCGGATCTCTTACGGGTTGGCGCGGTTGGCCTTCGTACTCGCAAACTAAGGGCTTTTCTTTCGGCTCTTGGCATTGCGATCGGGATCGCCGCCATGATCTCGGTGGTGGGGATCTCCGCCTCGTCTCGCGCGGAGCTTGATCGTCAGCTGGCGAGTCTGGGCACGAATCTGCTCACTGTGGGGCCTGGCAACAACTTCTTCGGTGACAGTGCCAAGTTGCCCAACGAGGCCCCATCGATGATTGCCAGGATCAGTTCGGTCACCGACGTCGCGGCGACCGGCAAGCTGGAGGCGCAGGTCTTCCGCAGCGATCGCATCTCCAAGGCGGAAACCGGTGGCATCACAGTGCGTGCGGCACAGTTGGAGCTACCCAAGACGGTTGGCGCAACCGTCCGAAGTGGAGCGTGGTTGAACGAGGCGACGGCCAACTATCCGGCTGTCGTGCTCGGCTCGAAGACAGCGGAACGGCTCGGCATCAGTGAGGCGGGGCCGGATCGGCTGGTGTGGCTGGGCGATCAGTGGTTCACCGTCGTCGGCATCCTCGACCCGGTCCCGCTCGCGCCGGAGCTGGATTCGTCGGCGTTGATCGGCTGGGAGGCGGCAAAGTCCTATTTGGACTTCGATGGTCACCCGACCACCGTTTACACCAGGGCCAAGGACCACGCGGTCGAGGCGGTTCAGGCGATCCTCGCCGCGACGGCCAACCCGCAGGCACCCAATGAGGTCAAGGTTTCCCGCCCGTCGGATGCGCTGGCCGCACGCCAAGCGACCGACAAGACCTTCACCGGTCTGCTGCTGGGTTTGGGCTCGGTGGCACTGCTCGTCGGCGGAGTCGGGGTGGCCAACACCATGGTGATCTCCGTGCTCGAACGGCGGGCCGAGATCGGGCTGCGCCGCTCCCTGGGAGCCACCAAGGGCCAAGTCCGCAGCCAATTCCTCACCGAGTCGCTGCTGCTGGCAGCACTCGGCGGGATGGGCGGTGTGCTACTGGGTGGACTGGTCACCACGGGCTACGCCTTATTCCAATCCTGGCCAAGCGTCGTGCCCGTCTGGGCAACCGCCGGCGGCATCGCAGCGACTGTCGTGATTGGAGGGATAGCTGGAATCTATCCGGCGATGCGGGCCGCCCGGCTCAGCCCCACCGAGGCCCTTGCCACGCCTTAACCTTCGCCCCTCACGTCGATCTTGGAGTTGTGGTGGGGACGACACGCGCAAATCCCGCGTGTCGCCCACCACAACTCCAAGATCGACCAGGCCTACAGCCGATCCAGCGCCTTGCGGAATGGGTCCAGACCGAGTGCGCCCAGGTTCAGCGCATCGGCGTGGAACTGCTTGAGGTCGAAAGCGGAACCCTTGCGCGCCTTGGCTTCGTCTCGCGCCTGCAGCCAGATCCGCTCGCCCACCTTGTAGGACGGCGCCTGGCCTGGCCAACCCAGGTACCGGTTGAGCTCGAAGCGCAGATTCTGGTCCGGCACGCGGCAGTGTGCCCTCATGAACTCCCAGCCCAGCTCCGGCGTCCACCGCTCGCCGGGATGGAACCCGAACGGGTTGTCCCGCGGGATCTCCAGCTCGAGGTGCATGCCGATGTCCACGATGACCCGGGCCGCCCGCATCCCCTGACCGTCGAGCATGCCGAGCTTGTCGGCCGGGTCGGAGAGGTAGCCCAGGTCGTCCATCAGCCGCTCGGAGTAGAGCGCCCAGCCCTCACCGTGCCCGGAACACCAGCACAGCAGCCGCTGCCACCGGTTCAGCAGCTCGGCCCGGTACACCGTCTGCGCCACCTGAAGGTGATGTCCTGGCGCACCCTCGTGGTAGACCGTGGTCACCTCGCGCCAGGTGGAGAACTCGTCGATGCCCTGCGGCACCGCCCACCACATGCGGCCGGGACGGGAGAAGTCCTCGCTTGGACCGGTGTAGTAGATCGAGCCGTCACTGGTCGGGGCGATGCACGCCTCGATCCGGTGGGCCGGCTCCGGAATGTCGAAGTGGGTGCCGTGCAGGTCGCTGATGGCCTTCTCGCCCAGCTGCTGCATCCACTCGCGGAAGGCTTCCTTGCCCGTGATCTTGTATTTAGGATCGTTGTCGAGCTTGTCCACTGCGTCCTTCACCGAGGCACCCGGCCCGGCGATCTCGGCCGCAACGGCCCGCATCTCGGTCTCCAGCCGGTACAGCTCCTCGAAACCCCAGTTATAGGTCTCGTCCAGGTCGACCCGGGCGCCGAGGAAGTACTGGCTGGCGAGCTCATAGCGCTCGCGGCCGGCGGCCTGCTTCTCGCGACCGAGGGGAGCCAGCTCCGTATCAAGGAAACGACCGAACTCAGCGGTGGCCGCGTTGGCCGCCTCGGCAGCCCGGTCGATGCGGTTGCGCAGCGCGCCATCCGCCTCGACTCGCCCGGCCAGACCGAGATAGAAGTCGTCCCCGTTGGGATCGGTCCAGATCACGCACTGCTTCGCCACCTCGACGATCTGAGTGCGGGGCGAAACTCTTCCGGCTGCCGCCTCGTCGAGCAGAGTCTGCTTCAACTGCTGCAGGGCGCGCGGGAATTGGTCCAGCCGGGCGGCTATGTTTTCGGCCGCCTGCGGGCCCTCGGTGGGCATCAGGTCGAAAACCTGGCGCAGGCTGTGCAGGCCACTGGAGATGACGTTCATCTCGCTTGTGACCTCACCCGCGTCGAAGCGTGCCAGAGAGAGCTCCAGCCGCTCCTTCATGGCCTCTTTGGCCACGAACTCGCGATCATCCATCGGGTCGATGCCGTTCAGCGTGGCGAGCGTGCGCCGGTCGAGGTCGGCCAGCGCCGTATAGCCCTCGACTGAAAGATCATCAAGCTGATCGTCATATCCGTCAATGCCGACATAGGTGGCGCCGGCCGGTGTCAGTGCGGCCCACTCATCGACGTAGGCATTGGCCAAGTCGTCTACAGGTCGTTCCATGGCGACGAACCTATCCGAAAGGACCGCCGGGCGCCCCGCGTTAAATGCACCACAGGAAGGCCGGATTTCGAGGTTGGCTGTCCGAAACCCGCACGCTTTCGTCTTACCCCTCTGGCAGAGTGTCAGGAGTGATCGCCACCCCCACTCCTGACAGCCGCTCCGCCTGGATGCCCGGTTTCCTGGCCAACGCGGTCATCTGGGGTGCCTCGTTCATCTTCATCAAGATCGCCGTCGACGTGCTGCACCCGACCTGGGTTGCGGCCGGCCGGCTCGCGGCCGGCGCGGTCACCCTGCTCGCAGTCCTACTGATCACCAAGGATCGGCTGCCGCGGGATCGCCGGCTCTGGTTCCACATGATCTTGCCGGGTGTGCTGGGCACGGCGATTCCGTTCGCGCTGTTCGCCTACGGCGAGGAGCGGGTGTCGAGCATTGTCGCGGGCATCTGGAATGCGACGACCGCGCTGTGGGTGCTGCCCTTCGCCGTGTTGGTGTTCCGCACCGAGAAGTTCACCGCCCGCGCCACCTTTGGGCTGAGCATTGGCTTCGTGGGTGTGCTTATCGTGCTTGGCTTCTGGGAGGCCGAAGGCTCGAGTCTGATCGGCCAGCTCATGTGCGGCGCGGCGGCCCTTTGCTATGGCGTGGCAATCCCTTACATCAAGCGTTTCGTGACCGGGCGGTCGGAAGCTTCCGGGGTCGCCCTGGCCACGGTTCAGGTGATCATCGCGGCGGTGTCGTCGACGATTGCGGCCCTTGTGTTGTCCGGCCCGCCGCCCATGCCGACCACGTGGGGGTGGGATGTCATCGCCTCGATCCTGGCGCTCGGCGTTTTCGGCAGCGGCATCGCCTTCGCCTTGAACATGCGGGTCATCAAGATTGCCGGTGCGTCAACGGCTGCCTACGTTACCTATCTGGTCCCGTTGGTGGCGGTGGTGCTGGGCATCTTGGTGTTGGACGAGTCGCTCACCTGGAACCTGCCCATGGGTGCACTGATCGTGTTGGCCGGAGTGGCTATCTCGCAAGGGATGTTCTCCCGCAAGCCAAGGCCGGTGGTGACCAACGGCGTGAGCGCGGTTGTGCAGGAGGAGGAGCTAGCCGCCGTGGGAAGCCGTCCAGGCCAGTAATTCATCCGCTGTCCAAGCATTGACCACCCGGTTCGGCTTGATCCCGGCGGCCTCGGCCCGTTCGCAGCCATAGGTCAGCCAGTCCAGTTGCGGCACTGCATGCGCGTCGGAGTCGATCGCGAAGCGCAGGCCCTCCACCTGAGTCGCCTTCTTCAGTAGAGCGGAGGGTGGATCGAGCCGATCCGGTCGGCAGTTGATCTCGATTGCCTTGTCATAGCGCAGGGCGGCTTCGAAGACCGTGTTGGCGTCGAAGTTGCTCGGCGGTCGACGGCGGGTGGAGTGGGAAGAGTCGGTGGCCACGCCGAGCTTGCGCCCGGTGCAGTGGCCGAGGATGTCGAGGTGGGGGTTGGCCAACGCCTTCACCATCCGCCGCGTCATCGCGCCCTTGTCCATGCGCAGTTCACTGTGGACAGACCCGACCACGACGTCGAGCACGGCCAGCAGCGCCGGATCCTGATCAAGTGAGCCGTCGGCGAGAATGTCCGCCTCGATCCCGGTGAGGACTCGAAACCCAGTTCCCGCAAGGGTTTCATTCACCGCTTGGATCACCTCGAGCTGCTGTCGCAGCCGGGCGCTCGTGAGCCCATTGGCAATCTTCAGGCGGGGCGAGTGATCGGTGATGACGACATAGTCGTGACCTGATTCGGCTGCGGCTCCCACCATGGCCGGCAGGGTGTCGCCACCGTCCGACCAGTCGGTGTGGACATGGCAATCCCCGCGCAACTCACTCCTCATACGGCCCATTGTCCTTTGCGGTCACTCGCACTAGCGTCTCGGTCGCAACGAAAGGAACTGCTATGCCGGTTGAGCCGATGCCCACAGGAGAGTTTCGGATGATCCAGCAGCGAAGCTTGGCCTACACCGCTCCCGCCACCGGGGTGGAGGAGGACGAGGTGCCGGGTCCGACGGTGGGCGTGGGCGACATCCGGTTGGTGACAATGCTTCTGGGCGGGCTGATCGGGGCCGGGATAGCCAGCACCAGCTACGAGCAGAAGGAAATCGACCATTGGCTGATCTTCATGCTCGTCGCCGCCCTGCTCGGAGTGGCGGCAGGCGAATCATTTGGGTTCGGCCTCTCACGCTGGGCAGAGGTGAAGCAGTATCACGTGATCAAACGCTGGCGGGTCTGGTTCTCCGTTCTCATTGTGCTGATCATCGCGGCGGGAATGATCGCGTCCACCCCGTTCATCTTTAACGGCAAGGACAATCTCACACAGAACGGCATCGCCCTGTCGGTTCTTGCCATCATCGGTGGGCTTCCCATCGCCCTCACTCTTTCGGCAATCAAACAGGTGGTGGCAGATCCATTGCCCGGAAGCCCGGGGCAGCAGCTCGATGCTCAGCTCAGACTCCGGCGGATGGCCTCGCGGATGCTCAGCCAGCTCGGGCTGCTCGTGCTTCTGGTGATGGGCGTGAATGCAGCCGCTCAGGATTGGGGCAAAACCACTCAGGATCCGAACGTGGTGATCTTCTCCGGCGTGGTGGCGTCCTTCGTGGTGGGCATGATGTATGTGCCGACCGCGTCCACGCTGCGCCGCCGCGGCGCGATCTACATCGAGCGCCACTTCGCCCTAACCAATGTCCCCAAGAGCGAGCTCATTACGGCGGCGGAGGATCGGCAGAAGCTGGAAAAGATGCTAGGGCTGGATCAGACCACCTTCGGTGAGTTGAAGGCTGGTCTGGTCGTCCTGACACCCGTGGTCGTCGGGCTGATCGCGTCCTTTATCCCCGGGGTCGTCAAGTAGCAAGGTTGAAGAGCGCGAAGCGCGGCTGCGTAGAGCCATTGATCATAGTGAATTCACCACCGGCGAGTACCTGACCCAGCCCCGCATGGCTAAGCAGGACATACACGCCGACCGTCCCGTTGCCGTTGGCCGTCCACGACAGCAGATCGCCGTTCAGGTTGAAGGCCGCCAGCTTGATCCGTTGGTAGCTGCCATCGAGGCAACCACCTTGGCTGCCAAGGTTGTCGCTCGCGCAAACCCAGTCGAAGTGGCCGCCGATGTAGACGGTGTCGTCCAGCACGGCGATCGCTTGGGGATCACCGTCGAAGCTGACCGTCCACTTTGTCGATCCGGTCGCGGCGTTCATCGCCATTGCTTTGCCGCCGTTGCCGTCGATCCCGGCATAGAGCGTGCCGTTGGCCAACGTCAGCTTGTGGACCATAGTGTGCACCCGGGAGACGAAGCCGCTCAGCACGGCCGCGGTGTCCGGGGTTACCGCGGCGAGCTTCTGGGTTCCCTCTGCCCAGTTGACGCCGCCGAATCGTCCGGCCAGAAACACGCGATCCGAGGCGGGCAGGATCGCTCGCACCACATCGTCGACGACCGGTGCCCAGCCCTGATCGAGAGCCCCGGTGGCGGCGTCGAAGGCGGCCGCCTTCGACCGGGCGACTCCGCCCACACTGGTGATGGTGCCGCCTAGGTAAACGCGGCCGTGCCCGACCGCGATGGTGTGCGGGTGTCCACTGATGCGGTGGTTGAAACCGGAGCGGACTTTGCCGGTGATCGGGTCGAGCTTGGCCAGACTGTCCCGTTTGGAGCTGCTGACGTATTGGAAGTCGCCCGCGATGTAGACGCCGGTCGAGTCGGCCGCGATGGCGGTCACGACGCCGTCTGCCGATGGGGTCCAATTCAGCAGCGCACCGGTGCGGGCGTCCAGCGCGGCGAGCCGGGTCCGGCGGATTCGCTGCCCGTTGACCGTGGCGTAGTTGAAGTTTCCGCCTACATAGATCACGTTGCCCAGATAGGCCGCACTGTGGACCGGGCCATCGAAGGTCGCCGAAGGGCTGGGAGTCGGACTCACCGGGGCGGCAACCGCGGTCCCGGGAATGACGATTGCGACCAGCGCGGCGGCTAGCGAGAGCAGACGTAACACGATGATCCAACGAATCAGACGACCGGCTGGTCGTTGGGGCGCTGACTCATGTGCAAGGCTTTCCGCTGTGAACGTAGCGGTGATCGGCTTGGGGCTCATCGGAGGATCTCTCTTGAGGGCGCTGGCCGCGGCTGGGCACCGGGTGCTTGGCTTCGACGCCGATCCCGCGGTTCGCGCGACCGCCCGCGATGCCGCCGCCCGGCTGCCTGCTGCCTCGCGGTGGCAGGTGACCGCGACGATCCGGGACGCTGCGGCAGACGCGGATCTGGTAGCGCTCGCGGTGCCCTTGCCGGCTCTGGACAACGTGCTGGATGCCTTGGTGTCGAGCGGCTTTCACGGTTTGATCACCGATGTCACGTCGGTGAAGGGCCCGGTGCGCGACGCGGTGGCGCGACGCCTGCTTCGGGCGGCGAATCCGGTTGCCGGTTTCGTCGGCGGGCATCCGATGGCCGGGCGGGAGCTGTCCGGCTTCGCCGCCGGCGATCCCGCCCTATTCACCGGCTGTGCCTGGGTGCTGTGCCTCGACGATCCGATGGCGCTGGACGACTGGCTGACCGTGGCCGACTTGATCACCGAGTTGGGCGCGCGGGTGGTACCGGCGACCACCGAAGAGCACGATCGTGCGGTTGCGGCCATCAGTCATGTGCCGCACCTGTTGGCTTCGGCGTTGGCGGCCAGCGCGGCAGATGACCTGCTGGCGCTGACGTTGGCCGCCGGTTCGTTCCGGGACGGCACCAGGGTGGCGGCGACCCGGCCCGAGCTCGTTGCCGCCATGTGCGGCGGGAATGCTGAGGCAGTGCGGGTGGCGCTCGACGCGGTCCGGGAAAGGCTGGATCAGGCCGCAAAGGCGCTGGACCAAGGGGATCCGGTGCGCGCAGTGCGTGAATGGGCCGCTGACGGCCACACTGCCCGCCATGCCTGGCCGCCGGATCCGGGGCGGCCTGAAGAGGTACCCGTGAATGCTGAAACCCTGCTCAGGCTGGGCCGTGCCGGAGGATGGATCACGACTGTTGCCCCGGATCGGCGTACCGTCACCGGCTTCTTGCCGGTTAGAAGTGCATGACAAGACCCACGCTGCGCGAGCCGCACCCGGTCCGGGCCGGTGCTGTGCTGTGGGGTGCGATCGCGGCGGGTGTGTGGTTGCTGGCGTTTGGGTTACTGAGTGTCACGTTGCGTGGCTACCTGTCGTGGACCCTGGTGGCCGGTTTGGCCGCTTGGTTGGCGGCCTACAGTTTGGCGCGGCACGGTGATCGGGGCGTTGCCACCGGTGTTGCTGCGGCAACAGGGGTAGCGTGGGCGGTCGCCATGCTGTCAGTGTTAACCGAGTGGATCCGGCTGGGTACTTGGCCGGTATGAAGCATGCGGAGCGCAGATTACGATGCGTATAACCGGTCGTTTGGGGGGAAGTCACGTGTCCTTGGTTAGCTCTGCGCATTTTGCGGCAGCGGTAGTCCGGGGGAAGTCGGGCTGGGCCGCTTCCGAATTGGACCTCAGCGGGGTCGCCGACGTAGACGAGGTCGCTGACCTGCTTCGAGATGTTGACCCTGCGGCGGCGATATCTCTTCTCTTCGTGGAAGCCGAAGACTCCTATCTGGTGATCATGCGGCTGGACGAGGGCGAGGATCTGCGGATCTTCGGCTCGGATTCGGCCTTCGCCGAGGAGTCCCGGCTGGGCAAACTTCTGCTGAGCGATGTCGAGTCGCCGGCCTTGGAGATCGACGAAGATGTCGACGCCGACGCCGACGAGGACAAGCCGGCGGCCGATCCCACCGCTGATCCGGTGGGCGATGCCGACCTGCTTGCCGATCTCGGAGTATCCGCGCACAAGCTGTTGCAGCTCTGTGCGACCGACGGTTTGCTCCCGTCCGATGTGACGGCCGAGCTGTGTCAGATGATCGGCTGCGGCGACGAGGTCGAAGAGCTACGTGAATCATGAGTTCGATCCCTGGATGCGCCGCGCCCTAGAGGTGGCAGTGTCCTCAGTGGACGATGTCCCGGTGGGCGCGGTGATCTACTCCCCGGCAGGGGAGGAGTTGGCGGTCGGGCACAACGAGCGTGAGGCGACCCACGATCCGACCGCCCACGCCGAGATCGTGGCGCTGCGCCGGGCCGCGGCGAAGCTGGGTTCGTGGCGGCTCGACGGCTGCACGATCGTCGTGACGGTTGAGCCGTGCACGATGTGCGCGGGTGCCATCGTGCTCGCCAGGGTTGCGCGCGTGGTTTTCGGGGCCTGGGAGCCGAAGACGGGTGCGGCCGGCTCGCTCTGGGATGTGTTGCGTGATCGCCGCCTCAATCACCGGCCCGAGGTTTATCCGGGGGTGCTCGCCGATGAGGCAGCGGAAATCATGCGGCAATTTTTCCGTTGAGGTGTGGCCGTCCGCTCTTCGCATCGAAGAGCGAGAACTCGTTGCCGTAGAAGACAAATCCCACCTTGGCCGGCAGCAGGATCGGCAGTTTGAAGCCCACGTCCACGGTGTAGGTGTTGGGCAACCGGCCTTCCAGCGCCGCTATGCAACGGGCCATGCTCCACATTCCATGGGCGATCGGCCGTGGAAAGCCGAACAGCCGCGCGCCGATCCGCGAGGTGTGAATGGGGTTCCGGTCGCCGGAAACGGCCGCATAGGCCGGGCCGACCTCCGGCCCGATCCGCCAGATCGCGTGCGGCTTTGGCACGGCTGACGTTTCCCGTTGCTCGCGTTCCTGCTTGCGAGTGATCCGCAGATAGGTGGAGGACTCGCGCCACACCTGCGCACCGTCCAATGTGGCCGATGTGATCACGTCAAACTGGTAGCCGCGCGGGTGTTCCCGCAGATCTTCCACTCGTGCCGTGAGCGTCAGCTCGTCTGCCGAGGTCATCGGCTGGAGCTGTTCGATCCGGTTGGCGATGTGCACCAAACCCACGACGGGGAAAGGGAAATCGGGCCGGGTCATGAGTTTCATTGAAAGATCAAAACCCATGATGTGGGGGTACCCGACAGGAAGCCGCTCGTTCAACCGATATCCACAAACCCGTTGGTAGGCGGCCAGCCGCTGCGGATCTGCTTTGGCCACTTTGGTGAGGGTGAGGTCGGGCAACCCGGCCGGCCGTGGTCGCGGGATCGAGCTCAGCGCAGCCCTCAGATACATCAGGCCCCCAACAACATCTGGCCGCAGACCCGCACCACGTTGCCGGTGACCGTGGCCGAGCCAGGGGCGGCGAACCAGGCGATCGTCTCGGCCACGTCAACCGGTAGACCGCCCTGGGACATGCTGTTCATGCGCCGCCCGGCTTCCCGGACGAAGAGTGGCATCTTCGCCGTCATCGCGGTCTCGATGAAACCCGGGGCGACCGCGTTTGCCGTGATGCCCTTGTCCCGGACCTGTTCGGCGAGTTCGTGGATCCACCCGATGACCCCGGCTTTGCTTGTCGCATAGTTGGTTTGGCCACGGTTGCCGGCGATGCCCGCGATCGAGGCGACCCCGATGATTCGGCTGCGGATCAGATCGGCTTCCAGCAGTGCCGCTGTCACCTTCGCCGGGGCGACAAGGTTCACGCCGAGCACGCTGTCCCAGCGCTGATGGTCCATGTTTGCCAACGTCTTGTCGCGGGTGATGCCGGCGTTGTGTACCACGATGTCGAGCCCGCCGTGCCTGTCCCGGGCGTAGTCAACGAGCCGCTGAGCGGCATCCGGCGATGTCAGATCCAGTTGCAGCGCTTCGCCTTTGACCGCGTTGGCAACTTTCGCCAGGTCCTGTCCGGCCGACGGCACGTCGAGGCAGATGACGCGAGCGCCGTCCCGAGCCAGCACCTTCGCGATCTCCGCGCCGATGCCCCGAGCCGCACCGGTCACCAGTGCCACCTTGCCCGTGAGGCCGCCTTCTGCCGGTGTGCCCGGGCCCACCACGATGGTCTGCCCACTGACGTAGGCGGACTTGGCCGACAGCAGAAACTCCAAAGTGGACTGTGCTCCGGCGATGGTGGCTTCGGGCTCGAGGCGCACGAGTTGTGCGGTCGTTCCCCGGCCGAATTCCTTGCCCACACTGCGAACGAAGCCGTCCAACGCTTGCTGCGCGGCGTTGTCGGCTGTTGTGCCGAGCACGATGACGCGGCCGCCCGGGGTGAGCGATCTGGCCACCGGGTGGAAGAAGTCGTAGAGCGCTCTGAGGTCTTCGGGGGTGCGCAGCCCGGTGCCGTCGAAGACCAGCGCGTGATACCGCTCCGCCTCGGCGGGCTTGAGCAGATCGGTCAGCGCGGCGAAGTGCGGGCCATCGCTGGGGCCGAGGAGAACAGGTCCGGCCTCGAGGCCCGGCCGCCATCTGGTCAGCTTGGGCGGGTCAGGCAGGCCGAGCCGCTTCACCAGCGGTCTTCCCAGTCCGGACCTCGCGAAACTTGTATACCGGTCGCCCATGGGGTACACCTTACTCGTGAGTAAGGAAAACAATCGCGTAGCCATCCTGGGTGGCAACCGCATCCCGTTCGCCCGCTCGAACGGCCGGTATGCCCGGGCATCCAACCAGGACATGCTTACCGCAACCCTGGACGGCCTCATCGCTCGCTTCGGGCTCGCCGGTCAGCAGCTCGGCGAAGTGGCCGCGGGTGCGGTGCTCAAGCATTCACGCGACTTCAACCTCACCCGCGAGTCGGTGCTCGGCAGTGGTCTTGCCGCGGCCACTCCCGCGGTCGATCTGCAGCAGGCCTGTGGCACCGGATTGCAGGCGATCACCTATCTGGCCAACAAGATTGCGCTGGGCCAGATCGACTCCGGCATCGGTGGGGGTGTGGACACCACGTCCGATGCGCCGCTCGCGCTGAACGAGGAGCTTCGCCGTACGTTGCTGGACATCCGCGCCGCCCGCACGACCGCCGGCCGGTTGAAGGCCGCGATCGGGCTCCGTCCATTGCAACCGTTCAAACCCGAGCTTCCCCGCAATGCGGAGCCTCGTACCGGGATGTCGATGGGCGAGCACGCCGCGATCACCGCGGAGAGGTGGGAGATCGGCCGCGAGGAACAAGACGAGCTGGCGCTCGACTCGCATCGCAAACTGGCTGCCGCCTATGACAGCGGGTTCTTTGACGATCTCGTCACGCCGTATCTGGGCCTGAACCGCGATCAGAACCTGCGCCCGGACACCTCGCTGGAGAAGCTCGGCACCCTCAAGCCGATCTTCGGTAAGACCATGACCGCGGGCAACTCGACTCCGCTCACCGATGGTGCCGCGCTCGTCTTGCTGTCGACGGATGAGTGGGCCAAGGAGCACAACCTGCCGGTGCTGGCTCACTTTGTCAGCGCCGAAACCGCGGCGGTCGACTTCGTTCACGGTGATCCTGAGCCCGAAGGCTTACTGATGGCACCCGTTTACGCGGTGCCAAGGCTGCTTGACCGGCTTGGCCTGAAACTGCAGGACTTCGACTTCTACGAGATCCACGAGGCTTTCGCCTCCCAGGTGCTGGCAACGCTCGCCGCGTGGGAGACCAATGGCCTGGGCTCGATCGACCGCACCAAGCTGAATATGCACGGGTCGTCGCTCGCGGCCGGACATCCCTTCGCCGCGACCGGCGGCCGAATCGTTGCCACCGCTGCGAAACTGCTCGCTCAGAAGGGCAAGGGCCGGGCCCTCATTTCCATCTGTGCCGCCGGCGGCCAAGGAGTCGCCGCCGTCCTCGAACGCTAGGGAATCGATCCCGGCTACCAGTTGGCTTGCCCCGGCTTTGGGCGGTAGTTCTGCTTGTCCAGGAGCTCGTCGAAATCGCCGCGCTCAGCCATTTCACCGAGTCTGTCGAAAGCCTTCGCGCGTCGCAAGCGAGCTGCACCTTCACGGAGAGCGGTGTTGACGGAGTCCTCATTAGTCTTTGTGCCAAGGACCTTGGCGGCCTCCGCGAGGGCCTCGTCATCGATATCAATGAGCATCTTCGTCATTTCACGCTCCGATCTAGTCGACGTAGTCTATATGGGCTCCGGCATGGTGGAAAGGGGGACGTGAGAGACTTGGGCACGTGATTCCGAACGTGCTTGCGGCCCGCTATGCCTCGCCCGAGATGAACAAGATCTGGTCTCCGGAGGAGAAGATCCGGGCCGAGCGGCGCCTGTGGCTGGCTGTCCTGCGAGCACAACGAGATCTAGGTATCCCGGTCGAAGACGGCGTCATCGAAGCCTATGAGCGCGTGCTTGATCACGTCGATCTGCCCACGATCGCGGCTCGCGAGCGGATCACCCGCCACGACGTGAAGGCGCGGATCGAGGAGTTCAGCGAGCTGGCCGGGCATGAGCACATCCACAAGGGGATGACCTCGCGCGATCTCACCGAAAACGTTGAGCAGCTGCAGATCCGTGACTCGATGCTGCTTATCCGGGACAGGGTCGTGACTTCGCTGAAGCGGCTGGCCGAGCGCGCGGCGGAATACGACGTCACCGTGATGGCCGGGCGCTCGCACAATGTCCCGGCGCAGGCGACCACACTGGGGAAGCGCTTTGCCTCTGCGGCGCAAGAGCTGCTTATCGGGTACCAGAGAATAGAAGATCTTATTGGCCGCTATCCCTTGCGCGGGATCAAGGGACCGGTCGGGACGAGTGCGGATCAACTCGACCTCTTCGATGGCGAGGTGGACAAGGTCGCCGAGCTGGAGCGACGGGTGGCCGGCCACCTCGGTTTCAGCCAGGTGCTCGACAGTGTCGGGCAGGTCTATCCGCGTTCGCTGGACTACGACGTGCTGACCGCGTTGGCCCAGACCGCTTCCGCGCCTTCGAGTCTGGCCACCACGATCCGGCTCATGGTCGGGCAGGAATTGGCGACCGAGGGCTTCAAGCCCGGCCAGGTCGGGTCTTCGGCGATGCCGCACAAGATGAACACCCGCTCCAGCGAACGCATCAACGGTCTGGCCGTGGTGGTGCGCGGCTACGTCAGCATGATCGGTGAGCTGGCCGGGGATCAGTGGAACGAGGGTGACGTCTCCTGTTCCGTGGTGCGACGGGTGGCTCTGCCGGACGCATTCTTCGCGCTCGACGGTCTATTCCTGACCTTCCTCACCGTGCTCGACGAGTTCGGCGCGTACCCCGCGGTGATCAACCGGGAGTTGGACCGCTACCTACCATTCCTGGCGACCACGAAGATTCTGGTCGGAGCGGTGAAGAAGGGCGTGGGCCGGGAGACGGCGCACGAGGTGATCAAGGAGCATGCGGTCGCAGTCGCACTGGCCATGCGGGAGAAAGGGCAGGCGGAGAACGATCTCTTCGACCGGCTGGCCGGTGACCCACGCCTCGTCCTGAGCCGGGAAGAGATCGATCGCCTGGTCGCGGATCGAAACTCCTTTGTGGGAGCCGCTTCCGCCCAGGTCGCTGCGGTGGTTGGCCAGATCGAGAAGATCGTCGCCCAGCACCCCGCCGCCGCTTCCTACTCCCCGCCCGCAATCCTCTAAACCGCTTGTTCGGTCCTATAAGGGCGCGTCCCCGGCGGGAACGCGCCCTTATCAATCGGCGGATCAGTTCGCCAGGCGGTCAACTCGGCGCCGGCGGGTCACAACCAGCATGATCACACCAGCGCCCAGCAACAGTGCACCGGACACGACGATCGCGCCGACCTGTGCGCCGGTCACGGGGAGGCCACCGCCATTGCCGCCGGTCCCATTGAGCACCAGGGCGGCCTTGTCATTGGCGGGGTTGCTGTCTTCGAGCCAGTTCTCCTCGACCTCACCAGCGGCGTCGGCGACCACCCGGTCGATTCGCAGGCTCAGCGGGAATGTGTAGCTCTTGCCGGTCTCGATGTACTCCGGCCCCCAGCACTCGTAGTAGGCCGCGTCAAGCCGCTCCGGGTGTGGATCCGGGTTGCCCTCACCGTCCACTGCAGAGCAACCCTTGGGCAGTTGCGCCAGAGAGGAGCCTTCGGGGACGGTCACTCGCAACCGGGAGCGCCCTTCGTAAGGATCGCCCTCCACATAGTGGGTGGCCGGGCCGACGTTGCGGATTCCTATCTCGACAGTGACCGTGCTCCCTGCGGCACCCGAGCCGGTTGCGCCAATCGCCGCGAAGTCCGGCAGGCTGTCGCCGGTCACATTGATCGTGAAGCCCGCCCAGTTGTTGCTGGGATTGGCATCAACCTGGCCGGCGCCAAGGGCCTTGGCGCTGGGAGCTTCGACCAGCCGCAGCGGCTCCCCCGCCCCCCGCCCGCCGCCCCCACCACCCCCCC
>DPJL01000031.1:0-11529 GCA_003543035.1 Micromonosporaceae bacterium | reverse complement strand
AAGGGCCTTGGCGCTGGGAGCTTCGACCAGCCGCAGCGGCTCGCCCGACCCGGGCTTGCCGAACCACCCACCGGCGTCGGCCCTCGACTGCTCGAACTCGGCCGGCGTCTCCCAGAAGGTCTCCAGCATGGCGTACCACGGCGCCCTGGCATCCGAGCGCAGTTTCAGCCGGATCGACTCGTGGGTGCGGTAGGTCTTGCCCGCGATCAGCGTGGTATCGAAAACGCATGCCCGGAGCTTGCCCTCGGCGTAGAGGCAGTTTGAGTATTGCTTGGTGGGGTCGAGCCAGAAGCCGTGGAAGAAGCTGACAACGGCTCCCTTGGCGTCCTTGGCACCCGCGTTGCTGACCTCGGCCGGCACCTGGAGCGTGCTGCCCGGAGCCCCGGTCAGTTCGAGGTGGCCCGGGGCCGCCAGGTCCACGCCTTCGCCGACTGTCACGGTGGCCTGATCGCTGAGGGTCTCGTGGTTGGACGACTTGACCGTGACCAGGAGTTTGCCAGTGGCGCCGTTTTCCGCGCCACTCGCCGCTTTGAACAGCAGCCTCGGCAAGAAGCTGGTAAACGACCCACTGATTGAGTCACTTGTGCAGGTAATCAGGGTCGATGTGGACGAGCAGCCATGAGAGCCGCCGCTGATCGTCACGTCAGCGACCTCGGTGAGGCCGCTCAGATCGACGGTGATAACCACATCCCGCAGCGTGAACACCTCCTCCGACCGGAGGCTCCCCATTCGTTCGATGCCTGGCCCGACATCGGGGACCAGGACATCAGGAAAGTTAAGCTGGATCGCGCTATTCGGCTCACCAAGGGCTGGTGTGGCGAGCGTGCTCATCATGGCGGCCGTGATGCCGGCCCCGATGATGCCCCGTCGTATGACAGACAACATGTAGGAACCTTCGTGAGGGGATGGAGACGGACGGACGGGAGCTTAGTGCCGTCGCGATGTTGCCGCTGTCCCGTCCCTTTCCCTACCCAGCGGATGCCCGATGAGCAGTCGCCTAGCTCGCCGCGCGATCCGCGAGTGGTCGCCTGCGCCGGTTGACGTCGGTCAACGACACCGGGGGCGAGGCCACCAGGGGGTTGTACCTGTTGGTCCCGGGCGGGACGATCTCGTCGATCCGGTCGAGGGTCGCGTCATCGAGCGTGACCGAGGCGCCCTTCAACAGATCCTCCAACTGCTCCATGGTTCGCGGTCCGAGGATCGCCGAGGTGACCCCGGGATGCGCGATCGTGAAGGCCACAGCCAGCTGGGGAAGCGTGCAGCCGATGCTGTCGGCGACTTCCACCAGCTGTTCGACGATCTCCAGCTTGGCAGCGGTTTCCGGGATCGTGGGGTCGAATTGGGCCGGCCGTAGCGCCGGGCGACCGGTGGACAGATCGACGGACTGATCCTTGCGGTATTTACCGGTAAGGAAGCCGAAGGCGAGCGGGCTCCACACCAACACTCCCATCCCATACCGCTGGGCGACCGGGAGCACCGAGGACTCGATGCCGCGAGCCAGGATCGAGTAGGGCGGCTGCTCAGTGCGAAAGCGCCCGAGCCCGCGGCGCTCGGAAACATATTGCGCCGCAACGATTTCCTCGGCCGGGAAGCTTGAGCTGCCGAAGGCGCGGATCTTCCCCTCCCGTACGAGATCGGTCAGCACCGAGAGCGTCTCTTCGATGTCGGTCCGGTGGTCGGGGCGATGGATCTGGTACAGGTCGATCCAGTCTGTGTTCAGCCGCTTCAGGCTTTCCTCAACCGCTTTGATGATCCAGCGCCGGGAGTTGCCGCTGCGGTTGGGGCCTTCGCCCATCTGGAAGTGTCCCTTGGTGGCGAGCACGACGTCATCACGGCGACCCCGCAGCGCCTTGCCCACAATCTCCTCAGACTCGCCCGCCGAATACATGTCCGCGGTGTCAATAAAGTTGATGCCCTGGTCGAGGGCGGTGTGGATGATCCGGGCACAGTCGTCGTGGTCGGGGTTGCCGACCGCACCGAACATCATGGCGCCCAGGCAATGGGCACTGACCTCGATGCCGGTGCCGCCGAGGACGCGGTAGCGCATAGTCATGCGGGCGACTCTAGGAGCTAGAGTCGACTCTAGGTCAAGTCGCTATCCTGGCTGCTATGGCTGAGGTCACAACGAGTTTGAGCATCGGACAGGTCGCCGAACGCACTGGTTTGAGTGTTCACGCATTGCGCTTCTATGAGCGCGAAGGCCTCTTTGCCAATCCCGTCCAGCGCGGATCGAGCGGACGCCGCGTCTACGGCGAAGACGATGTGGAGTGGTTGACGATCTGCATCATCCTGCGCGCCTCCGGCATGCCGCTACCGGCGATTCGCCGCTATGCCGAGCTCGTCAGCGAGGGAGCCGGAAACGAGAAAGAACGGCTCAATCTGCTGCGCCAGCACCAAGAACGGGTGAACATCCAAATTGGACAGCTGACCCAGAGCTTGGATCTGATCACCTTCAAGGTCGGGGTCTACGAAGACATTCTCAGCGAGGGTGATCCCACCGCCTGCCTAACGGGCCGCCAGCAGTTGAGCTTCGGCGAGCCAGAAGGAGACGTCGGCGGCGTGGTAGCGATGTTCGCTGGGCTCGATGTTGAACAGGAAGTGGGAGTAGACAGCCGAGTTTCGTAGCGCGGCAACAGGTCTTAGCGCATCCGCAGCGGCCACCGGATCGCAGCCGGGCACTGCCCTGCGCCACAGCATCGCCCACGTCGCCAACAGATCCGCGGCTTCAACCGGCAGGAGTCCGTCGCTCAGGCGCAGAATGTCGAAGCCGGGATGCCCGATGAAGCAGTCGCCCCAGTCGATGATTGTCCGGTCGAGTGGCGTGCCACGTACGTTGCCTGGGTGTAGGTCGCCGTGCACCAAGGTATCCGGCATCCCGCAAGCGGCCACGCGCGCAAGGGCATCGGCGAGCCAAGGCTGACTGGGCAGGCCGAGCATCAGTGGGATCCCCGCCGAGTGCAATTTCTCCAGCTGTGGCAACGCTTTCAGCTGGATCTCCACCATGTCGGCCGCGATGGCCCGCCTGGTTTCGAAGTCGCAATCGTAGAGATCCTCACCGGGCAGGTCGTCGAGCAGCATCCGGCCCTGATCGTCTGCGGCGAGCAACACCGGCTTGCGCAGATAGCGCAGGACGACAGCCTCATGGGCGAAGAAGCGGGGCACCTGCTTCAGCCAGACCGTCCCGCTAGGCGTCCCTAATCGCCAGATAGCCGAAAGATTCCAAGTACGCAGCTGCTCCACGCTCGTGATTGGACGGTCCAGCACCGACCGGGCCCACTCGATGCTTCGACTCGGGCCACCCGGTTTGGCATAGTCGGGACGCAGCGGATGATCCTCGTGGGCGCCGTTCATCCCCGGCGTCTCCACTAGGTAAGTGACCTTGCCGCCGTTGGTCAGACCCGGCTCGGTTTCGACAATGCGCAGCACCGAGATCTCGAGACCGTGGTGCGCGCGGGCACCCTCGATCACCCCGCTGACCTCCTGCCACCACGGCAGCTCGACTTCGAATGAAGACAGCACCCTGCCGTCGAGGAGGACGAGGGTCACATCGCGGGGCATGCCAAACGGTAACTGCTAGTTGCGCAGCAGTCTGCCCTGCGGGTCGACCGGTCGGCCCGCCAGCAGCACGATGCCGTCGATGATGAACCAGAGCCAGATGGCCCCGAAGACGAAGAAGGGCAGCAATAGGACGAAGCCACACCAAAATGAGACCCACCCGATCACGGTCGCGACCAGTTGAATGATGCCCAAGGTGGTGTAGCCGGCATACAACCTGCCGATGCCGCCGAGGCCGAGGATGAAGCCGGGCAGGATCTGCAGCAGACCGGCGATCAGCTTGCTCTTGTCGGAGAGCGGCAAGCCGGAGGCGGGGTCAACACCATAAGAGGGGCCGTAAGAAGGGGTCGTCACTGACATAAGGTAAACGATCGTGGAGTTCGTCGGGGCGATGCTGGTGGCGTTCATCGCGATCTTCCCGGTTGAGCTGCCGGACAAGACGTTCGTGGCCACCCTGGTGCTTTCCACCCGGTACCCGCCGCTGCAAACCTGGATCGGCGTGGTGCTGGCATTTGCGGTGCAATGCGCAGTGGCGGTAGGCGCCGGGCATTTGATCTCGAAATTGCCGCAGCAACCGGTGCAGCTGGTCGCGGCAGGACTCTTCCTGATCGGGGCGATCGTGCTGGCCCGGGGCGCCCGAAAGGCTGACACCCAAGAGAAGGAACACGAGCAGGAGTATCAGGCCAAAGTCACCGAGCCGAAGACCGGGATAAGAGCGATCGGGGCGAGTTTCCTGGTGCTGTTCGCCGCCGAGTGGGGTGATCTTTCCCAGCTGCTGATCGCCGGTCTCGTGGCGAGCGGTAGTGATCCGGTGGCGACCGGCCTGGGCGGCTGGCTTGGCCTGGCCACGGTCTCGGGTTTGGCCGTGCTCCTCGGCAGATGGTTGCTCAAACGGGTGAAGTTGACCTTCATCCGATACGTCGGCGCGACGGTCTGCCTGGTCCTCGCGATAGTGACGGCCGTCTCAGCCTTCTGATGCCCCATGATGGCCACCTGTCATCTTGCCGGTAGGCTGGTCAAGCCCGCACGAGGTCGGCCGGACCGGGCCTAGAGGAGCATCCGTGCTCCTCGCGAGGCGAGGACCGGTCGCCATGGAGCACCGCATACTAGGAGATCCCCGTGGCTCGCGTCGTGGTTGACGTCATGCTCAAGCCTGAAATTCTCGACCCTCAGGGACAGGCCGTGGCCAACGCCCTACCCCGCCTAGGCGTCAGCGACGTCGCCTCGGTCCGCATCGGCCGCCGTGTCGAGATCGAGTTCGAAGGGGAGGCCGACCTGGAGCGGGCCCGCGAGATCGCGGACAAGCTCCTGGCCAACCCGGTTATCGAAGACTTCCATGTCAAGGTCGAGTCGTGAAGATTGGCGTGGTGACCTTCCCCGGGTCGCTCGATGATCGTGACGCGGCTCGGGCCGCGAGGCTCGCCGGCGCCGAGGCCGTGCGACTCTGGCACGCCGACCCCGATCTGCACGGCATCGACGCCGTGGTGCTTCCCGGTGGCTTTTCGTATGGCGACTATTTGCGCTGTGGCGCGATCGCCCGGTTCGCTCCGGTGATGGAGACGATCAAAAAGGAAGCCGCTGATGGCCTGCCCGTTCTGGGCATCTGCAACGGTTTCCAGATCCTGTGTGAGGCACACCTGTTGCCCGGCGCGCTGACCCGCAACCAGCATCTGCACTTCCGCAATCGCGACCAGGTGCTCAAGTTTGAGAATGTGGGCACCGCGTGGACCGGCGATTATGAGGCAGAGCAGGAGATCCTGATCCCGGTCAAGAACGGTGAGGGATGTTTCGTCGCCGACGCCGGGACACTGGATGCGTTGGAGGCCAACGGTCAGATCGTCGCCCGCTATGTGGGCGGCAACCCAAACGGCTCGATGCGCGACATCGCGGCGGTCCGCAATGAGGCGGGCAATGTTCTCGGGATCATGCCGCATCCGGAGCATGCGGTCGAGGCGCTGACCGGCCCATCGCAGGATGGCCTCGGCTTCTTCACGTCGATCCTGAAGCACCTCGCGGGTGGCGTTCCTCCCCAAGAGAAACTGCTGGACTTGGGGAGTGAAAGCGAATGAGCATCGATACCGTCAAGCAGGCCGAGTCCACGCCCGAAGAGCTGCAGCCGTGGGCCGAGCTTGGTCTCAAAGAGGATGAGTACGCCAGGATCCGGCAGATCCTGGAGCGCCGTCCCACCCAGTCCGAGCTCGCGATGTATTCGATCATGTGGAGTGAGCACTGCTCCTACAAGTCGAGCAAGGTGCATCTGAAGCAGTTCGGGGAGAAGGCACCGCCATCTGACCGCATGCTCGCCGGGATCGGTGAGAATGCGGGCGTTATCGCGGTGACTGACAAGCTCGCGGTGACCTTCAAGGTCGAGTCGCACAACCATCCGTCCTTTGTGGAACCTCATCAGGGTGCGGCCACCGGAGTCGGCGGCATTGTGCGCGACATCCTCGCCATGGGCGCCCGGCCGGTCGCGGTAATGGACCCGCTGCGCTTCGGTGCGGCGGATCACCCTGACACCAAACGAGTCCTGCCCGGAGTCGTGAGCGGCATCGGCGGCTACGGAAACTGCCTCGGCCTGCCGAACATCGGCGGCGAAGTGGTCTTTGACCCGTCGTACCAAGGCAATCCGCTCGTGAACGCGCTATGCCTCGGCGTGCTCCCCTCCGATCGCCTACAGAACAAGGCGGCCACCGGCCCGGGCAATATCGTCGTCCTGATGGGTGCCAAGACCGGGCGCGACGGCATCGGCGGGGTCTCCGTGCTCGCGAGCGCCACCTTCGACGAGGGCTCGGAGCAGCGGCGGCCCAGTGTGCAGGTGGGCGATCCGTTCACCGAGAAGCTGTTGATCGAGTCGTGCCTGGAGCTCTACGACAACAAACTGATCGTGGGCGTGCAGGATCTCGGTGGCGCCGGTTTGACCTGTGCGCTGACCGAAACCGCCGCGGCTGCGGGCACCGGAATGGATGTCCAGCTGGAGAAGGTCCACCTGCGCGAGGCTTCGATGGAGCCGCATGAGGTGCTGGCCAGCGAGTCCCAGGAGCGGATGCTCTTCATCGTCGAGCCGTCCAATTTGGATGCTGTGCTCAATGTGGCTTCCGTGTGGGGAGTTATCGCCACCCCGATCGGCACGGTTACCGACACCGGCCGCGTTCGCGTGACGTGGCACGGGGAAACGGTGGTCGACGTGCCGCCGGGCAGCCTCGCCGACGACGGGCCGATCTACGCCCGGCCGCTGCGCGAGCCCGCCGACCTGATCCTGTTGCAGGCCGACCGGGCCGAGACGCTGCCCCGGCCCGAGTCGCCGGAGGAGCTTCGCGACACGCTGCTACGCATGATCGCGTCGCCCAACCTTTGCGACAAGACCTGGGTGACCGAGCAATACGACCGGTATGTGCTGGGCAACACGATCCTGGCGCAGCCTGAGGATTCCGGGATCATCCGGATCGACGAGGAAACCGGGCTTGGCGTGGCGCTGTCTGTTGATGGCAATTCCCGGTACACCCGGCTGGATCCTTATGACGGGGCTCGGCTTGCGCTTGCCGAGGCTTTCCGGAATGTGTCCGTCACCGGTGCCGACCCGGTTGCCGTCACCGACTGCCTGAACTTCGGCTCGCCCGAAGACCCGGCGGTCATGTGGCAGTTCGCCGAGGCGGTGCGCGGCCTTGCCGATGGCTGCCAGGAGCTCGGGATTCCGGTCACCGGCGGCAACGTCAGCTTCTACAACCAGACCGGGGCGGTGGCGATCCACCCGACCCCGATCGTGGGAGTGCTTGGCGTGCTTGAAGATGTGGCCAAGCGGATCCCGATGGGCTTCAGCCACGAAGGTGACATCCTCTTCCTGCTGGGCGAGACCACGGCCGAGTTCTCCGGCTCGGAGTGGGCCTGGGTGATGCACGAGCACCTGGGTGGGCGTCCCCCCAAGGTGGACTTCGGTCGCGAGCAGGCGATCGCCGGGCTGATGGCCCGCGCCGCCGAATCCGAGCTGGTGCGCTCGGCGCACGATCTGTCCGACGGCGGTCTGGCTCAGGCGCTGGTGGAATCGTGTCTGCGCAAGGGAATCGGCGCGTCGGTCTCGGTTGGCGAGGATGCGTTCGTTGCCCTCTTCAGCGAGTCGGCAAGTCGGGTACTGGTTTCCGTCCCGATCGGCCACCGCCAAGCGTTCGAGGCGTTGGTGGCCGAGCAGGAGATCCCGCTTACCGTCCTCGGCGCAACCGGGGGCAAGGCGTTGGTGGTCAAAGACCAGTTCGAAGTGCCGCTCGACGAGCTGCGCTCCGCGTGGACTGACACGTTGCCAAAACTTTTCGGCTAAACGGGGAACACGGTTGGCCGGTGCGGGCAAGTAGGAGTATGACCGCACCGGCCACTTTGCTTGGCCCAGCCGATATCGGGGGCATGTTCGAACGCTATGCGCGCGATCTGCTGCGCTATGCCACGCAACGGGTTGGCGAGCACGTGGCCGAAGATATCGTGGCGCAAACCTTCCTCGCCGCTTATGAACAGCGCCACCGGTACGACCCGGCACGTGGCGACCTGCTGCCATGGCTCTACGGCATCTGCACCAACCTGTTACGCCGGCACAAGCGCACCGAGCTGCGTGCTCTCCGCGCCCTTGCCGCGTTGCGCCCAGCCGCGGTGGACGGGCCCAACGCCGACCGGATCGATGCTCAGCGAAGCGTGGCACGCGTTGCCGACGTGCTGGCTCGACTACCGCGCCGGCAACGCGAAGTCCTGCTCCTGTTTGCGATCGCGGAGCTCGAGTACGCCGAGATCGCCGTCGCCCTGAACATCCCGCTCGGATCCGTCCGCTCCGCCCTGCACCGGGCCCGGACGAAGGTCCGCTCCGCTCTTTCGTCGTTGGGAGACCAGCCATGACCGAACCCGATGTGCTTGCCGTCCGCCAGCTCGCGAGCGAACCGACCGACGAGTCGGTGACGCGTGCCTGGTACCGGATCACCCAGCTCGAAGCCGTCGCCAGACCAAGCGTTTCCCGGCGGCGCTTCCTCATCCCGGTCGCCGCGGCCGGTCTGGTCGTGGCGGCCGGTGGTGCGACGGCCCTACTACAGCCCGGCCGAAGGTTCACGCCGTCCGCTTCCCCGGATGTCGTGGACGCGCTCAATACCTTGGCCGCTGCGGCCGCTACCGGGACGGCGACTCCGATTCCGCCGGGCCAGCTGATCCACCTTGAGGGAGACGGCTGGGCCTCCGTGTCACGTGGCGCCGACATGAACACACTGCGCATCGAGCGCCAGGTTGCCAACCTGTGGCTCGACCCGCAGGGGCTCATTGTGGTGCGGGATGGGGACGGGTCTGTGCCCACCCTTCCGACCGTCGAGGAGCAGCGGGATTGGTTGCGGGACAAGGGGCCGGGATTGCTCCAACCCACTCCGCAGTGGCTGGCAGGGCTGCCTACCGACCCGGGCAAGCTGCTGAAGCTCTTGCGCCGGGAGGTCGGGACGCATAAGTCGTGGAGCGTGGACCACCAGCTCTGGGATGCGATGGCCAACCTCTACTTCTCCGGTGAGATCGCCCTCACCCCGCAGACCAGGGCTGCGCTGCTGCGCTCCTTTGCCGGAATGAATGGCCTGTCCGTTCGCGACACTGTCTTCAATGGACAGCGGCTGGTGGCCATTCGGCATACCGAAAACGAAACCGTTGAAGAGATTCTCTTCGACCCGGTGACCGGGCGCGCGGTGGGACGGGCAAGCGGCTGGCTAGGCCCGGAGGTAACCATCATCCAGGCCACCGCGGGGCCAACTCTTGATCCGAACATTAGTTACATGACGACGTGGACCCAGTCCATCGTCCGGCCTCTCTAATCACCTGACGGATTGCATACCGGCGAACCCGCGTCGCCGGTATGCAATGATGCCGTCGTGTCTAGCCCGATTCTGGAAGTTATCAGCCTCGATGCCACCGATGCCCGCAATGCGCAGGCGGGCGGCGCCGACCGGATCGAGCTGGTCAGCGACATGCTGCGGGGTGGCCTCACGCCAAGCGTCGAAACCTTTGTGTCGGTGAGGGCCGCGACCGATCTTCCTATCCGCGTGATGATCAGGCAGCAGGACGGCTACGCGGCCGGTGCGGTGGGAGTTCTCCGCCATGCCGCGAAGGAGCTCCGCGCCAACGGGGCAGACGAGTTCGTGCTCGGTTTCCTCGACGACCGCGGCGCTGTGGACGTGAAGTCGGTAGCAGCGCTCCTCGAAGTCATTGATGGCTGTAGCTGGACATTCCACCGGGCGCTCGACCACGCGACCGACCGAGCGGCTGCCTGGCAAGCGATCGAAGATCTCCCGGGCCTGGACTTCGTGCTTACGTCGGGTGGTCCGCTCGGTGTCGGGGAAGGGATCGACACTCTGATCGCCGAGGCCGGATTGCGTTCGGAGCCAAGGATTCTCGCCGGTGGCGTGCTGCGGGAGCAACACCTATCGGCGCTTCTGGAAGGTGGCGTTGACGCCTTCCACACCGGCTCGGCTGTCCGCGTCGACGGGCGCTGGGATGCGCCCGTCGACGTGATCGCGGTCAGCCGATGGACTCTCGCAGTGTCGCGGGGTCAAGACCGTGCCAGCGAGCATGGTCCTTCGGCGTTCCGTAACGATGCAGGTCCTGCGGTTTAACTCCGATGCTCTGGAGCCGAAACGCCCGGCCCGCAAAGGTTTCCGCGACCAGATGCGCCGAAGTCCCTTCCAGGTAAGGCTCCACAACGACCACGTCGGGCTCAGCGCCCCCGATTTCGCTGAGCCCGACATGGTCGAAGGGCCTTGGCGTGTGGGTGTAGACAACCGTGACATCGAGCCCTTCGGTGGCATCCAATACCGGCTGTAGCATCGGCCCGACCGCGAGCACGACACGCTTGCCGCCAGGCCGGATCACCTTGAGCCGCATGGCATCCGGGTGCGCCTGGGCATTGACCTTGGTGGAAAGCCGGATATAGACAGGCTCGTCGTGGGTCATGGCCGCGCGCAGCAGCGGGCCGACCTCATCCGGATGACCAGGTGTGTGTACCTGCCAGCCAGGCAACGTGTCCAGAAGCGACACATCCATCGGCGACATGTGGGTGTAGCCCGCTTGCGCGCCGTCATATGAGGCACCAACACTGACCAGGATCGCGCCCACCCCTTGGTGTTTCAGGTCGAGCTTGATCTGCTCGTAGGCGCGGTCGATGAGGAAAGTGGCGTAGCTGTGCGCGATCGGTCGCATCCCATTGAGGGCAAGCCCTCCGGCGACCCCGATCATGAGCTGCTCCCTGATCCCCACATTGATCGCGCGATCGGGGTGGTTCACGAAGGCCTTGGCGAAGGGGTCCGCCGAGATCTCGGCCAGGACAAGCGCCGCCCGCGGATCCTCGTCGAGGATCTCAAGCGTTTCTTTGATGAACCTCTCGCGCATGTCAGCTCCCTGCCTGTTCAACGCGTGCGACAACCACATGTGGCCCCGGCTTCAGGAGGGCGTTGTGAATCGCGTCATGGTCCCGTCCGTCCACAGTGGACGATGCCCATCCGTGCACGGTGAATAGTGAGCCGAGGCCGTTTGGCGGGGCGTATGTCGCCGAGCTGTTGTCGATGACAATCGCGGTGAGCGAGTCCAGACCGATGGCCCCGGCGTACGCTATGGCTTCATGATTGCTGCCCTCGTCGAGCTCGGCATCGCCCAGCAGCACGAAGATTCGCGGCTTCAGAAGACCCTGGGCCTTCAGGGCGAGTGCGGTGCCGACGGCCAACCCGAGACCGTGGCCGAGGGAGCCGGAGCTGATCTCCACTCCTGGTACCCGGAGCCGGTCTGGGTGATGTCCAAGCGGACTCGTCGGGCCGGCCATGTCGTCCAGCCAGGCTTCGGGAATGAAGCCCTTGGCGGCGAGCACGGCGTAGTACCCGGCTACGCCATGACCTTTTGAGAGCAGGAACCGGTCCCGCTCCGGATCCTCTAGGCGATCCGGGGCCACGTTGAGCACTCGATCGTAGAGAACCCAGAGGACGT
>DPJL01000288.1 GCA_003543035.1 Micromonosporaceae bacterium | reverse complement strand
CATCGATTTCCGCCGCCTCATACAGGTCCCGTGGGATCGATTGCATCGCGGCCAAATAGATCAGCGCGTTGTAGCCGGTCCACCGCCAGTTCACCATGGTGGAAATGGCGATCCAGGAGGACCACTTATCGGCCTGCCAGTCGATCGCGTCCACGCCTACCAACCCGAGCAATCCGTTGACGAGCCCGGCATCGCGGTCGAATATCTGGCTGAAGACGATGCCCACCGCGGCAACCGACGTGACAATCGGCGCCAGCACTCCCATCCGGTAGAACGTCAGTGCCCGCAGGCTCCGGTTGAGCAGGCTGGCCAGCATCAGGGCGAGCGTGAGCTGGGGAACCGTGGCCAGCACGAACATGCCGAGGGTGTTGACGACCGCATTCCAGAAGTCAGGGTCGCCGAACAGTGCGGTGTAGTTGTCGAGGCCGACAAAGCCGTCGTTGCCCGCCAGGCCCCAATCGTGAAGCGAGACCCAGGCGGTGTACCCGAGCGGGAACAGACCGAACACACCGAAGATCACGAAGAACGGTGCGATGAACAAGTACGGCGAGGCTTTAGTGGTCACCAACGTGTATCCCTCTTGCTGTGGCTCGAAGTGGGGGCGCCCGAGTGACGCCCCCACGGTTTGCTCAGACGCGCTTGGCGTCGTCGACTGCCTTCTTCCAGGCCTCATCCGCGGTGAGCTTGCCCTGTTCGACCGCGGTCAGGGCGCTGCCCACCCGATCGTTGACAGGGTTG
Source organism: Micromonosporaceae bacterium (assembly GCA_003543035.1). Taxonomy (GTDB): domain Bacteria; phylum Actinomycetota; class Actinomycetes; order Mycobacteriales; family Micromonosporaceae; genus Rhizocola. The sequence continues at coordinate 2,316 of DPJL01000288.1, read as the reverse complement.
TTGCTTGGCCCGAGGTAGACCGGCCGAAGCGCCTTCGCACTGGCCCCGAAGATCTTCCCCACCGGTGCGTTGTTGAAGTAGGGATTGGTGAAGCTCTGCACCGCCGGGTCGTCGATCGCCTGGGGTGAGGACGGGAAGTTGCTCTTCGCCTTGAAAGCCGCGGTCTGCCCTTGCGGACTGGTCAAGAACTTCGCCAGCTCGGCTGCTTCCTTAGCATGTTTGCTCTGGGTCGGCACGGCCAGGAAAGAGCCACCGCGCACGGCCCCGTTACCAGGCACCCGGGCAACGTCCCACTTGCCTGCGTTCTCCGGGCCCGCCTGCTTCTCTATGGTGCTGAGCATCCACGACGGGCAGCCGATGGTGGCGAACTTGCCGTCCTTGAACCCGGCGTTCCACTGTGGACTCCACGGCGCGATGTTGCCCGACAGCCCGGCCCCGATCATCTCGACCGTCTTGTCCCAGGCCACCTTCACGCCTGGGTTGGTGTCGATGACCAGCTTGTTGGAAGTGTCGTAGTAGGTGTGGTCGCCTTGCTGCATAAGCATGTTTATGTAGGCACCGCCGGGCGAGCCGGCCGAGTCGAAGAAGCTGGCTCCGGTCTTGGCTTGAGCAAACTTCTTCCCGGTCGCGATGTATGCGTCCCACGTTGGCCACAGCGCCCCAACCTGTTCGCGGTCGGTGGGAAGGCCCGCCTTGGCGAACAGGTCGGTGCGGTAGCACATGCCCTGCGCACCGATGTCAGTGCCGAGCCCTACGAGTTTCTTGCCGTCTGAGGTGAGGGCCTGCTTCCACTTCCACTCCAGGAAGTTGTCCTTCAGCGAGCCGGCACCGTGGTCGAGCAGATTCACGAACTGGTCCGGCTTGGCCATGAACTGACTGACGATGCCCTCTTCCAACGCGACGACATCGCCGGCCTCGCTGCCGTCGCGCACGGCCTGCTGGTGCACGAACACATCGCGTCAGCTTACGGGGTGACGCTGTCCGACGAGGATCGCGACAGCGTGCACATCCGGCCAGTGGAGCGGCTGCTGGAGCACATCACGGCCCGCGACAACCGTCCATTGGACACCGCGCGGGCGGCGCCGGACCGAGTCGCCGGCAACTGCCGGCAGTTCACGGTGCTCATGGTCGCCATGCTGCGGGCTCACGGCATTCCCGCCCGGGCCCGTTGTGGCTTTGGTGGATACTTCGTCAACGGCATCTTCGAGGATCACTGGGTCTGCGAGTACTGGCACGCCCGGCAACAGCGCTGGATTCTCGTTGACGCGCAGATCGACGAGCGACAACGCGACATGTTCCCAATCGACTTCGACGTTACCGACGTGCCCCGCGACCGTTTCCTGATCGCCGGCGAGGCGTGGGCTCGATGCCGCGCCGGGGCAGCGGACCCGGACACGTTCGGCCTCAGCCTTACCAATGAGGCGGGCTATTGGTGGATCGCCGGCAACCTCATGCGCGACGCCGCCGCGCTAAGCAACATCGAGCTGCTGCCGTGGGACGTCTGGGGTGCGATGCCGGCGCCTGACGAGCATATCGACGACGACCGTCGTGCCCTGTTCGACCACCTCGCCGCGCTCACCCGGACGCCGGACACCGCCTTCGCCGAGTTGCGGCGACTGTGCCACGACGACGATCGACTGCGCGTGCCGCCCACGGTGCACAACCACGTCCGCGATCGCGACGAGGTCATTGCCACCGGCGAACCACCGTCGTAGGACACCGGGCGGTGCGTGGACGCTGTTCACCGGGCGGTGATCAGAATGAGTCGACGTCGTTGCCTGCCCGACGCTGTCATGTGGTGCGCGCGCGGGCAACAATGACGGCATGTCCGTCGATGAGTTGTCGCGGTTGGCTCGGCTCGGTGTCGCGGGCGCAGGTGGCGATGTGGCGGTCGTGATCTCGGCCCGAAACGAGGTGCGCCGGGTGGGCGCCACAGTTTGTGCGGCGTTCCAGATCGACGGTGTCGACCTCGTTGTGGTGGCCGACGACGGTTCCACTGATCGTACGCGTGATGTGGCCACCCATGCTGGTGCTGTGGTGGTAAGCCACTATCGGCCTCAGGGCAAGGCCGCTGCCATGGTGCTCGGTGCCTGCGCGGTCGGCGCCGTGGACGCTCGGGAGGGGGGCGCAACGCCACGCCATCTGTTGTTCCTCGATGCGGATCTGGGCGATACCGCTGTCTATGCTGCCCCACTCGTCGACCCGGTCCGAGCGCAGCGGGCTGACATGACCATCGCTGTGCTGCCGACGCAAGGCGTCGGCGGCGGTCATGGCTTTGTGGTCGGGCTGGCCCGACGTGGAGTGGTGCGGCTCGCC